>DASRCS010000053.1:0-47572 GCA_035652995.1 Pyrinomonadaceae bacterium
CGCCGCCCCAGAGCCTTCTCAAGGTACTGCGCCGTGTACAGCCCTGCGAAACCGCCGCCGAGGATGACAACACGCTTTCTTTTTTGTTCGCTCATGTCCCTCACCTGCCACGTTAGTCGCGGCAGTCGGGGAATCCTTACAGCGAGTCGGCAATTTTTTTCGAGCGGGCGTGATGATTCGGCGGGAAGGAGATTCAGCGGGTGGCGGAAGCCGCGCGCGAGAGGCGTTCGTACATCTCAAAAAATTTCTCGTTGGGCGTTGCGCCTTCGCCGCCGCGCGACAACTCGGGCCGGAGCCGGCGGACGAAGAACATCTCGATCTCGCCCTTGCCCTTCGCGGCGACGAGTCCGCGCGGCTCGCAGGCGAAGAACTCCTTGACGCGCTCGTAAGTCGCGCGCGAGATGTTTATCTCGCCGGCCACGCCGGAGGATTCGAGCCGGCTCGCGGTGTTGACCGTGTCGCCCCAAACGTCGTAGGCGAACTTCTCGCGCCCGACGACGCCCGCGACCAGGCGGCCCGTGTTGATGCCGATGCGTAGTCGCCAGTGCGGGCGGCCCGCGGCGATGTTGCGCGCCATCAACTCGTCAACCGCGCGGCGGATTCCGAGCGCGGCCAGCACGCAGTCAACCGCGTGCGTCGCGTTCGGCGCGGGCACGCCGCCCGCGGCCATGTACGCGTCGCCGATGGTCTTGATCTTTTCGAGCCTGTGTCTCTTCGCGATGCGGTCGAACTCGCGGAAACAGCCGTCCAGCTCTTCGACCAACTGCTGCGGCGACAGGTGCTCGGCGATGCCGGTGAAGCCGACGAAGTCCGTGAAGAGGACGGTGGCCGATTCGTATTCGAGCGGCGCGACGCGTTCGGTCTCTTTCAACTCCTGCGCGACCTGTTCGGGCAGGACGTTGAGCAGCAGGCGGTCGGACTTGCGCCGCTCCTGGTTCAGGTTGCGCGTCAGGACGAGCACGAGCGCGCCCGTGAAAATCTGCACGAAGAGAAGGTTCGCGGAGATGTCGAAGAATCTTTCGCGCGGGTCTGCGTAAGGTTTTATCCATGCCGGGTGCGACTGCTCGACGAAGAGCAGGACGGCGGTCGCCGCGGCGAACAGGCAGACCGCCGCCGCGGTCGTGCGCGTGCGGTCGGAGAGGATGACGGCGATGACGAGCGCGGGGATGAGGTAGTAGTGCGCGCCGCCGGTCGTCCCCGAGTTCTCAAGCGCGTTCGTGAAGACGAAGCCGAGCGTCAGCAAAACGAAGGGCCAGTAGAGAGCGCGGAAGGCGTTTCGGAAGCGCGAGAGGTAGTAACAGGCGAGGAAGAGCAGGCCCGTGCCCGCTTGCAGGAGGACTAACAGGTCGCGGTTCACGAGCCGCACCATGCCGAGCGCGCCGACAAGGTTCGTGACGGCGTTGAGCAGGCTGATGGTGTTGAAGAGCCTGTGCTCGAGCGAGAAGCGGCGGTCGTCGCCGAAGAGCGCGGCGAGCGCGCGGGCGAGCGAGTCGGCCAAAGTCGTGCGCTCGGAGTCGGTCGCCGTGCGCTCGGAGTCAACGGTGGCGCGCGCGGAGTCCGCCGTCACCGCGAAGCCGTCCGCGCGTTCGGGCGCGACTTCAAAACTACTCCCGCGGAGGATCGAGCGCGTCAAGGCCACGGGCTACCTCGCCTCTCCCCGAAGCATCTGCCGGACGCCCAGCCTCAGACGTTCGGGCGCGGACTCGCGGCGGACGGCGCGGCGGACGAGCGCGCGGAGACGTTCGCGTTCCTTTATCTCGCGGGAACAGGCCGCGCAGCTCTCGACGTGGCCGCGGACTTCGCCCGCGCGCGCGTCGTCGAGTTCAAGGCTCAGGTAGGAGTCGAGCGCGGGCGCGACTCTTTCGCAGGCGGACTCCGGCGCGTTGAATCTTCTCATCCTTCTGTGACCTCAAGTGTGATCCGCCGCGTGTCGGCTCGGTCGGCCCGACCGTGTCAACACCCCGCTGCAAGTGTATCTCCCGGCGGCGGGCCTTTATTCCGCGTCCGGGGCCGAAATCTTCAAGGCGAAAATTTTTCTGTAAGGATTTTCGGGCGCGGGCGACCAATGTGTGTGCGCGGTCGAACCGGGAGCCGAAGCCGCCGCGAAAAATTTTCCACCTGCTTGAGGAGAGTGTCCCCGTGAGAAGAGAGATCACAGCCGAAGCGTTCGAGTCGGAAGCCGTGCCGCACCTCGACGACCTTTTCCGCACGGCGGTCAGGCTCGTCGCGGAGCGCGCGGAGGCGGAAGACCTCGTGCAGGAAGTTTACCTGCAAGCGTGGAAGTCGTTCGACCGCTACGAGCCGGGGACGAACTGCCGCGCGTGGCTCTACAAGATTCTCTTCCACAAGCTGAACCACCAGCGGCGGAAGAACTCGCACGGGCGCTGGGTGCAGGCCGACGACGCGCTGCTCGCCGACACGGTCGCGTGCGTGCCGCCCGTCCCGCACGACCTGACGGACGAGGAGGTCGTCGCCGCGCTCGACGGCTTGCAGTCGGGCTTCCGCGAAGTCGTCCTGCTCGCGGACGTGGAGGAGTTCTCCTACAAAGAGATCGCGGGCGTGCTTGGGATTCCAATCGGCACGGTGATGTCGAGGCTGAGCCGCGGTCGCAGGCAGTTGAGGGAAGCGCTCGCGGGCGTCGCAGGGCAGTACGGCGTAAAGGGCGCGGTGCGAAGCGAAAGCTTGAGCGCGACCGCTTGAGGCCGTCGGCTTAAACTTCAGACAGCCGCGAAGCCCTCCGAAGAGTTCACGCGGAACGCGCGCAGAATCGAGACGACGACCACGACCGCCGCGGCGAGCGCCGCCGCGATGACGAGCATCGTCGCGCGCGGCCCCACGCGCTCGAAGAGCTGGCCGATAGTCCACGGCAGAAGCATCGAGCCTGCGCTCGCGCCGACGATGAACCAGCCCGTCACCTGGCCGTCGAGCGTCATGCGCCGCCCGGCGAAGGTGAGCGTCGTCGGGAAGATCGAAGCCATCGAAAGCCCCAGCGCGAGCAGGAGCAGCACCACAGGCAAAACCCACAGCGCCGGCACGAGCGGCACGAGCGCCATCGTCAAAGCCATGACGAGGAGCGCGGCGGCCATCAGCGCGTGCCCCGAAGCGCGGTCGAACAGGCGACCGCCGCGAGACGAGCCGACGAGGTAGCCGAGCGAGCGCGCCATGAAGAGGAAGCCCGCGCCGCCGAGGGCCGCGCCTACTTGCGCGGCCAGGCCGGGCAGCGTCGGCCCGAACGTCCCGACGGTCAGCCCCAGCGCGACGAACGACGCGAAGTAGCCGACCGTCTGAGACGTTCGCGCGACGCCTCTGTCCGCCGGCGACGACGCCGAGACCGCGAGCGCATTTGAACTCATCGGTTCCATCCCCCGTCATTCTATCTCACGCCCGAAGCCCCCTGCGCGGCTCGTCGAAGAATTTTGGAAGTCCGAACGGCGGGCCTGTGAAGAGGAGCGCGCCGTCCTTCGCCGTCTGCCCGTCGGGGCTTGAGGCGTGCTCGATGCGGACTTTGAAGGTCGTGCGAAAGGGTCTGGCCGGCGCTACAACTTCGCGTAGATGAGATAGACGGCGGCGGCGGCGACGGCGAGCGCGGGCACGAGCGCGCACCAGAAGACTTTGGCGAGCATCCGCTCGGCCTCGATGTTGCGCGCGCAACGCGGGCAGCCGCGCGCGTCGGGCGGGAGCATCGCGCCGCAGTCGCGGCATGGTTTGAGCGTCATGGCTTTTGACGGTTGAGGCCACGCCGCCGGCGCGCGCGGCCTCCGAATCGAACGTAAATTGCCTGTGCTAATATAACAACGGACGAGCAGGGTCAAACATTTTCTGCGCGGACAAGTCAGCGAATCGGAGGCGCTTCCCCCGCCGTGCGAGATCGGCACGGCCCCTCGCGTCGAAGCCGGTTTCAAATGATCGAAGAGCAGCGCACCGCCGCGCGCCTCTCCCCCGACCCCGCCGCGTGGGTTGACGAGCACGGCGACTACCTTTTCCGCTACGCGATGCTGCGCCTGCGCGACTCGTCGGTCGCGGAGGACTTGGTGCAGGAGACTTTCCTCGCGGCGCTGCGCGCGCACGAAACTTTCGCGGGCCGCGGCTCGGAGCGCACTTGGCTGACGGGGATTCTCAAGCACAAGCTCGCGGATCACTTCAGGCGGCTGGGGCGCGAGACGCCCGCGAGCCAGCTCGAAGGCGAGGCGTTCGAGCACGCGGAACTCTTCAGGTCGTCGGGCGAGTGGAAGGGTCACTGGGTTGCGGACTGCGCGCCCGCCGAGTGGCGCGCGACGCCGGAGGAGCTTTTGGAGCAGGGCGAGTTCTTCCGAGTCCTCGACGAATGCCTCCGGCCCCTGCCGGCGCGCGTGAGCGGGGCCTTCGTCCTGCGCGAGTTCGACGGCCTCGAAAGCGAAGAGATTTGCGAGGTGTTCGGCGTCTCGGCCAACAACCTCTGGGTGATGCTGCACCGCGCGCGAACGCAC
This sequence comes from Pyrinomonadaceae bacterium, assembly GCA_035652995.1. Taxonomy (GTDB): domain Bacteria; phylum Acidobacteriota; class Blastocatellia; order Pyrinomonadales; family Pyrinomonadaceae; genus QHXN01. The sequence continues at coordinate 4,467 of DASRCS010000053.1, forward strand.
CTGCGGCGCTGCATCGAACTCAACTGGTTCAAGCCGAGGGACGTTTGAGGCGATGAGGCTCAACCCTTACAGGAAGGCGACGCACGCGCTCCGCTGGCTGCTGCTCCACCGGCTGCCGGCCTGCGAAGAGATGGTGTCGCTGATGTCGCAATCAATGGAGCGCCCGCTCGGCTTGCGCGAGCGCGTGCTGCTGAAACTCCACCTGTGGGTCTGCGTCTGGTGCGTCTGGTATCTCGAACAACTCCGCCTCATGCGCGAGACGCTGCGGGCGCGCGCGGTGCGCGTGAGCGCCGGAGAGTCGTTTGAAATCTCGCTCGACGCCGAGGCGCGCGAGCGCATCAAGAGCGCCCTCAGCCGCGAGCCTTCCTGACATCCCGTCCGTGCCGCCGCCGGAGACTTGCGCGAACCCGCGGCGTGCGGCGCTACCTCTTCGCGAAGACGATCTTCGCCAGGGCGCTCGTGAAACGGGGCGCGTCCCTCATGTCGAGGTGCACGTAGTCGGGGCAGTCGAATTGTAGTTCGGGGTAGTCTTTAAAGTGTACGGTCTGGACGTGCGTCCGGCGCGCGAACTCGTCCCAGTAGGAGGCTTTCGGGTAAGCCTTCTCCAGCCTCTCCCAGAGCAGCTCCGAGGTGGGGAACCTGACGAAGACGACGCGCCCGCCCCTCGCCTCTATCTTCTCGGCGAGCGACACGAAGCGGCGCGCGCGCGCGACGAACTCTTCGGGGCTGATGTCCGGGCCTTGCGCGACCGTCATGTCGGCGATCTTGGGCCGGAGCTTTTCGAGGTCGGCCTTCGTGAAGTCCAGGTAGAGCGTGCGGTCTTCGCCGACGGTCGCGGGCGAAGTCGCGGGCGCGGGCAAGCGCCCTTGCAGCGCGGCGGCCTCAAGCAGGGGCGGCGACAGTTGCGGCGAGGCGAGAACGAGATGCGCCTGCGCGAACATCTGAAGCCGCGATTCGGCACGCCCGGCCAGCGTCTCGTGCTCGTATGAGTTGACGAAGCCCGTCTCAAGGTACGTCGTCATCCCCGTCGTGACCTCCGCCTCGCTCAAATCGCAGATCACAGTCCCGCGGAACGACTGGTCGCGCGCGAGGTTCTCAAGCACGGGGTAACTCATCCCGCCGTTGACGGCGAGCTGGACGGGGAGGATGCCCGTCGCCTGTTGAAAGTCCGAAGGGTGGACTCCGGCGTGCATGCGCGAGCTTCCGACCAGCACGACGCTGTCCGGCCTGACGCGATGCCTCGCCGCAGACCAGAGGCGCGCGTCGTCGCTGACCGAAGGCTCGAAGCCGCGCGTGCGCCAGAAGACCTCCCACCCGCCAAGAAGAAGCAGGACGAGCAAGGCGGTCGCCGTCAATGTGCGCGGCCAGTCGGCGCGCAGGACTTCGGCCTCAGAACTGGAAGTAGATGAACGCACGGCTGTCCCCCGACAAGAGCGTGAAGAAGATCGAGACCACCAGGAAAGTTAAGATCAAAGGCCGCAGCCAGACCGGAATCCGCCCCGCAACTTCCGCGAGGTCTGTGTCGCGCATCCTCCAATGCGCCACGAGCATCAGCGCGACGACCGCGAGCGCCGCGACCATCCCGGCGTCCAAAGGCATGAACTCCCTGCGCCGCCCGATCATCGCCGCCGCGACGCCGCGCGCCGAGGCGAAGTCCTGCGCGCGGAAGAAGACCCAAGCCACGCAGACGAGCGCGTAGGTCACGAGCGCCAGCGCCACTTGAGCGAAACGTCCCGACAGCAGCACGAACCCGCCTTCGGCGACCGGCACGGGAGCGGGCTGCGTCTGCGCGACGGCGCGCTTCTTCAACACAGATTTCAAGAGACGCTCCGTGACAAGGTAAGTGCCGTGCAGCCCGCCCCACACGACGAACCGCCAGGCCGCGCCGTGCCACAGCCCGCCGATGAGCATCGTCAACATCAGGTTCGCGTAAACGCGCGGCGCACTCGCTCGGTTGCCGCCGAGCGGGACGTAGAGGTAGTCGCGCAGCCACGTCGAGAGCGAGATGTGCCAGCGCCGCCAGAAGTCGGAGAAGCCGACGGCGGCGTAAGGGTAGTCGAAGTTCTTCGTCAGGCCGAAGCCGAGGCAGAGCGCCGCGCCGATGGCGCACGTCGAGTAGCCCGCGAAGTCGAAAAATATCTGCCCCGAAAAGGCGAGCGTCCCCGTCCACGCGCTCACCATCCCGGCGTTCACAGTCGCCGCATAGACGCGGTCGGCCACGGGCGCGAGCAGCGCGTCGGCGAGCACGACCTTCTCGAACAGCCCGACGAAGATGAGCGTCAGGCCCCAGCCGAACTGATCCCTGTTCGCGCGCTTCGGCGTCTCCAACTGCGGCAGGAAGTGTGACGCGCGGATGATCGGCCCGGCGACGAGCGCGGGGAAGAACGAGACGAAGAGCGCGAAGTCCGTGAGCCGAGGCGTCGCGCGCAGACGCTGGCGGTAAACGTCAATCGTGTAAGAGAGCGTGTGGAACGTGTAGAAAGAGATTCCCACGGGCAGCACTATGTCGTGCGCGGGCGGCGAGTAGTGTATGCCCATCGCGGCGAGCATCGCGGTGAAGTTCGCCAGCACGAACGCGCCGTACTTGAAGTATGAAAGGAGGCCGAGGTTCGAGACGAGGCTCAGGAGGAGCAGCGCCTTGCGCGTCCTCTCCTTTTCTGTGCGCTCCATCCAGCGCGCGGTGAGCCAGTCAACGACGGTCGTGAAAAGGAGCAGAAGGACGAACGGCGGATTCCAAACTCCGTAGAAGACGTAGGACGCGGCGAGGAGTATCGCCTTGCGCGCCCCCCACGAAAGCGGGAGGTAGTAGAGGCACAGGACGACCGAGAAGAAGACGAAAAAAGTAAGAGAGTTGAAGACCATATCCGGCAATCCGCGAGCAGACTTGTTAGGGCTGGCAATATACCTTATAACTTCACGCAGGGGTAAAGCTCATAAATCTGCGCGGCGAGCGCACGCCTTCAGTCGGGGCCGTGATTCTTCGGAGAGGTACGTTCGGATGTATAGAGTCGTCGAAGACGTGACGCAGGCCGCGCGGGCCTGGCCCATCTGGTGGCGGCTCGGCCTTCAGGACGTGCGGACGGGCTTCCGCCGCTCGACGCTCGGCGTCGGCTGGATATTCGTCAACTTCGCGGTCACGATTCTCGCCGTCGGCTTCGTTTACGGCGCGCTTCTCGGCCAGCCGGTCAGGGAGTTCCTGCCGTTTCTCGCCGCCGGGCTGGTCGTCTGGCTCTACCTCACGTCTTCAATCGTCGAAGGCAGCAGCGCGTTCGTAGCGTCGGAAGGCTACATCAAGCAGATCGGCGTCGCGCCTTACGTTTACGTCTTCCGGTTCTTCGTGAGCATCACTTTCAAGATGCTGACGAGCCTCGCGGCCTTCGCCGTCGTCGCGCTGCTGCTCGGGGTCGAATTCGGCTGGGGCGTCGCGTGGGCCTTGCCGGGCGTGCTGTTGCTGTGCGCCGTCTCGCTCCTGCTCATCTCGATCTTCGCGCACCTCAACGCGAGGTTTCGCGACGCGGCGCACGTCGCGTCGCTGGGGTTGCAGATTCTGTTCTACGTCACGCCCGTGCTTTGGCCGCCGGAGTTGTTGCGCTCGCGCTCGCTCGGCTGGGTCGTTGACCTCAACCCGCTCTATCACCTTCTGGAAGTCGTCAGGCAGCCGCTTCTGCACTCGCGCCCGGCGGCGGCTTTGAACTATCAGGCGGTCGGCCTTCTGATCGTCGGGCTGACGATATGCGCGTCGGCGTTGACGTGGCGTTTTCACCGCCGGCTCGCTTACCTGCTTTAGAGAACGGGCGCTTCGATTGATGGCAACCGAGCCGCGAATCACACTGAGGGGCGTTGACGTTGAGTTCAGCGTTGACGCGGAGAAGCACCGCAGCCTGAAGTCGGCTGCCGCCGGACTGCTGCGCCCGCGACGGACGGTGCCGCGGACGATTCGCGCGCTGCGCGGCGTCTCGCTCGACATCCGCGCGGGCGAGCGCGTCGGACTCGTCGGGCCGAACGGGGCGGGGAAGAGCACACTTCTGAAAGTCATGGCGCGCATCTACCCGCCCGTGCGCGGCGAGGTCGAGGTCGGGGGGCGCGTCTGCCCCCTCTTCGAGTTCGTCACCGGGTTCGAGATGGAGTGTTCGGGTCGGGACAACATACGCACGCGCACGCTCCTGCTCGGAATGTCGCCGCGCGAGGTCGAGCGGAAGCTGGAGGAGATCGGCGAGTTCACCGGACTCGGAGAGTTCCTCGACTTCCCCGTGCGCTGCTACTCGTCGGGGATGCTCCTGCGCCTCGCCTTCGCCGCCTCGACGGCGGTCGAGCCGGAGATTCTTCTGCTCGACGAAGTGATGGCGGCGGGCGACGCCGAGTTCATCGAGCGCGCGCGCGCACGCATCAACGGCGTGATGGAGCGCGCGAGCATCGTCGTCTTCGCGTCGCACAGCCTGACCACGCTGCCGGAGTTCTGCGAGCGCACGATCTGGATCGACCGTGGCCGCGTCGCCGCCGACGGCCCGACGCGTGAGGTCGTGCGCGCCTACGAGGCGAGCGTCGGCAAAGGCGCGGGGCACGCAGCCGCCGTCGCGGGATGAATTTATGAAGTCTCGCCCTTGAGCAAGCCTCCTCGCCGGGAGCGTCGCGCTCAATCACAAACAGCTATGCAGAGAACGAAGGAAAAGCCGATAGTGACAACGAGGTCTCACGAATGAACTCGGTTCATCTTTTCGTGCCGACGTTTCGCGTGGACGAGACGCTGGAGGCCATCCGCGAGTGTCTTGAGAAAGGCTGGACGGGCCTCGGATACAAGACCGTCGAGTTCGAGGAGGCTTGGAAGGAGTACACCGGCCTTCCGCACGCGCACTTCCTGAACTCCGCGACCGCCGGGCTGCACCTCGCGCTCCGCCTGCTCAAAGAGAGGGACGGCTGGCGCGAGGGCGACGAGGTCATCACGACGCCGCTGACCTTCGTCTCGACCAACCACGCGATACTCTACGAGAGGCTGCGGCCCGTCTTCGCGGACGTTGACGAGTACCTGTGCCTCGACCCGCTCTCGGTCGCCGAGCGCGTCACGCCCCGCACGCGCGCCGTGATGTTCGTCGGCGTCGGCGGAAACACCGGAAGGCTCGCGGAGGTCGCGCGCCTGTGCCGCGAGCGGGGCCTGCGCCTGATACTCGACGCCTCGCACATGGCGGGCACGCGCCTGGGGGGGAGGCACGTCGGCCCGGAGTCGGACGCGTCGGTCTTCAGCTTTCAGGCCGTGAAGAACCTGCCGACCGCCGACTCCGGCATGGTCTGCTTCGCCGACGCCGCGCTCGACGAGGAGGTGCGCCGCTGGACTTGGCTCGGCATCAACAAGGACACCTACTCGCGCACCATCGGGCAAGGCTCTTACAAGTGGCTCTACGATGTCGAGCACGAGGGATTCAAGTATCACGGCAACTCGATCATGGCGGCGATGGCGCTCGTCGCGCTCAAGTACCTCGACGAAGACAACGCTTACAGGCGGAGGATAGCCGCGTGGTACGACGAGATGCTCGGCGGCGACGTTCGTCGCGTCCCCGTTGCGCCGGGCTGCGAGTCTTCGCGCCACCTGTATCAGGTCATCGTCGAGAACCGCGACGAGGTCATCGTCGGGCTGAACGAGCGGCAGGTCTATCCGGGCGTCCACTACCGCGACAACACGCTCTATCGAATGTACAGCTACGCCGAAGGCACTTGCCCGCGCTCGGCGCACGCGAGCGCGAGCGTCCTCTCTCTGCCGATGCACCTGCGCATGACCCGCGAAGACGCGCGCCACGTCGCGGACTCGCTCAGGGAGGCGGTGAGTGTGGCCGGGCAAAGGGAGCCGCTCGAAGTCGCCGCCGCGGAAGGGGACTGAGCGTGAGTCGTTCCGCGCGCACGTTCGCGGCGGACTTCGCCCTCGTGCAAGACCTATGACCAAGCGGTATATCGAGCCGATTGTGGGCGGGCGCGTGCGCCTGCGCCTGCTCGAAGAATCAGACCTGGGCCTGACGCTCGCGTGGCGGAATCAGGATCACATACGCAGTTGGTTCGTCCACTCCGAACCGCTCACCGAAGCGCAGCACCGCGCGTGGTTCGAGCGGTACGCGCCGCGGGACGACGACTTCGTGTTTGTCATCGAGGAGACGAACGAGTTGCATAAGCCCGTCGGCCAAGTTTCCCTCTACAACATTGACTGGCCGAATGCGCGCGCGGAGTTCGGGCGGATGCTCGTCGGCGAGCCGGAGGCGACGGGCAAAGGGCTTGCGAAAGAGGCGACCGCGTTGGCCGTCGAATACGCCTTCGGCGCGCTCGGCATGAAGGAGATCGAGGCGTTCATCAAGAGCACGAACGCGGCGTCGCTCGCCGTACTCTTCTCCTGCGGCTTCCACGAGACGTGGGAGCGCGACGGCCTCAAGCGCGTCGCGAGGCTCGCGCCCTGAAGCGCCCTGTCGGACGCGGTTCACAAGAATGCTACTCGTCAAGCACTTCCTCGAAGACCAGAAGGTTCTCCGCTCGGACGACTCGCCGCGCTCGCCGCTCGTCTCGGTCATCCTCCCGACCTACGCGCGCCACGCTTCGGGGCGGCTCGCGCGCGCCGTCGAGAGCGTCCTCTCGCAGAACTTCGACGACTTCGAGCTGATCGTCGTTGACGACGGCTCGACCGACGGCACGCACGACTTCGTCGAGCGCCTGCGCGCCGAAGACCCGCGCGTCGTGCACGTCCGCCACGAGCGCAACTCCGGCCTGCCCGCACTTCGCGCCAACGAGGGCATCGAACTCGCGCGCGGGCGCTTCATCGCATTCCAGTTCGACGACGACAGTTGGCGTCCCGGCGCGCTCGCCGCGCTCGTCGGCGGGGCGGAGCGTCACGACGGCACGGCTGTCATCGTCGGGCGCTGCCGCGCGCGCGGGCCGAGGGGGCAGCAGGACTACCCCGACCGCGAGGTCGAGCTGCCCTACCTGTACGAGCGTAACCTCATCGCAAACAACAGCGTCCTCGTCCCGCGCCGCCTGGCCGAGCGCCACGGGATGCTCGACTGCCACGTGGCCCTGCGCCGAAACTGCGACTGGGACTTGTGGATCAGGTACGCGCGCCGCGTCCCTTTCGTCGTCGTTGACGAGGTCGTTTCCGACGTTGAGGTGGAGCTGCCGGACTCGATAGGCAGGACGACGCCTTACGACTTCACGCTCGTCCGCTTCTTCCACTCCGCGCGGCGCGACCACCTGCTCACGCCCGCGCGCTGGCGCGAGTACGAGGTGGATGCGCTTCGCGCGGGCGAAGACGAGATCGAGGGCGAGATGCGCCGCAGGCTCTACGAGGAGCAGGTCGTCCCCTTCTACCTCAGACACCGGCACCACTTCCCGCAGGTCGAGAACTTCCCCGCGTCTTTGCCGGCGCGCCGCAAATCAGTCCTCTACACGAAGGAAGTCTATGACGACCCCCTGTGCGAGATTCTGATGAATCACGACGAGGCGACGAGCCGGCGCGGGAGTTACAAGGCTCTCTACCAGCCGCAGTCGCAGGTCGCGCCCGAATGGGTGCGCGAGACGGACTTGCTCCTGCTCGTCAGGCCGTTCCAGCAGAAGGCGGAGGCGCTTCTCGCGCAGGCGCTCGACGCCGGACGCCCCGTGGGTTATTTCCTCGACGACGACTTTCTGACGCTTCACGAGTCCGGGCCGGAGTTCGACTTCCTCGCGCCCGGAGCGCCCGCGCGCCGGCGACTCGCGAACTTGTTGAAGGACTCGGACGCGGTGTGGGTCTCAAGCCGCGCCATCAAGAATTCGGTCGGGCCGCTCAACGCGCGAACCGTCCCTTACGACGGCTCGATACGGCGCGACGAGTTGCCGCGCGACATACGACCGCGCGACAAGTCGAAGCCTTTGCGCGTCGGCTGCACGAGCGGCGGGTACAGGCAGGAGGAGCTTGGTTATCTGTGGGAGGCTCTGTCGCGCTTCTCGCGCGAGCACGGCGACAGGGTCACGTTCGAGTTCTGGGGCGTGGACGTGAGCCGACTCCCGCCGCTCGCCTCGCCCGTCGTCTGCCGCCCGTTCGCGCACAGCTACACGCTCTACCTCGAACGGCTGCGCGACGCCGAGTTCGACCTGTTCCTCGCCCCCCTGCTCGAACGTCCGCGCGCGCGCCTGGCGAAAGCGCCGAACAAGTATTATCTCGCGGCTGTCGCGGGCGCGCTCGGCGTCTTCTCCGACGTGCAGCCATACGAGATGCTGCCCGGCGGACTCACCTGCCTGAAGGCCGAGAACACGGTCGAGGGTTGGTACGGCGCGCTCGGCGAAGCCGCGCGGATGGACTCGGCGGGCTTCGACCTGATGCGCCGTCGAATGCTCGAACACGTGCGCGAGGAGTTCACCGAGGCGGCGGAGCTTAACACGCACGAGGCCGCGCTGCGCGCGACGGAGTTCCACGCGCTGACGCGCGAGAAGAGGCACGCGGACGGTCGCCCGCGCGTCCTCCTCTTCTGCCCCGCGTTCAGTTGGAAGGGAGACGAGGACGCGTTCGCGCTCTGCGCCGGGTTGCTGCACGACTACGGCGTCCGGCCCGTGGCCGTCTTTCATGGCGGAGGGGACGAGGCGGCCTCGCCCGGCCTGACGGACGCGCTCGCGCGCCGCGGCGTCGAAGTCGAGTTTCTTTCTCCGGCGGGTTCGTTCGAAGACAGGGAGTCGCAGTTGAAGTCCCTGCTTGAGCGACACAACGCCGCGCTCGTTCAATCCTTCTCGCTCTTCCCGACGCTGGGGAATGTCTGTCGTGAGGCGGGCGTGCCGCACGTCGCCGCGCCGGTCGAGGCTTTGGGCGGCACGCTCTGGGAGGCGAGCTTTCGTTACTGCGACGCGACGATGGCGGACACTCTGCGCCGCGCCGAACAACTGAGGCGGATGCTGGACGCGGAGAGGTTCTGCGCGCGCGGGCCGGTCGCGCGTGAGCTTTTCGACCTCGGCACGCGGCGACACCTCGAAGCGCTCGGTGGCGCGCAGGCTTCGTCAACGGGCACGCCGCAGTCGTCGAACGTCGAGACGCTTCGCGTCGTCGCGGTCGGCCCGTTCGGCGAAGGCTCGGCGCACCTGAAGGCGGTCGAGGCGCTCGGTCACTTGAGCGGGAGAGGCTTGAAGTGCCGTCTTGACTTGTACGCGGACGCCGCCGCGTCTCCCGAACGCGCGGAGGGGTGCCGGCTCGCGGCGCTGAGCTTCGGGGTCGCCGACGACTTCGGCCTGCATGAGTACGCGGGCGACGACACTCGTATCTTCCGCGACGCGGACGTTCTGCTCTGCGTGCCGGACGGCGGCGACGTGCCCCATGCGATCAAGGCGGCGATGGCGTGCGGCGTGTTGGTCGTCACGCCCGCGGGTGAGGGCGTCTCGGAGCTTATCATTGACGGAGTTTCAGGAATCGTCTGCGGCGACGACTCGGCTGAAGGGTTGTCGCGCGGCGTCGCGCGCGCCGTCCTGCTGGGGCGCGAAGGGCGGCGCGCGATCGTCGGGCAGGCGCGCCGCGTCGCGCGCTTCGAGCTTCACCCGCGACGCGCGGCGAACGATCTGTTCCGGGCCTACAACCGCGCGCTTGAACTCGCGCGCGCGCGGCAGCCCGCCGGCCCGTCGGATGCCGGCGTCGTCAGCCGCGCGTCGAAGCAGGCCGCGTGCAGCTTCGGCGAAGAGCCGCCTTTCCCCGCGTCGAATCACGTCCTGCTCTCGAAGAGGCTTCGATTCCTCCTCATCCCGCGGCGCGAAGGCTGGTCGGGCCTCGACGTTTTAATCGGGACGCACATGCGCCCGGCGCACGGGAGTCTGCGTTTGCGCGTCTGCTCGACGGAGGGCGAGGTCTTGCGCGAGGAGTGGGAGGACTTGGCGCGCGTCGGGGACAACGAGTGGGTGAGCTTTCGCTTCCCGGCGATAGCGGACGCGGCGCGCAAAACCTTCGTCGCCGAGTTCGGACTCGACACGCGCGACCCGCACACGAGGGTCAGCATCTACGAGAATACGCCGCCCGAAGGCCGCGTGCGCAGACTCCTCCGTCGCGCCGACGGATGGCGTGCGAACGGGCGGGGCGTCAGGCATTCTCTTCACTGTCGCATGTGGTATGCTGGGTGAAGTTCAGAACAGACAGAATTTTTTTACCGGGCTTGACGCGGCGACGTTCGCCGGGCCTGTTACCACGCGCGGCGCGGACTCTTTTTCGGACGGGCGAAGGGAACTGGGCGTGACATCTCAGACACGAAGGCCGCGCGTGCTCGCCGTCCTGCCGGCGTTCATCCCCTCGACCGTCCTGACGGTCGTCAAGCCGCTCACGTCTCTTCACGGCGAAGGCCGAATCGTCGCCGACATCACGCTCGAATCGCTGCTCTCGTCGAGGCAGGTGGAGCGCGCGGACGTGGTCGTCTTCAGCCGCAACACCTCGGCGCGCGCGCTCGACGCGGCGCTCGCGCACCGCAAGCCTTTCATCTACGACATAGACGACGACCTGTTCGAGATTCCGCGCGCCTACGAGAGCGCGCTCGGCGCGGAAGAGGCCGCGCGTCTCGAACGCTACCTCGCCTCGGCTGACCTCGTGCGCGCGTACTCGGAACGACTCGCGGAGCGAGTCCGGCGCATCAACCCGCGCGCCTGCCGCGTTGACTGCGCGGTGGATTGGAGTCTCGTCCCGCAGTCTCCGCCTGAGCGCGACAACGAGAGGGTGCGGATAGTTTACGCGACGAGCCGTTGGCAGGAGGATGAGCTTGCCTCGCTGTTCATGGACGACCTGCGGAGGCTCCTGCGCGAGTACGCAGGTCGCGTCGAAGTCTTCTTCTGGGGCTACCAGCCGCCGGAGCTTCGCGGCGCGCGCGGCGTGCGGATGCTCGACTTCGTGCCGAACTACGACAAGTTCTTCCGCGCCTACGCGCGCGCGGGCTTCGACATCGGCCTCGCCCCCTTGCGCGACGACGCGTTCCACCGCTCGAAGTGCAACAACAAGTTTCGCGAGTTCGCCGCGTGCTGGATCGCGGGCGTCTATTCGGACGTTGAGGTCTATTCGTCGTGCGTCCGCGAAGGGCGGACGGGGCTGCTCGTTTCCGGCGAGCGGGGAAGCTGGTTCGGGGCCGTTTCGCGCCTCGTCGAAGACGCCGCTTTGCGCCGCGGGATTCAGGAGGAGGCTTTCCGCTTTGCGCGCGAGCGTTACCGTCTGGAAAAAACGAGCGCCGTCTGGCTCGCGCACATCGAAGAAGTTCTGCGCGGCGAGCGTCGCGTCGCGTTCGACCAGACGAACGGGGCGGACTTTCGGATGGAGGGAGCGCGTGAGAAGACCGGCGCGCGGCGCAGCGTCAACTCTTCAACGCGCGGGAGCGCCGGCGTGCGCGCGGCGTTCGGTCTTCTGAGGAGGGCGGTCGTGCGCTGCCTGCTGCCGGCGGCGCGCGCGCGGGGCGGCGGCTTGAGGGGCGCGCGTCATTGGTCGCGCCTGTACGCGCACAGCCTCGGCGAGCTTCTTCGCGTCAGGTGGCGGCTCGCGCGCGCCTCGCGCGTCGGGCAGGGCGGCGTTTGAGTTTGTTTGAAGGCGTGGTGTTTTAGGGGAAGGGCCTGATGCGGCCTTCGATAAGCGTCGTGATACTCAACTGGAACGGCCTCGCGCACGTGGGCGCGTGCCTTTCGTCGCTGCGCGCGCAGACCTTCCGAGACTTCGAGACGATTCTGGTTGACAACGGCTCGCGCGACGGCTCTGTTGACTTCGTCCGCGAGAACTTTTCGGAAGTGCGCGTCGTCGCACTCGAAGAGAACCGAGGCTTCGCGGGCGGCGTGAACGCCGGACTCGCTCAAGCGCGGGGCGAGTTCGTCGCGCTGCTGAACAACGACACGGAGGCGGACGCCGAATGGCTCGCGGCGCTGCGGCGCGCGACGCTTGAGAGGGGCGAGTTCGGGATGTGGGCCTCGCGCGTCGTCCTCTTCGACCGCCCCGAAGTTTTAGACAGCGCGGGCGACGGGCTGACGACGACGGGCGCGCCCTTCAAGCGCGGGCACATGCGGTCGTCCGGCGAGTTCGGGCGCGGCTGCGAAGTCTTCGGCCCTTCGGGCGCTGCCGCGCTCTACCGCAGGGACGTGATCGAAGACGCCGGAGGCTTCGACGAAGACTTCTTCCTCGTCCACGAGGACGTTGACCTCGCGCTCCGCGCGCGGCTTCGGGGGCACAGGTGTTGGTACGTCGCCGACGCCGTCGTGCGGCACAAGGTGAACGCTTCAATCGGGCGCATGAGCCGCGGCTACGTCTTCTACGGCCACCGCAACGTCGAATATCTTTTCTGGAAGGACTTGCCGCTGCCCGTTCTTCTCCGGTGCCTTCCTGAGCATTGTCTCTTCGGGCTGCTCTCGCTCGGCTACTTCGCGCTCAAAGGCCGGGGCCTGACGTTCCTGCGCGCGAAGGGCGCGGCGCTCGTCGGGCTGCCGCGCGTGTGGCGCAAGCGGCGCGCGGTGCAGGCGCGCAGAGTCGTCAACGCGGACTTTCTGCTGCGGCAGATGGAGCGGCGCTGGCTCGGCGAGAAGCTCAGGGGCGCGCGACGGCACGGCGGCTTCGGGCGGCGCGCGGTGCAGTCTGAATAACCTTGACCGCCGCGTGTGCGCGCGGGAATCGCGGACGGATGACAGACCTTTCAATAATTCTGGTGAACTGGAACGCCGCGCCGGTGCTGGCCGAGTGTCTGCGCAGGGCGCTCGACGAGCTGCGCGAAGTCAGCGGCGAGTGCATCGTCGTTGACAACGGTTCGGCGCGCGAAGACTTGGAGCTTATCGCGCGCGAGTTTCCACAGGTGCAAGTCATCGCCAACCCCGTCAACCGCGGCTTCGCGCGCGCCGTGAATCAGGGGATAAGGCGGAGCCGCGGGCGCTACATTCTGCTGCTCAACCCGGACGCGTTCCTCTCGGCGGGCATCCTGCGCGCCGTCGTCTCGTTCCTCGACGCGGAGCCGGCGGTCGGCATCGTTGGGCCGTGCGTCTTCGACGCGGACGGCTCGCTTCAGGGTTCCGCGCGGGCCTTCCCGCGCATGGCGACGGCCATCTTCGGGCGCACCACTCTGCTCTCGCGCCTCTTCCCGCGCAACCCCTTCACGCGCCGGCAGGTGCTCGCGTCGCGCCGCGGCGACCCGCGGCAGGTGGACTGGGTTTCGGGCGCGTGCATGTTCGTGCGCCGGGGCGTCTTCGACGAAGTGGGGCTGCTCGACGAGCGATACTTTCTTTACTGGGAGGACGCCGACATCTGCCGTCGCGCGCGCGAGGCGGGCTGGCAGGTCGTCTATTACCCGCGCGCCTCCGTCACGCACCTCGTCGGCGTGTGCAGCGAACGCGCGCCCCTCCTCTCGCTCGTCGCCTTCCACCGGAGCGCGTACCGCTTCTACCGCACGCACGTCACGCGCTCGGCCTACCACCCGCTCAACGCCGTGGCCGCCGCGGGCCTCTCCGCGCGCCTCGCCGCGACTCTTCTCTGGCGACTCGTCCGCCTCTCCCTCAGACCCGCGGCTCGCCCGCGCGCATTGCTCAAGTCCGCGCTGATGGAAACAGACCCGCTGAAAAAGCCACAGGGCGGGTGACGATAAATAACGAAAAAGGGTCGGGCGGAAGTACGGCCCGCGCGGAGAAGGAGACTCTTTGCGACATGACGGACGAAGTGGATTTTGACGCCCTGTCCCGAAAGGCCAACGAGACCGGCGCGATTGAAGACCTCAGCAACCTTTTCGGCCAGGCCTTCGCGCTGAAGACTTGGCACTTCATCGCGCGCGGCCAGTTCCCGGACGTTCACCCGTACATCGCCTCGAACGAGCAGGTGGCGGACGGGCAGTACATGATCCGCGCCTTCACCGACACGGATCGCCTCCTGCGTTTCGCGCAGGAGAATAACCTGATGGAAAACCATCTCGCCGACGAAGAGAGTGCCCTCATCTTAAGCATCCCGACCGACGACATCATCGCCTACCTCGAAAAGTTTATCCCGCAGGGCGCTTACGGAATCTGGTTCAACTCCGACACGAAGAGCGACGGTTTCTTCGTCCCCTTGAAACAACTACAGCCGATTAAAGACTACCTGGAAAATAAAAACCGCCCGCGCGCTTAGGCCGAGACGGGACTCGAAACAGACACGCGGCACCGGTGCGGCAACCGGAACGAGAGAGAATGAGCGAGCTACGGGAGCAGGTCGAACGCCGTCAGCGCGGAGAGATTTCCGGCGAGCAACTGCTGCGCGATTTCGTCGCGCACGAGGGCTGGCTGTTCTTCGTCGCGGAGGGCGGCGTCGAGAAGTGGCGGCGCGATGGCGGAGCGCCCGACTACGTCGTTCAGGCGGACGGGCGCGGCGGGAAGACCCTGTACCTCTTCTCCGACGCCGAGCCGATCAAGACCTACATCAAACAGTCCGGCGTCACCGAGTGGCGCTGCGAAGTGATGACGGCGGCGGGCGCGGACATCTTCGTCTCGCTGCCCGACGACCTGACGTGCGTCACGGTCAACCCCGCGACGCCGCGCGCGTCAGCTACCGCGGCGACGAACTCAAAGGCTTGCGCGAGGTCGCCGAGGCCGCCTACGTGGAGCGGGAACTCAGGTCTTTGTCGGACGGCTCGATCCGCGACGAAGCCGCGCTGGGCCGCGTCGTGTCGGATTTCAGGCGCTACGAGAATTTTCACCTCGTCTCTTACCTCGGAGCCGACGGCCAGTGGACGTATCCGAGGTACGCGGCGGCGGACGGACAAAACTGGGTGATCGCCTTCACCGCGCTCGACAACGCGAACGCATACCTGAAACGCTGCGCCGCCGAGCTGCAAGGTCGCTACCGCATCAGCCGGCTCGACGGGGCGCGCCTCGCCGAAATAACTCTGGCGCTCGACAGCCCCGGCGTCCTCTTCAACTGGGAAGGTTACGCCAAACCGCTGATGCTCAACTCGCAGTTCCTCAGACTCGTCGCCAACCCGCGGTAGGCCCGGCGCTGAAACTTCAACCGTCAGCCCGTTTGAACAATAAAGTCTGTGCGAGTCCGGCGAAGGCCGCGAGCCATGCCGCCAGCGCGAGATAGACGAAGCAGCGCGGGACGAGCATCAGCGGCTCGAAGCCTATCGCCTTCGAGAGCTGGAAGGTGCAGACCGTGTACATCCCAAGCGGGAAGACCATGCCCCAGTATTGCGGGTCGTAGCGCAGGGGGAAACGCTTCTGGACGTGACGCCAGAAGCCGAGCACGAAGAGCAGAGGAATCCACCACGTGCCCGCCGCCCAGAAGAAGAGCGTGAAGCCTTTGAGGAACGGCAGCAGGTCGGCGAGCAGGCCCCACGACGGCGCGGCGATGATGAGCCGCGCGCCCGCGAGCGTCGTGATGGCGACCGCGCCCATGTTGATCCAGTAGGGCGGCGTCAAAAGTATCGGCGTGAAGTTGACGAACGTGAAGCGGTAGAAGATGAAAGTGATCAGCAGCAGGTAGAGCATGCATCCCAGCAGGAACATGCAGAGCGTGAGGAAGAGCAGCGTCTCGCGGTAAGCGCCGAAGCTTCCCGCCAGCAGCGTCCCCAAGACTGAGACCGACTGCGTCGCGACGGTGGCGAGCAGCCAAGTGCCGTTGAGGCCGCTTTCGAGCGTCGGCTTCTCCTCGCGCACGGTGATGAAGGTGAAGAAGGCGTACATGACGACGGCCCAGAGCAGCGCGCCCGCGAGCCACAGCGCGAGCGCCACGCCGTCGCGACCGGCGACGATCAGGAGTTGGCTCCCCAGCACGCACGTCCCCGCGACGACGGTGAAGAAGCCCGGGCCGCGCGCGTGGTCGTTCAAGTCGGCGCGGACGCGCGGGAAGAAGCGGACGAGGCGCACGGCGAGCAGCGCCCAGAGAATCGCGTAGGCCGCGACGTTGACGAACACGAGCGCCCACGCGACGACGGTGAGCGCCAGCAGGTAGGCGGCGATTGAGACAATGCCCGTCGCCATGACGAGCGCGAAGTAGCCGGGAAAGAGGCCCGCCGCCGCGCGGCTGAACGCGCCGCCGTTCGCGGCTTCGTTCGTGCGCGCCTCGCGTGTCGTCGTCATCGCCGGCATCTCAAATTTCGCGCGGGTCGTCGGGGTTCGTCTCTTCGGCCTCTTCGTCGCAACGTTTGCATTCGAGTTCGAGTCCGAGGCGCGAGGCGCGGCCCTCTTCCGTGAGCACCCACGTGCGCGTTGTGAGCGGCGGGTCGTGGCGCACGTGTTGGAAGTGGCCGCACGCAAGCTCCGCGCGCCAGTGGCCTTCGTCGTCGCGGTCGTAGCCGACGATTCTTTGCCTCATCAATCCGCCCCGTTCAAAATTTTCGCCAACGCCGCCCGCGCAGGTAGCCGGTGCTGGTGTGGCGGCGCGACGCGGGCCGCCACCAGAGTATGATCGAGAGCGAGATGAGCCAGCAGACGCCGCTTGCGACGACGAGCGGCACAAGCTCTCTGTAATGATGCGCGAGCGCGGCTTCGACCGTCGCCGCCAGAATCCAGAGCTGCGCGACGTTGATCATCACGAGCATGATGAGCCGCGCCTGCTCGACCGCCGCGCGCCCGCGCGCAGTCTTTCGCCTGCCCGCTCGCGCGTCGCCCAACGGGTACGCGGTCCGCGTCTCGCGCGCGCGACGCCGCGCGAGTTCGTCTTCACGCGCGTTGAAGGGAGCGCGGTCGCCGGACTTAAACTGCGCGCTCATCGCCGCCCGCCTTTCTCCCCACGGCCCAGACCTCCGCGCCGCGCATCTCTAAAACGATCCGGTCGAGCGGGCGCGGCGGCGGGCCGTAGAGGACGCCCCCGGTCTGCACGTCGAAGCCGCCCTCGTGGCACGGGCACTCAAGCCGCCCGCGCTGCCGCTCGAAGTAAACAGGGCAGGCGAGGTGCGAGCACTTCTGACCGTAAGCGTGATACTGCCCGTCCGCGGTGCGGACGAGGATGGCCGTGTCGCGCTCGGTCGGGTAGCGGAAGTTGAGCGACGCGCCGGGCTGTAAAGTTTCCGCGCCTTCGATCTTCGTCGCGGGATAGCCCGGCTCTTCGCGCGCGTCGAGCGCTGACTTGGCGGCGAAGCCGGCAGCGCCGGCGAACAGCGCCGTCGAGGTCAGCGCGAGGAAGTTGCAGAACTCGCGCCGCGTGACCTGCGCCTCCTCGCCGCGCTCGTAAGGGAAGTCGTGCTGGTGCGCGGCGACGGCGCGGCGCACGTCGCGCTCGTCGCTCAACTCGCCGTCGTCGCCCGGCGCGCGCCCGCTCGTCACATCGAGTTTATTCGTGCTCATAGGTTGAAAGCCGTGATGAGTGATGAGTGATAAGTGATAAGAAACTGCGGGCTGCTTTTTACTTATCACTCATCACTTATCACTTTTCAAAATTCATTGCTCTTGTCGCTCTCTTCGACCTGCGTGTCAATCCACGACTCGCCGCGCGCCTGCTGCCCCTCGGACAGACCCAGCCGCCCCTCGAAGACGCCGCAGCCGTCAACCTTCACTTCGTCCGCGTCGGTCGGGAGCATCAGGTAAACTTTCGTCTCGACCCTCTGGTTGCCGAAGACGTGGACGTTGACCGGCTTCGTCCGGCGCAAGGGCACGATCTGCTCGTAGCGCCCGAACGAGAGCGCGCCCGTCGGGCACACGCTCGCGCACATCGGCTTGAGTCCTTCGCTCGTGCGGTCGTAGCACATGTCGCACTTCATCTGGAGGTGCATCGCCGAGTTGTACTTCGGCACGCCGAACGGGCAGGCGTTGACGCAGTTGCGGCAGTCGAGGCAGCGCGGCTTTAAGGCCGACATGACGATGCCCTCTTCGCTAACCTTGATGGCGTCCGCCGGGCAGACGAGCGCGCACGTCGGCTCGACGCAGTGCATGCAGACGGTCGGCATCGTCGCCGTCGTCTCGGCGCGGTCGAGGTAGTCCACGAAGATCATCGAGTAGCCCTTGTGCGTCCCGCACTCGCGGCACGCCGCGACGCAACTGCGGCAGCCGATGCACCGCGCCGGGTCTATGAACATCGTCTCTTCCATCAGTCTCCCCTTGTTCGTCTCACTGGCCGCCGTCGCGCAGGCGCGTGACCGAACTGCTTTCCGTCCCGCGCCGCCGGCGTCCGAGCAGCGGCAGCGCGCGCGCGTGAATCTTCTCGACGCGGGCGGCGCACGCCTTGAATTCGGGAATCTTCGACACGGGGTCGAGCGCCGGGTTCGTCAGTTGGTTGACGGCCAGTTGCTCGCCCCAATGATAGGGGATGAAGATCGTGTCGGGCCGAATGGTTCGGACGACGAGGGCGGGGAAGACGCCTTCGCCGCGGCGCGAGACGACTTTGACGCGCTCGCCGTCCGAGACGTTCAGGCGCGCCGCCGTCTCAGGATGAATCTCGACGTAAGGCTCAGGGCACTGCTGCACGAGGAAGCCGATGCGCCGCGTCTGATTGCCTGAAAGATATTGATAGACAACTCGGCCCGAAGTCAGGATTAGGGGGAACTCTTCGTCGGGCACTTCCGCCGGAGGGTTGTACTCGATTGGGTGAAACTTCGCCTTGCCGTCCGGGTGGTTGAAGCGCTCTTCAAAGAGACGCGGCGTGCCCGGATGGTCTTCCGCGGGGCAGGGCCAGAAGACCCCGTTCTGCCGCTCGACCTTCTCGTAGGTGATGCCGTAGTAGTCGGCGTTCCCGCCGCGCGAGGCGACGCGCAGCTCGTCGAAGATTTCGCGCGGGCTGTTGAACGTGAAATACTTTCCGCGGCCCATGCGGCGCGCGATCTCCTGCACGATCCACCAGTCTTCTTTGGCCTCGCCCGGCGGGTCGTTCGCCTTGTTGATCTTGACGACGCGCCCCTCGCTGTTGCACGTCACGCCCTCGTCCTCGCTCCAAGCCGAGCCGGGCAGCACAACGTCCGCGTAGCGCGCCGACTCCGACATGAAGAAGTCTATGTTGACGTAGAAGTCCAGACCTTCGAGCGAGCGGCGCACCTCGTTGATGTCGGGGAGCGAGACCATCACGTTGTTGCAGAGCGAGAGCAGTCCGCGTATCTCGCCCGCGCGCATCTTGCCGAACATCTCGACGACCGAGACTCCGGCCTGCGGCAACTCCTCTTCCGGCAGTCCCCACGCGTCGCAGACGTAACGCCGGTGCTCCGGGTTGAGCATCGAACGCTGGCCGGGAAGTTGATCCGCCTTCTGCCCGTGCTCGCGCCCGCCCTGCCCGTTGCCCTGACCCGTTATCGTGCCGTAGCCGCGCCCCGCCGCGCCGATCTTGCCGGTGGCGAGGACGAGGTTGATGTAGGAGAGGACGTTGTTGACGCCGTTCGTGTGGTGCTCGATGCCGCGCGCGTGCATGACCATGCCGGTCTTTGCGCGACCGTAGAGGCGCGCGGCCTGCACGATCTTCTCGGCGGGCACGCCCGTGATCTCCGCCGCGAGTTGCGGCGTGTGGCGCAACGCAAGCTCGCGCGTCTCGGCCCAGCCGTTCGTGCGCGCGGCGATGAACGCTTCGTCGGCCAGCCTCTCCTGAATGACGACGTGGAGCATCGCATTCAGGAGCGCCACGTCCGTGCCGGGCCGGAGTTGCAGGTGCAAGTCGCCCTGCCGCGCGGTCGGCGTCTCGCGCGGGTCAACGATGATCCAGACCCCGCCGTTGTCTCGCTGCTGCCAGAGGAACTTGTTGAGGACGGGGAAAGTCTCGGCGCAGTTCGCGCCCGCGATGAGCAGCACTTCGGCGAGCGGGATGTCGCTCCACGGGTTCGCCGCGCGGTCAATGCCGAACGCCTTGTTGTTGCCCGCGGCAGCCGAGACCATGCAGAGCCGCCCGTTGTAATCAACGTAGCGCGTACCCAGCCCCGCCCGCGCGAACTTGCCCATCAGGTACGTCTTCTCCGTCGTCAGAGACGAGCCGGAATAGACGCCGATTGAGTCCTTGCCGTGCTTCGCCTGCAACTCTTTGAACTTCGCGACGACCAAATCCAGAGCCTCGTCCCACGTCGCGCGCTCGAACGTGCCATTGCGTTTAATCAGAGGGTGGAGCAGGCGGTCGGGGTGATGAACTTGCAGGTAAGCCGTGACGCCCTTCGGGCAGAGCCGGCCCTCGTTGACGGGAAAATCGTAGCGCGGCTCGAAGCCGACGACGTGGTCGCGCTCGACGAGAAGGTTCATGCCGCACTGCACGCCGCAGTAGGGGCAGTGCGTCGGCACGACTTTGTCAATCACGCGGTCGGCGCGCCAGCCCTCATACGGCTCGTCGTGCAGGTGCGGGCCGAACTCCGCGACGATCTTTTCGAGATTGCCAACTTTACCCATGTGACCTTTATGAGAATGATGAATGATGAGTGCTGAATGATGAATTAAGAACAACTCGCCTTTCACTCATCATTCATCACTCATCATTTCAATCGTGCCCGCCCTCCGCGCGCGAGCCGTAGAACACTTCGGCCTCGCCGCGCGGGAGTTGTGCGTAGGCGAGTCCGCGCATGACGCGCTTGCAGCGCGGGCAGTAGTCTTGCAGCGTGTGGCCGTCGGCGGTTCGGTAGTCGAAACCGAGCTGCGTGACGACCTCCTTCAAATCGTCGAGCCACATCTGCCCGACGAACTCCGTGCCGCAGCGCGGGCAACGCGCCTGCGCCTCCTCGCGCTCGCGCCGCTGGTAGAGTTCGACGCCGACCGACGCCGGGCGCTGGACGACGTGGAAGAGTTTGCCGAACGGCAGGTAGAAGAGCGTCATGATGACGAGCGCCTGATGCGAGAGCGCGACGAAGTGGTACATGTAGCCGCCGAGCCAGAGGCTCGAAGCGGTCAGCATCAGGCCCGTCACCGAGACGGAAATCAACAGGAGGTGCGGGACGAAGTCGAGGAGGAACTGTTGGAGCGCAATCGCCCCGCGGTCGTGGAGACGCCGGTGGATGGCGATGGCGCAACCCGCGATCACCATGATGGCCGTGAAGTCGAGCGCGTGAAAGGTTATCCACGCGAGCAGGCTCCGCCCGTCGAAGACGCCCGTGGGGAAGCCGAAGAGGTATGCGCGGTAGCCGCGCGCGCCTTCGAGTTTGAAATGCACCCAGCCGAAGACGAGCGGGAAGGTGATGAGCGCCGAGAAGACGCAGCCCCACATGATGAGCGCGTGCATGAGCCAGCGCCTGCCGCCGCGCCGCGCGATGAAGCGTTGCTCGACGATGTTGTGCGCGAGCGACGCGGCGGCGCTCTTCGCGTTCTGCGCGAGCCTTCGGCGTTCGCGGAAGAGTTGCCAGCCGCGCCGCCAATAGACGCGCGTCGCGGGGCGCTCAAGCCACACCGCGTAGCGATAGACGACCGCGCCGAAGGCGACGACGCTCGCCACCGTGTAGCCGAACAGCGCCGGGTCGTAATGTTCGAGGTTGCGCGAGCCGACGACGACCAGCAGCGTCAAGACGGCGGAGGCCACGAGGCCGAAGACGACGGGGCGACGATGTGTGTCCGCTTCGTTAATCCGTTTCACGGAACTCTCTCGACTCGGTCGCGTCCGAACGCGCGGGCGAAAAAGCGCCCGGCGCACGCGGCCCGTTGACGTGGTCGCCGCGCGGCGGCTGTG
Organism: Pyrinomonadaceae bacterium; assembly: GCA_035652995.1. Taxonomy (GTDB): domain Bacteria; phylum Acidobacteriota; class Blastocatellia; order Pyrinomonadales; family Pyrinomonadaceae; genus QHXN01. The sequence continues at coordinate 25,960 of DASRCS010000053.1, forward strand.
TGCTTCGCGACTGCTCGAAGCGTGGAAGCTGCGAAATGTTATAGAGGTCAAATCATTATATTCATCGTCCGCTCAAAGACAACTCCGGCGATTTGCCGGCGACGAATCGGCGCTTGGATTGAACGAAGCGACTCACCGTTTGCGTCGAGTCGCGAGACCGCGAAACACTTAAACTTGAAATCGAGCGTCGAACGGTCGAAGATAACCCCGATGCCGACGGATAAAATCGCCGCACTCAGAAACACTTCGCTCTTCGGCGAGCTGGACGAGAAGACCCTGCGCGCGCTGGCCGCACGCGCCGTCGAGCGACGTTACGCGCGCGACGAAATCCTCTTCATCGCGGGCGAAGAGGCGCGCGGCCTCTTCTGCGTCGTCCGGGGCGCGGTGCGCGCCTTCCGAGAAAGCCTCGACGGGCGCGAGCAGGTGATCCACGTCGAGCGCGCGGGCGCGACCGTCGCCGAGCTTCCGGTCTTCGACGACGGCCCTTACCCTTCGACCGTCGCCGCCGAAGAGGCGACGACCGTCCTCTTCATAGACAAGCGCGACGTGCGCCGCCTCTCTCTTGAGCATCCCGAAATCGCTCTGGCCGCGCTCAAGGTTCTCGCCGGTCGCCTTCGTCGTTGCGCCGAGCTGGTCGAGACTCTCAGCCTGCGCGAAGTCGGCCAGCGCCTCGCGCGCTTCCTCCTCGCCGAAGGCCGCGCCAAAGGCGCGCGGACTGGCGAGGGCTTGCGCGTCGAACTCACACACACTAATCAACAGATCGCCGCACGCGTCGGCTCGGTGCGCGAGGTCGTCTCGCGCGCGCTCACGCGCCTCCAGCACGACGGCCTCGTCCGGCTCGAAGGCCGCCGCCTCACGATTCCCGACGAGAAGGCGCTCGCCACCTTCGCGGGCGAAGACTGAGTTCGCTCGCACACGAATCAAGGCGAATACGTTCGGCTGCTGAAGCGCGGCGGCAGGTTCGCGAGTTCGCGCCGCACGTCAACAAGGAGACGCGCCTGCGTTTCCGCGTCGAGCAGCACGCCCGCCCAAGCGTAAACCTGACCCTCTTCGCGCGCGTTGTGCTCCGCAAGGCGCGACGCGACCGCCTCGACGGCGCGGAGAATCCTTCCCGTCTCGGCTTCCGCGCCGCGGCCCTTCGGGGCGGAGAGAAGGGCCGCGAGCGCGCCCACGGCGGCGGCCAGTTCGCGCATGAAAAAGTCGTGGTCGCGCCGCAGGGACGAGACGGCGCTTTCGGCCTCCGCGTGAAGCGACGCGTCGGCGCGCGTCGCCCGGAGCAAGGCTGGGAACAGCCGCAGGTGCTCCGCTCGGATGTGAACGGCGAGCCGCGCCCAGACTTCGTCGAGTTGGCGGTGGGCCGCCCGCGCGTCCGCGCCATCGCGCAGCGTCGCGCGGAGTTCGTCGAGCAGCCTAACGACCGACTCGTGATCGTCTTCGAGAAGCGATTGCCCCGTCATCTCATCCTCGATTCGGGCGGCGCGCGAGAGTCTGTTCGTCAGTCTCTCTCACGCGCCCTCCAACTCGACGGCGCGCGGGAAGAGGATGTTGTTTTCGAGATGGATGTGCTGGTGCAAATCCTTCTCAAGCTCTTCGAGCGCGCGGTAGAGCGTCTGGTAGCTGACGCAGGCGTCGGCGGGCGCGGTGTAGTCCGCGGTCGTCGCCCGCAGCTCGCGCAGAATGTCGCCCGCCGTGTCGTGCTCCGACATCATCACGCGGACGGGGTTGCCGACCGTCCCGAACGGCGCGTAAGGCATGGGCCGACCGTTGGCCGCGGCCTGCTCCATCTGCTTGACGTAGGGGAAGAGAATCATCTCCTCCTTGAACATGTGCGGGCGCAGGTCGTCGCAGAGCTGCGCGAAGAGCGCGCGGACGCGCGTCAGCTCCGGGTGGTTCGCGCCGTGTTTCGACGCGACCTTCTCGGCGAGTGCGCTGAGGCGATCCAACTCGTCGCGCGTGAAGGCGTGGTGTTTGTCGAGTATGTAGTCAATCAACTCGGCGAGCGTGCCCGACCGTAAGCCCTCCGGCGTCTCGCCCGTGAAGGTGTGAGCCTGTTCGAGCAGGCGCGCGACCTCTTCGACCCCGACGCCAGCCGCGGCGCAGGCGTCGCCGAGCGACCGGCCCCCGCCGCAGCAGTAATCAATCTTCAACTTCTCGAAGACGCGCGTCGCGTTGGGCGTCTCCACGGCGTATTCACGAACCGTCTTGTCCGCGCATAAAGTCATTCAAGTAACCCCTCCCTTTCACCCTCCATTCTGCGGCAGGCGCGGAGTCGGCGCAGTGACTTAAGTCACGGGCGAAAATTTCGTCGGGCGGCGGCGTCGAGCCGAAGAAGCGCGCAAACGACCGAGCCTCTCAGGGTCTTCATGTCCCGCCGCCGTCCTCGACGTGCCGTCCGACCGCGAAGTACCCGATGATCTCTTCCAACTGCGCGCGCGGTACTCTCAGGAACTTGCCGACGACTGCGGGGTCGAATTGCGTCCCGGCGCAGCTCTCCAACTCCGCGGTCGCCGCGTCATACTTTACCGCCCGGCGGTAGGGCCTCCGGCTCGTCATCGCGTCGAAGGCGTCGGCGACCGCCACGACGCGCGCGTTCAGGTCAATCTCTTCGCCGCGCAGTCCCGCGGGATATCCGCGCCCGTCCCAACGCTCGTGGTGTTCGGCGACGACGCGGGCCACCCGCTCGTCCGCGACGGGCAGGCCGCGTAGCAGGCGCGCGCCGTCTTCGGGGTGGCGGCGGACGGCCTCCCACTCCGCGCCGGTCAGCCTCCCCGGCTTGTGCAGCACATCGCCGGGGATGAAGACCTTGCCGATGTCGTGGACGAGCGCCCCGTGGCGCAGTGCGCGCAGCCGGTCGCCGGCGACGCCGCAGACCTTGCCCAAAAGTACGCTCATGCGGACGGTTCGGACCGAGTGGCGGAAGGTGTATGCGTCATGCTCCCTGAGAGACTTCAGGAGCGAGCGGATGAGCGCCGCGTCGGCGTCGCCGTCGTGCGGCGACAGTTGCGCGGGGCGGTATGTGAACTCTCGCATGACTCCCCCGAGGTGATTGGCAGGCGGTGACATGGGGGAAGGGTGCGCCGCCGGGCCGTAAGCCGGCTGTGAGGTCTCGGGGCAAGAAGATAAAACTATCTCGCCTCTTAATCATAGTCCTAAAGCGAGCGCACTTCCACGACACAGGCGGCGCGTCTCGTCCCGGTGGACGCCCCCAGGTGTGAATGACGACAGCGCAGCCCTTGGTGCTTACCGGCGCGTGTATGTAATATCTGCGCAAACGGCGGCGCGGCCAAAAGTCTCTGCCGCCGGAAATGCTTGCGAAGGGACGGGCGACACGATGTCGAAGAATTGAACCAGCGCTTATCAGTGGGCGCAAGTTTTGCGACACGACACTGACAGCCCGCGGCCCGCCGCCTAGCCCCGCCTTTCGCGCGGGGCCGGCCCGGCGTCCCGCGAACCCTTTAACCCGCTTACGAAGCCAGAATCAAAGGCGAGCGTTTCGCGCGCCGCCGGCACCTTGTCTGCCTTCCGGTGCCGCTGCTCAAACGGCCAGGCGTCTCGGTCGCGCGCGCGTGCCTGAGCTTTGTAGCTTGGAGGAGGAGAAAGAGATGAGCGATGCGGAGCCGCGAGCGAAGGCGTTTGACCTTCGCGCCGTTGATGGGATTGTCGCCGGGACGATTGCGCCCGCCGCCGTTGAAGTGGATGGCGACGGGGCGTTCCCACGCGCCGCGCTCGACGCCTTCGGGCGGGCGGGGCTTTTAGGTTTGATTAGTTCGCGCGAGGTGGGCGGACTCGGGGAGTCGCACCGCGCCGCGACGCAGACGGTCGAGCGCGTGGCCTCGGCCTGCGCGTCCACGGCGATGGTTTTGTGCATGCACTACTGCGCCGCCGCGGTCGTCGAGGCGCACGGCCCGCGCGAAGTCCGCGAGGCGATTGCGCGCGGGCGTCACGTCACCACGCTCGCGTTTTCGGAGAAGGGATCGCGCAGTCATTTCTGGGCACCGGTCAGCACGGCAACTGCGACCGACGGCGGCGTCCGGCTCGACGCGCAGAAGAGTTGGGTCACCTCGGCGGGAGAGGCTGATTCTTACGTCTGGTCGAGCCGACCTTTAGAGGCCGAGGGCCAGAGCACGATCTGGCTCGTCCCCGCGGACGCGAAAGGACTCTCCGTCCCGACGCCGTTCGACGGGATGGGACTGCGCGGCAACAGCTCGTCACCGATAAACGCCGACGGCGTCGTCGTCCCGCGCGAGAACATGCTCGGCGCTGACGGCGACGGCTTCAACATCATGATGGGCGTCGTGCTCCCTTACTTTCAGTTGATGAGCGCGGGCTTCTCGGTCGGAACGATGGAGGCTGCGACGAGTAAGGCCGCGGCGCACGTCGCCGGCACTAAGTTCGATTACCTGGGGAGCGCGCTCGCCGACTTGCCGACGGTGCGAGCTTACGTCGCGCGGATGCGCGTCAAAACGGACATGTGCCGTGCCCTTCTCGAAGACGCGCTCGCGGCGCTCGAAACCGGGAGGGAGGACGCGATGCTGCGCGTCCTTGAAGTCAAGGCCGCCGCTGGCGAGGCCGCGACCGAAGTGACGGAACTGGCGATGCGCGTCTGCGGCGGCGCGGCCTTCCGCAAAGAGGCGGGCGTCGAGCGCCACTTCCGCGACGCACGCGCGGCAACGGTGATGGCACCGACGACGGATGTCCTCTACGACTTCATCGGCAAGGCCGCGTGCGGCCTGCCTCTCTTCGGTTAAGAGAAAGGGGCGCAGACAGTGATGAGCGATACGGATACTCTTCTGCTGGGCGCGGTCGCCTACGACCTGAAGGTCGTGACGATCTGGGAGGGCTTCAAGGCGTACTTCTCGCGGCGCGGCCTTCCGTTCGACTTCGTCCTCTTCTCAAACTACGAGCGGCAGGTCGAGTCGCACCTGGCCGGGCACTTTCACGTCGCGTGGAACTCGCCGCTCGCTTGGGTCAGGACGCGCAGGCTCGCCGCCGCGCGCGGGCTGAACGTGGAAGCCGTCGCCATGCGCGACACCGACCAAGACCTCACCTCCGTCGTAGTCGTGCGCGGCGACTCCGGCGTTCGCTCCGCCGCCGACCTGCGCGGCAAGCGCGTGGCCGTCGGCGCGCTCGACTCGCCGCAGGCGACGCTCATCCCGCTCTCGCACCTGAGGGCGCAGGGTCTGACTCCCGGCGAGGACTTCGAGGTCAGCTACAAAGACCTGCTCGGCGGCAAGCACGGCGACCACATCGGCGGCGAGCGAGAAGCCGCGCGCGCACTCGTCGCGGGCGACTGCGAAGCGGCCTGCATGATTGACGGCAACCACCTCCTCTTCGTCTCCGAGGGGACGCTTCCGGCGGGGGCCACGCGCGTGCTGACTCAGACCGCGCCTTACGATCATTGCAATTTCACGGTCGGCCCCGGAGCGCCTTCGCGGCTCGTCTCGCGCTTCCGCGAACTCCTGCTCGCGATGTCTTACGACGACGCGGAAGTGCGCCCGCTCCTCGACCTCGAAGGTCTGAAGTCCTGGCGCGAAGGTCGGCTGCAAGGGTACGAGGCGTTGGAGCGCGCGGTGGACGAGGCGAAGTTCTATGACGCAGACGGGAACATCATCATCGCCGGTTATAGATATTAAAGACCTGGTCCTCGACCGCGGGGCGCACCTGCTGCTCAAGAGGGCTTTGTCTGCTCTGCCGCCCGGAGGTTTGCTCGGCGTCAGGGGGAGCGCTCCAGACCTCGCCGTCCACCTGCGCGGTTGGTGCCGCACGCAGGGGCACGAGTTCATCACGCTTGAAGCAGATGGTCGGTCGTGTGACGAAGCGGCGACGGGCGCAGGCTCGCCTCTGGTGGCTTGGGTCGTGCGCGGCGCGGCGGACGGCGGACGACTGCGCGGTGCGGAGACCGCGGGCGTCGCTGACCCTCGCGAGCCGGGCGCGTTGGTCGAGCGGCCTCCGGCTCGTTGGGGACTGGCCGCGCGCGGGGCTTTGGTCGAGGCCGGCGGGCCGGAGTTCTACTTCCCGCTCGACACGAAGGCCGAGGTGTGGGCCGACAGCGTCCCGCGTCTCTACCAGCAGGCGGCGGCGGCGCAGTGGGACCCGGCGACGGCGATAGACTGGGACGCGCCGTTCAATCTGCCCTCCGAGGTCGAGTCGGCGGTCGTGCAGGTGATGACTTACCTCGTCGAGAACGAGACGGCGGCGTTGCTCGTGCCCGCGAAGTTTCTGGCGCAACTCCACCCGCACTTCCGCGAGGTCATGCAACTCCTCGCCATCCAAGTCGCTGACGAGGCGAGGCACGTCGAGGTCTTCACGCGCCGCGCGACGCTGCGCCGGAAGGGTGCGCTGGGACTCTCGACCGTCGGCGGGCAGCAGTCTTTGAAGACTCTGTTCGACGAGCCGGACTTCACGCTCACATCTTTCCTGCTCTCGGTCCTCGGCGAGGGAACCTTCCTCAACCTGCTGTGGTTCCTTGAGCGTCACGCGCCCGACCCCGTGACGCGGCAGATCGCGCGGCTCGCGGCGCAGGACGAGGCCCGGCACGTCGCCTTCGGCATGGGCCATCTGCAATACGCCGTCGCGCTCGACCCGTCCACGCTCGACCGCCTCGCCGCGGCGGCCAACCGCCGGCACGACGCTTTGGCTCACACTGCCGGTCTGAACGAGGAAGTGTTCGACGCCCTCGTCCTCATGGCGGCGGGCGGCTGGGGGCCGGATTCAATCGCCGCCGGGTTCGAGAAGGTACAGGCGCTCAAGCGAGAGATGGCGGCGGATCGAACGAGCCGCCTGATCAAACTCGGCTTCGACCCCGACTCAGCCACTAACCTTTCGGAATTACACACGCGTAATTTTATGTGACTGATGCATCCGCCGCGCATGGCTCTGGGCGCGTCGCGCGGCGAAGTAGGGGCCGATGGTGGCGCTTCGCTAAGAATGAGCCTGAGCGCAGCGGCGTTCGCATACATTCACGCGGCGAGTCCGATTGGCGGCGAAGAGGAGAGTGATGAGCAAGAGACCTGCGTGAGCCAGACGGTCGCAGGCCTCTTGATTCGATCGTTCATTGACGCTCGGCGGGGCGTGACGCCGAGCTTGAAGTTTGTCGGGTTTACTGCGGCGGCGTGAAGCCGTTGAGCGGGTTGCCGTAGAAGGCCTCGGTCTTCCACGCCGCCTTGTCCCACGCGCCGTCCTGGTCGCCGATGACGGCGACGGGCACGATGAAACGGTCGTCGCCGAGTTTGTTCGCCGCGGCGATGCCGTTGTCGAGTTTGCCGCCGGGCTGCACGGTGAACTTGATGGAGCGCGCGAGGTGGTTTTTCCACAGCAGCTTGAACTCGTAGTCGCCGGGGTTAGAGGCGAGCAGGTAGAGCGGGCCGAACATGCCTGGCCCTTCGCCCGTCTTGTCCCAGCCGCGGACGTTCGGGAACGTGCAGCGGACGCGCGACCACTTCGCCTTCTGCGGCACGGAGTCGTCAACGAAGTGCGTCGTCCCGTCGTCGAGTTCCGACTCGCAACTCGCCTTGCCGACTTCCTCGCCCTGGTACATCATCTTGCCGACTTCCTTGCCCTGATAGAACAGGTGCGGCTGAAACTCCACCGCGTCGCCGCGCACCCAGAAGGCGAGATTGAAGACCGGCTTGTCCCAGCCGCGCGTGTCGTCCGCCGTCAGATAGACGTAGCCGATGGGCAGGTTCCAGTCCTGATCCACGAAATAGACGAAGTGGTTGGCGAACTTCCCCGTCTTGATCTCGTTCGAGTGAACTTTCCCGACCTTCGCGCGGCCCGTGAAGAGCGTCGCGTCCGCGCCCGCGAGTTCGTTGCGCATCTTGATTGAGAAGTTGACGACGCCCGTGTAGAGCGTGCCCTTGTCTTCGGGGATGCCGTCGCGCCCGCCGCAGGTGGTGTGCATCGAGCGGCCCGCCTGCGTCTCCTCGGTCGGGCAGTCGAACTTCACCCACGCGCCCGCGCCCGGCATCGAGAACTCGGCATAGAGCTGCGAGCCGCTGGCGACGGGGCCGTTGACGCTGAACTCCAACTGCGGAACCCAGCTCCAGGTGTCGTAGCTGCCCTTGTACTCGCCGTTCGTGTAGGCGGTGACTTGGAGAGAATCTTTATTGATGGTCGGCTGATCTTGGCTGGCGGCGGAGTTGTCGGTGTTCGTCGTCGGCGTCTCGCTGCGACCCGTCGGCTGCGTCGTCGCGCCGGTGTTTGTCGCCGGCTGAGAGTCGCCGCTCGGCGTCGGCTGCGTCTTCGGCTGGCTCGTCTTCGGGAGTTTGATCTTCGGCAACTGCGCCGAAGTGGTCTGCCAACACACGAACGCCGAGACAAGTAACGCGCAAGAGAGCAAAGATAGCTTTCTCATCTTCTTTCAACCTCCTGAAAAGCTGACGGACAAAAGTGTGGATTCCCCGCTCACTTGGATAAGACGAAGCGGAGAAAATATTTCGGCGCGGCGACTTCGACAGTCGTCGTGCCGGTCGGTCACGCCGTAAGGTTTATTAACTTTAGCGGGCGTTGCCGAGCGCCTTCGTAAACTCTCTCAGGAAAGACGCCAGAATCATGTAAATACTGATCACCGCGATCAGGAAATTTAACGTCAGCCCCGCCACCCCGATAAATCCGATCCGCTTTCCTCTTTTGTAGAGGGCGATCAACCCGACGATAATGCCGATTGGGGCCAGCAAGAGGGTGAGGATTGCCACGACAGCCGGTTCCACTTCATCGCGATCAAAATCTCCGAGCAACTTGCCGGCGGCGAGACAGAGGCCGGCAAATAAAGCGATCACGAGAGACGTGACGGCCAAAGCCGATCTCTTCTTTGTAGTGTCTCTTACTACTTTCCGCACGTCGCCCATCGCGTCAATCTACTTTCGCGGAGGCGGCACGTCTGCCAGGTTTGATGCGCAAGTAACAAACCTGAGCGTCGGTGCCGCCTCCGCGACCTCGCGGGCGCGTTCGTCAGCGCGCCTCGGAGGCGTACAGGTTACGACCTTTGAATTGCATCCTATTTCTTTATCTCACAGGGTTCGAGATTCACCGTCGTCACTTCGCCCGTGCTTACAGAATTGATTTTTCCCTTGATTTCGACGGTCTTTGTGAATATTCCGTCGGGCTTATCCCCTTGAAAAGCACAGGTGATTTCCTTCGTGTTGGTTGCCGTCTGCTCATTTAACAGCGTCACGAGTTGGTGGTTGCCCGAACTCGACGTTCCCGAAACGTATCCGGTAACGGCGACTTCCTTGCCCTTCCAGGCGTCTTTGTCCGCCGCAACGCTGTCAACCAGTTCGATAACCTTGACGGCTTTGTCGGGGCTGACATCGCCGGGCTTCAAAATGCTTTTCGCAGGCTCCGCATTCTTGGCCGCCGCGTTGTTTGCCGTAGTGTTTGCCGGGGCGTTCGTATTTACGGCATCACTCGTTTTGCTTCCGCACGCGGCGGCGAAAACGCAGCCCGCGAGAATCGCGACTAAAAGTTTTCCGTGGTTTCTCATTGGTGTCTCCTGTCGAATCTTGATTTGGTTTTCTTACAGAACGACGCGGCGCTTCCGTATCACTGCCGGCGCGATGAATCGTCGTGCTGCACCTCTTGAATTCTTACCGCCTCGACTGCGGAACGGCGACGACACGAAAGCCATTGACGCGCGTTCGATGAGACTCGCCCAGGCGCGAGGCGGTTTACGGGCAGCCGAAGATTTCGTCGCTCACGCTCGAACGATAAATCTCGGCGTTGTATCTTCCGCCGCCCGCGTAGTCCTGCTTGATTCGGGCCGAGACGACGTGGCAGAAGGGGTGATCGTCACCGGGGTCGCGGAAGTAAACCTTCATGGTCTTGTAGCGGTAGCTCGGAAAGTTGTCGCTGTCCCTCTGGATTTCCCAACCGGCTGTGTCTGTGCCGATGCGGAAAATCTTGAGCGCCGAAGGATTTTTGAGAGCGCCCATCAGCAGTTTTTCGCCTGCGGGGTCGCGGAATTGGTAGCTCCCCGGAGAAGGCTTGTAGGTCGGAATCTTCTTCCCGGCGATGGCTGACAGCTTGTCCCACTCCGCGTCGAACTCCGCGCGCGAGGCCGGGTCTTTCAGCCACTTGCTCGCCCACTCTTCGCGTGCGCGATGCGACACGGCGTAGAGCAACTGCTCGCTGGGGCCTCCGGCGCTGACGAGATAGAGGAAATCCGCGGGCGTGTATCTCTCGGCTTCTTCCTGCGCCTTGTGGATGTCGTCCATGAAGACGGCGAGACGAATATCCGGCTTCGAGTCTTCGACTCCGACGGCGCACCTCATGTATTCGTCGCGCTGCGAGACGATCTCCGAGACGATTGCCGGGTTGGAGAGATATTCAAGAAAGGTGTTCGGGGCAGCGCCGCCGAGCTTGCTCTTCAACTCGTCGTCGAGTTCCGCCAGCTTCGGCTGCTCGGCCCCGAGAGTCTTCTGCGCGTCGCCCGCGTCGTTGAAGTGGCGCGCGCCGAAGGCGTTGTAACCTTCTTCGGTCACTTTCGTCTCATCGAGGTTGTGTTTCTTGCCGTAGCATTGCAGGTAAGGCGTCACGTAGTGCTTGTAGTTGTACATGACTTCCGTGAACGCCTGATAGTTGAAATACGGATAGACGGAATTGGCGCTGTACCACTGAACCGAATCCGGCGACTTGAGTTCGGCGACCTTGTACGCCGCGCCCGACTTGCCGACGATCCTGACCGCCTTGACATCCCTGAAGCGGTCAACGGCAACCGCCTGATCGCCCACGTTCAGGTTGGCGTTGTAATCGGTCGGCGCGTTCGGGTTGGTCTGAACGTCTCCTTGCGGGGCGTCGGAATTTCCGCCCGGCGTTCCATTGTTGGGCGTTGTCCCCCCCGGCTGACTCACGTCGGGCTTGTTCGGACGCTTCGGCTTCGGGATGTTGACGCCTCCGAGTCTGATTTGGGCGGTAAGCTGGTGCGACGCGCAGGGCAGGGCTGCGGCGAGCAGACAAAGAGTGATGACCGTTCGTTTCGTCAGATTCAAAGCGGGCATGATGTCTCCTTTCCCGGTGCCTTCGGAATTCTGAGCCGTCCGTGCGAGCGAAAACGGCTTCAGAATTTATCGGTTCACTCAGATGAGACGTTTCGGGAAAAACATTTCAGGCGGGTGATAAGGAGGGTCGGCGGTGCTGTATTTTTTGCGTGCCTGAGAAGAAATAGATAGGCGGCTTGTTGCTGACGTGTGCGGCTCGCCGTCCCGCTTCAGCGCCCGCCGTCGAGGCTCGCCCATTCGCCGGACTGGATGAAGTTGGCCCAGTAGAACGGGTGAAGTTTCGGGTCGCGGCGGAGCATTTCGAGCTGCACCTGTCGCAGAGCCGCGCCGCGCCCCATGCCTTGCTTGAGATTCTTGTAGTAGTTCGTCATCAAGTTGCGCGTCGCGTAGTCGCTCGCGGGCCAGAGGCTCATCACGAGAGATTCAGCGCCCGCGAGCACGAAGGCGCGGCGCAGCCCATAGACGCCCTCGCCGTTGTGCACTTCGCCGAGGCCCGTGTCGCACGCCGAAAGCACGACCAGCTTCGTGCCCCAGAGGTTCAGTCCCGATGCTTCGAGCGCGGTCAGGATTCCGCCGCCGCCCGACGCCGCACCGCGCCGGTTCGCGCCCGCGAGCGCCAGCCCCGAACGCAGCAGCGGGTTGTCACTCTCAGCCGACGCCGCAGCGCCGCGCGCCGTCTTCGTCGCCGCCGTCGCTGTCGCCGTGCGCGCTTCGCCGCCAGCGGTCTGCGGAGTCTGAAGAAAGAAGCCGTGCGTGGCGATGTGAAGGATGCGCGGCGCGACGGCCTGTTTGAGCGCGTCGGTGGTCGCGCTCGCTCCGGTTAAAAGTTTCGCGTCGGGGAAGAGCTTCTGAATCGCGTCCGCCTCTTCAGCCGTGCCGCCGAGCGGCGCGAAATAGAGTTCCGACAGCGAGCGCGCGTCGGTCACGCTCCCGCGTCTCGCGCCCGGCCCGGCCCGCTTCAACGCCCCGCGCGTCGTCTGCTCTTTCGTCGCTTGTGCGTTCTGCTCCTTCGCGTTCGCGCTCGCCCTCTGCTCCGGCGCGGACTCGCCGAACGCCGGGTTGGCGACGACGAGCGGTGCGCTTCTGCTTTCACGCGCGACTTGCATCCGCAGCAGGTCGCGCCCGCTCGTGAGATAAGTGACGCCGTAGCGTTCGACGAGGTAACGGCCCTGCTCGTCAACGAGGGCTTGAAACGGGAGCAGGCTCAGCTCGCCGTCGGGCGAGACGAGCAGTTGCGTCGCGTCGCCCGCCGCGGCGCGCAAGGGTCGCATCAGCTTCTCGTCGAGAGCGCGAGCGAGCGAGCGCGCGTCGCGCCGCTGCGGGTCGCCGAGCGCACGGCGCAGGGCGGCGACCGCTTCGTCAATCTCGCGCGCCTCGCCCAACTCCTTCCACTGAACCTCGCCCCGGCGACGCAGCACGTAGGCGGCGTAGCGCGTCTCGCCGTAAGCCTTCGCGTTGTCCGGCGCTTTCGGGTCGAACGGGCGATAGACCGCGAACTCGACGAGCGCGGCGTCGTCCGGGATCAACGCCTGCACCGACGCGAGCGTGACGGGCTGCGCGCGCTCGTAGTAGCCCGCGCTCCGTTCGCTGATCTCGACTTCGAGGTCTTCGCGTTGCCCCTCCAGACGTTCGACCTGCTGCTGATATTCGGCGGGCGTCGTCTTCTGCGGCGGGCCTCCGACGATGAGTTTCGACAGTTTCGCGTTGGCGTCGTTTAGCTGGTCGAGGAGCTTTTGGTCTTCGGGACTCGAACGCCGGCGCAGGGCCGCGAGGCTCGCCGACATCGCGTCCTGCACGCGGCCCTTGCCGCGCAGGACGCTCACCGCCGCGAGGTCGCGCGCCGCCGCGTCGCGCGGGGCGAGCGAGACGTGAAGCGAGACGTTGCGCGACAAACGCGAAGAGAGTTCCGCGAGCAGCGCGAGCTTCTCGCGCTCGGAGCCGGCGGCGAGGTTCAAGCTGACGTAACGCTCCTCCAACTCGCTCGCCTGCGTTTGAAGCTTCGCCGCGTCCGAGAGACGCCCCTGCGCCGAGGCGCAGCGCGCGAGTCCGAACAGTGTGTCCTGCACGGCGGGGTGGCTCATCGCGGCCTTCCGCTCGTGAACCGCGAGCGCGCGCTCGTACAGGCCCTCGCCCTTCTCGTACTGTCCCTCCGTGCAGTAAGTGTCGGCGAGGTCGTTGAGGTACGGCGTGACGCTCGTGTGCTCCTGTCCGAGTCCCTTCTCGGCGAGCGCGAGCGCGTGCTGAAACATCGCCGCGGCCTTCGCGAAATCTCCCGCGTCGTAGGCCACGCGCCCGAGATGCTTGTAAGAGTCGGCGAGGTGAAAACTGTCAGGCCCCAGAAGTTTTTCCCACAGCGCGCGCGAGCGGTCGAAGTAGCGTTCGGCGTTCGGGTAATCGCCCCGCGCGTAGTAAATGCTTCCGAGACCGTTCAGCAGGGAGGCGACGACGGCGTTCTCCGGCTGCCCCGTCTTCTCGAAGATGGCGAGCGCCTTCAGGTACATCTCTTCCGCCTTGAGTTCGTCGCCCATCTCACGATAAAAGCCGCCGAGGCCGGTCAACTCTTGCGCGACGCGCGGGTGTTCCGGCCCCAGAGCCTTCTCCATGATTCGGAGGGCGCGAAGTCTAAGCGGCTCGGCGCTGGCGTAGTCGCCCGTGCTCACGTAGGTGGTCGCCAGCGTGACGAGCGTTTCGGCGACGAGCATGTCGTCCGGCCCCAGAACTTTTTCGCGTATCTCAAGCGCGCGCTGCAAAGGCACGCGCGCTTCCGCGAACCGCGCCTCGTCCCTGAGCCGCGCGTAGTCGAGGAAAAATTTTCGCGCCTGATGCAGAGCGCGGTCGTCCTCCGTCGCCGCGCGTAGTTCCGCGAGGCGGATTTCATACCTGCCCGTCGCATTCGCACGCGTGTAAACTTCGAGCCGGACATCGCCGGAAGTCTCCGCCACCCACCCCATGACCAAGACCTGCCCGTCGTTTCCGAAAGGCACGTACGGCTGAGTCTTCTCGCCGCTCGGCGATTGCATCATGACGCCCACGTCCGCGCCGCGCGGCCTGACCTCAACTTTTAAATACTGACCTTCCGAGACGGGAATCCGGTAGGCGTGCCTCTGCCCGCCGGAGAGTTCGCGCTCGGCGGGTTTGCCCGACTCAAGCGTGGTGACTTCCGGCGCGCCTTGTGACGCAGCCGCGTTCTGTTGTGGTTGAGCGGAAGGCTGATGAAAGACTGAAGGCCGCGCGGGCGTGATGCAGACGCACTGTGTCCAGAGAAGTAGGGAGAGCAACGAAGAAGGGACAAGGCTCTTGCGGTATGCAGAGCCAGGCCGCCGGCGACCGTTTGGTTGTTTAGACATTAACCCCGCTCCGTGCCTTGGCGGATTCTCTGGCGACCGCCGGAGTGAGGCTATTGTTTCACAACACGGAAGGGATAATCATCAACAATTTCGCCCGCGTCGTTCGTCACGCGCAAAAGGTAACTGGCCTGCGGCTTGAGAAGCCGCGCGCGAAAATTGAGGCTCAGGATTTTGCCGTCAGCCGAACCGCGAGCTTTGACCTGACCGCTGCGCCAGAGGGCGCGCGCGCCCGTCTCGTCGAGCAACGCGACGCGGTAAGTCTCGGACTCGTTAGGTTCGAGCCGCAGCCGCAAGGCGACCCGTTCGGCGTCGGTCGGAATCGAGATGCTTCGCGCCTGACTTGCGCCGCGCAACTGCGGCGCGAGGATGAAGGACGCGACGCCGCCGCCCGCACGCGGCGCAGACGATTTTTGCCCGGCGGCCCGCCGTCGCTCGACGCGTTGTCCCTCGGCAGCGCGTCGCTCTTCGGCAAGACGTTGCTCGTCGTTTGATGTCCGCTCCTGGGCCGGAGATTCAAGACCTTCGCGGGCGTGCTCGTCCGCGGGGTGCGTGCCGGTCGCGTCTTTGTCTGCCGACTCCTTTTTCGCTTCCGGGGTTTGCTGCTGCTCCGGCGCGTTGATTCGCGCCTCGGTCTGCGCGGGTTGCCGTCGCCGCGCGTTGTCGAAAATCAACCAGCCGCCGACGATGACCAGCGCCAGCGCCGCAAAGGCAGCGCTCCACGCCCACGCGGGGCGCGAAAGGTTGAAGTCGCGCAAGGCGGAAAATATGTCCCGGCCCTTTCGACGCGGCGCGGCTTTCGCCTCCGTCGCGGCGGCGGCCCCTTCCGCGCGCGTCTCGTTCGCAGCTTCCGCGCGCGCCGTGAACGAGACACGCTCGCCGTATGCCTTGAAGTCTTGGGCGAAGGCAACCCGCTCGCGTCTCAACGGGGAAGCCAGGTAATGAGTTTTGAACTGCGCGCGCGCCGCCTCGTCCAACTCGCCGTGTACGTAGGCGTCAACCAGATCGTTCTCGACCGACCTCAACGCTTCCGCCACCTCTTCGTCGGTCACGCTCAGCTCGTCGAGCCGCTCCGCCTCCGCCGCGGGCAGAGAGCCGAGCAGGTAGCGCGTCAGCGTCCGGGTGTCGTCGAGTTGTTTACTCATCTCGGATCACGAGCGAGACGCAGCCGGTCTCACATCTATAAGACGACGGCGGCAAAGTGTTTCATCGAGCCGGTCACGACGGAGTGTTTCGTCCCGCGCCGACGCACTCGCGGACGCAGGCTTCGAGCCTGTCGCGGATGCGGCAGGCGCGGATGCTCAGCGCGTTCATCGTGACGCCTAACTCTTCGGCCAGCGCGCGCCGGTGCTCGATCTTCACGCGCGCCTCGCCGACGTAGTAGCGCGCGATGATCTCTCGGCTCGCGGCTTCCAGTTTGTTCAGACATTGCTCAAGACAGCTCAGCCGCCGCTCCTTCAACGCCCGCGCGTCGTCCGCCTCGGTCGCGGCGAGATGGTCGGCGTGTGACCGCTGCCGCAGGTCGTTCGCCAGCGCGTCGCCTTTCTGCGTCTCGCGCAGGTGTTCCATGAAGACGAAGCGCGCCACGATGTAGCAATACCTGGCCGGGGCGTCCGTCTCGATTGCGCCTTCTTCTTCGAGCCTGCGCGCGACGCGGTTCAGGGTCTCGTCGGCGAGTTCGTCGGGCACGGGGCAGTTCTTGCGGTCGAAGTACGCGACGAGACGACGACGCATCTCCAGATACTTCAGCCCGTCGGAACTCGCGCCCCCGTCAAGCCAGCCCAGAAGGCGGCGGAACGCCTCAGAGGTAAGCGCCCAGCCCCTCATCCGTCCCGTTCTTTGCGAGGTAATTTCGCTCATCGAGTCACGAACCGGAAAGTGCCGACGGCCCGCGCAAAGCATAAAGCTTCCGTCATACGACATCAATGGGTGTAATGAGCATCGGGGAGACGGTTAAAGACTTGACGGCTCGCCGCAATTCCCGGCTGGGGCGTGACAACCGGCGGCCTCTTGGGATATAAGGCTTCCCGCAAAGGAGGCTATCCATGCGCACCAACCCCCTGCAAGTACTACTCGACAGGCTCGACTACGACATCCTCGACTACGTCGAGACAAAAAGGCGAGGCCGGGACGAACTGTTGCCGCAGAAGGCGCGCGACATCGGCGAGTCGGTCGCGCACTTGATCGAGGCGCGCTTCACCGACCCCGAGTCGGCGCGCTCGGCCCTCCGCGAGTGGCAGGCGGGGGGACTGTATGGGTATGACGAGAGTCACCTCGTCAGCCTCGCCGTCCACCTCATAGGCAGCATAGATCACCACATCGAGATGTCGAGGCCGCTGCGCGCGACCACGGCACTCCCCGAAGGCGCGCGCGCGGTCGCTCGCGGCGCGGGGTCGCATTAACACGCGCCCCATCCCACGCCACGAAGCTGCGCGCCGGCATGGGCGAGGGAAGCGAGCGGCGTGAGAGCAAAGCGCGAGTGTCCGCTGCCGCACGGAAGCGAGGGCCTCTTTTCGGATAAGGTAGGCGTATAGATCAAGGGGGGTGGGGCGTGGCCTTGCGGGGATCGCGCCCTTTTCTTTCGTTCACTAACAATTCTGTTGATGCGCCGGGCGTGAAGGGTGCAAGATGTGCGCTCAGCAGTCGGTCGTGCGGCTTTTGCAGCCCGTTACGGAGTTATGCCGAATTTACGGCTTTGCACAGGCGATTCTTGAACGCTTTGCCGTTCTTGTCGATCACCCCGGCGACCAACCGGGCTGCGTATCTCAAACCGGAGTCGGTCTCTGAATGAAAACAAATTACCGCGTTCTGTTTATTGTCGCCGTGTTCGCGACCGCGCTGATAAAGGCGGCGGTTAACCCTCATGCAACCTATGCAGTCGGCGCTCGCGTCGCGTCCAACGCGGCTTCCGGCGACGACCTCTTTGCAGGTCTTCGCTGGCGCAACATCGGCCCGTTTCACGGCGGACGCGTCTCCGCCGTCACCGGCGTGATTGGTCAGCCGGGCACGTTCTATCTCGGCGCGCCTGCGGGCGGCATTTGGAAGACGACGAACGCGGGCGTGTCTTGGTTCCCGATCTTCGACCAGTTCACGAACGTTGACAGCATCGGCGCCATTCAGGTCGCTCCGTCCGACCCGAACATTGTGTATGCCGGCACGGGCGACTCGGTCGGCGGTTCGTCGGGCGACGGCATGTACAAGTCAACCGACGCCGGAAGGACTTGGACGCACATCGGCCTTGAGGAGACGACCAAGATCAACAAGATGGTCGTTGACCCGAAAGACCCGAACATAGTTGTGGCTTCGACGCAGAGTAACGCGCGCGACAAGGGCCAGGGCATCTTTCGCACGACCGACGGCGGCAAGACTTGGGAGAACACGCTGCGACCGGAGAACGCGAACGGCACGCGCGACGTGGAGTATGCGTTCGACGACCCGGAGGTGGTCTTCGCAACCTCGCAGGGCGCGGGCGGCGGCTTCGGCGGTGGGGGGGTCGGCGGCGGAGGCGCGCCACAAGGGCCGAACGGCACGGCGCTCTACAAATCAACAGACGAAGGCAAGACGTGGACGAAGGTCACCACGCTGCCACAGTTCCAGGGGCGCATCAGCGTGGCGATAGCGATGCACACAAAGGGCCAGCGCGTCTATGTCATCGGCAGCGGCATACAGGGCGGCTCCGGCCTCGTCCGCTCTGACGACCAGGGCGCGACGTGGCAGCGGATGGCGGCGGACGACAACCGCATTACGAATGGACAGGGCAATTACAGCTCCGGCGTGTGGGTTGACACACAGAACCCCGACATCGTTTACACCATCGCCACCACCGTCTATCGCTCGACCGACGGCGGAAAGACGTTTGCCGCATTCAAGGGCGCTCCCGGCGGCGAGGACCCGCACTGCGCATGGATAGACCCGACCGACGACAAGCGCATCTTCTTCGGCTTCGATCAAGGCCCGGCCATCACGCTCGACGGCGGTCAGACCTGGAGCGGCTATTACCAACTCCCCATCGCGCAGATTTACCACATCAGCACCGACACGCGTTACCCGTACTGGGTCATGGGGTCGCAGCAGGACACCGGGGCGATCATGACGCGCAGTCGCAGCGACCAGGGTCAGATCACCGAGGTGGATTGGTATCCCCTGCCGTCGTCCGAGTTCGGCACCGTCGTGCCCGACCCACTCAAGCCCACCACCGTGTACGGCTACGGCTACGGCACGGGACAGGGCAACGGGCTGATCAAGATTGACCTTGCCACGGGGCAGTGGGGCAACGTCGCGCCGAATTTCGGCACGGACAGGAACCTGTACGCCGAGTCCCGCGATATTTGGAAACGGTTCGACACGGCGTTCGAGCCGAAGGCGATGTACGCCGGCTACAACTGCATCCTCGTCACGCGCGACGGCGCGCAGACGTGGAAGGCTTTCAGTCCCGACCTCACCACGCCGAAAGGTCAGCCCGTGGTGCCGTGCGGCGTCGTGCCCGCTCCAACCCCGACGCCGGCTCCGAGGGCGACTCCCACTCCGACGCCGGAGGCGCCGACGCCGACTCCGACGCCGGCTGCCGCGCGCTTCGCGCCGCCGCCTGCGATCTCCGATTTCTCGATCTCGACCGTCAAGCCGGGCGTCGTCTGGTCGGGAAGCAGCACGGGACAGATTTACAACACGATGGACGGCGGCAAGACCTGGAACAACGTCACCAACTTCGCCGACCTGCCGGCGAACGCCAACTTCGTCACCGTCGAGGCCGGACACAATGATGTCAATACGGCCTACGTGCTCGCGAACATCGGTTCCGGTCGCGGCCCTGTTCCCGCGGGGCCGGAGCAGCACTACATCTATCGCACGCACGACCGCGGCAAGACGTGGACTCGCATCGTTAACGGCCTGCCCGTAGATGAACGCACGGGCAGTCAGGTGCACGTCATTCGAGAAGACCCCAAACAGAAGGGCCTGCTCTTCGCCGGCACCGAGACGACCGTCTATGTGTCGTTCGACGACGGCGATCACTGGCAGTCGCTGCGGCTCAACCTGCCGAGCACGTCCATCCGCGACATGGTGTTCCACATCGACGACCACATGAACGATCTGGTCATCGGCACGTATGGCCGCGGCTTCTGGGTGCTCGACGACATGACTCCGCTGCGCGAGATCGCGGCGAAGGGACAGCAAATTGCGTCCGCGCCTGCTTACCTGTTCAAGCCGGGCGACGCGATCCGCGCGCGCATGAATGCGAACTGGGATCAGCCGATGAATCCCGAAATGCCGCACGCGCCGAATCCGCCTTTCGGCGCGCTCATCTATTACCACCTGAGCCGACCGCCCACCGGCGAGATCAAATTGCATATCTTCGACTCGGATGGCAAGTTGGTTCGCACCATGTCCAGCGTTCAGCCGAAGCCCTACGAGCGTCCGCCGTTTCCTGATTACTGGCTGATGCCCCCGGACGAGCGAGCGCTCTCGACAAGCGTTGGAACGAATCGAGTCAACTGGGATTTGCGCTATGACGATCCGCCCGGCTACAACCCCGACATCAATAACCAGATGAACACCGCTCCGGGCCAGGTCACGCCCGCGCCGCACGGCCCGCTCGCGCTGCCGGGGACGTACACGCTCAAGCTGTTCGTTGACGGCGCGACGTACACGCAGACCCTCGTCGTGCGCAACGACCCACGCGTCGGCGAGAGCGCTGCCGTCATGTCGGCGCTGCGTGTGCAGGAGAAACTAGCGTTGGCCGCCGCGCAGGGCATGAAGGACAGCTATGCCGCCAACGAGGAAGTGGCCGCGTTGCGCGCCCAACTAGCCACGTTGATGCGCGGCTCGCTCCCGCCCGAAGTCGCGGCGGCGGCTACCGCGCTCGACGCGAAGCTGGCGACGTTCGGAGCTATCGGTGGCCGCGCCCCACGCGGCGGCGGCGGGTTCGGCGGCGGCCCCGCGCGTGCTCCCGGCAGCGTCTTGGCTTTCTACTCGATCAACGCGCTCTTCAACACGGTTCTCGGGCCGCTCTCGCAGAACGGCATTGACATGCCGCCCACCAGGGCGGAGGTTGACACGTGGGAGTCCGGCTGCAAGGAGTACGCCGCGACCGCGAACGCGTGGAAGACGATGCTCGGCGTTGACCTGGTCGAATTCAACAGCCTGCTCGCGAAGAACAACCTGACGCCGCTGAAGTTCACGCCGACGGCACTGGCGGTGCCGTCATCGTGCACGTTCGTGTGGCCCGCCGCGACGGCCCCCAGAGGCAAATAGAGAGACCACGCGGCGGCCATAAGTCGTCATCGTCTATTCGACCTCTACGTCAAACCGGAGGGCTGCAACTGCGCGGCGCGTCGTTAGCCGGGAAGATATAGTAACGATTCATCTCCTCCCCGACATGTGTCGGCTGGCCCGGGTCGAAATAGACGGCGCGCGCGGGCGACGGCTGCTGCTGTGCGACGCCGCGCGTCGTGGGGAGCGGAGCGAGTAAAGAGAGCGCGAGTGAGAGTGATGTGAGGAGGCGGACGCGGAGTTTCTGCACAGGTCTCGTGGCATTACGCGGCCCGGCGGCGCACACGCGACAAGGCTGGCGTTGACGGCGTCGGCGGAATCGGATTCGACTCTACAGGGTAAGAACTCTTAAAGCGGCTGCGCGTGACACAGTAACTCCGGCGGCGCGGTCATTCAACCGGCAGGGCGTAATTTCAAACCGCGCCGGACGCGGACACTTTACGCGCACGTTCCGGCGCGGAGTAAGTGTGTGCTATACACGGACGCGAATAGCCCGCGAGCCACTTCAAATTCGGAGACTCTGAATGACAACTGTTCGCCTCGCACGCGCCGCCGCGGCGTGCCTGCTCGTCTCGCTCTTAACCGCCACGGACTGTCGCGCGCAGGCTCGCGCCTCCGAGTGGCGCTACTACGGCGGCGATCAGAGTGGCACGCGCTTCTCGGCGCTCCGGCAGATCGACCGAAGCAACGTCGGCAGGCTACAGCGCGCGTGGGTTTATCACACGGGCGAACTCGACCTCGGTCTTCGCACCGGCTCCTTTCAGGCTTCCTTCTCGACCACGCCGCTCGTCGTCGGCGGGGTGATGTACCTGACGACGCCTTCGAGCCGCGTGATCGCGCTCGACGCGGAGACGGGCCGGGAGCTTTGGAAGTTCGACCCGCAAGCGGGCAGGCCCGTGCGCGGGTTCAACTCTCACCGCGGCGTCGCCTACTGGGAAGGCGCAACGCCCGACGGCAAGGGCAGAGACCGTCGCATACTCTACGGCACGGTTGACGGGCGTCTCATCG
>DASRCS010000054.1:0-17326 GCA_035652995.1 Pyrinomonadaceae bacterium
CCCGCGTCGGCGTATGCCTCGACCGCGAGCTTGAGCGATGTCTTCTTGCGACAGTCGGGCAGGCTCAACATTCCCTTGTTCACTTTGGGAAGCGTCAGCATCAGGAGCGAGTTGTACTCGGCGAGGCCGACGAGTATCGCGACCGACTCGCCGCCGTACCGCCTGACGACCGAGGCGTCGAACTTCTTGAGCGCGGCGACCGCCGACTTCAGCGCGCGAATCTGCTTGATGCCCTTGTCGTACTTGCCCGGCTCGACCTCCTCGTCAATCTCGGTGTAGCGGATGCCGAAGCCGATCCCGTCGAAGATGTTCGTCACCTCGCCCCACATCTTGATCCACTCGCCCGTGTGAAGCTCGATTTCGAGCCGGAGCAACTCCCTCGCCGACGGCGCCGCGTCCGACATGACGAAGCAGCCGCCCTCGCTGATGTCGCTCACAGTCCCCTCGTGGCTACCGAGCATTCCCTCCCAGCGCACCCTGAGGTATGCGATTACGCGCTCGTGCAGCCTGCGCTCGATGGGCAGGATGCAGTCGTCGTCAACCCAGACGATCTCGTTGCTTTCCTTAAACGACATAGGCTCTTACCTGCGGCAAGTTGATCGGCGGTTCAACCGACCGGCTGGCCGACGCGGGGCGCGGCGGCGCGGACGAGCGGCGCGCCGTCCTCCTGCGCCGCGGGCGTGCCGCGCCGGAGGACTTCGCGCATCGAGACGTGGTGGATGAGCGTGTCGAGGTAGAGCGCGAACTCGTGGAGCGCGCCGTCGAACGACTCGACCTCCTCGAACGCCCCCTTGAGTTTTTCGACGAAGCCCTGGAACTCGGCCCAGTCGCGGTACATCAGGAAGTGCATCGTCTCGTCGCGGAAAAGCTCGACGTGGCGGATGAGCGAGTGCTTGAGGAGAATGCCGCTCGACGCGCGCGCGCGCTCGACCTTGCTGAGCAGCGCGTTCAGCTCGCGGTAGAGCGCGAGCGAGTTCTCGACCTTGCTCTGGTAGTCCGAGAACAACTGCTCGCCGCACGCCGCCGCGTCGAACGCCTGCGCGAGCGTGATCGCCGTCTGCTGAAGGCAGTTGTTCAAAAGCCCCCACGCGCGCGTCATCTCGGCGCGCGACTGCGGCCTGCCGAAGTCCGGGCGGAAGACCTTGGCCGTCTCGTGCGAGATGACGAAGCGCATCCCGTCGAGCGCTTCGCGCACGTCCTCGTCGAGGAAGTCGGCGGACTCGAACGCGTTGCCGAGGTAGGCCAAGAGGTCTAAGCACTGCCGCCTCACGACGGCGAACAGACGCAGCACGTCCGCCGCGCCCTTGTCGCTGAGAATCCGCTCGACGGCGGCGAGCGTGGCGAGCGCCTTGAGCTGTCTGGCGTAGATGTGCGTGACGAGGTTGCGCAGGCGCGCGTTCTCGATGCCTTCGGTCACGCGCGCGAACTGCGGCGGGAGTTCGGACGCAGCCGCGCCCGCGGCCACCTGCGGCGAGGCTTCCGCCGCGACTCGCGGCGCGGGGGTCGGCTGCGCGGCGCGCGCGCGAATCTCCTCCACGTCAATATCAATTTCGAGGTCGTCTTCGTCCATTGACTCTCCCGACGAGCGCGAGGGGCAGGGGGAGCCGCGGGGCGCTTTCCCGTCCCGCGGCAAAATCGGCGCACGTCCGGCGAGGGTTGACGACGGCGGTGGGGCCGAGAGGCGTTTGCCGCCGCCGGGTTTGAGAGCGGCGCTACTTGGTCTCGGAGAGCGCGGCGATGTAGCAGCCGCGCGCCGTCGCGGCGAGCGGGTCTTTCGCCAGCTTCACCTCGGAGATTTCGACGGGGAAGTCGCCTTCGGCGCGGAGCATCGCCTCGAACTTGTCGAGGAAGCCCGCGGGCCGTGCCGTGCCTCCGGCGAGCGCGACCGTCATCGGTCGGTCAACTTTCGGCAGGTGGCTCGAACGCGAGAACTCCGCGCGCAGGCGGTCGATGAGCGTCTTCATCACGTCGTCGTAGAAGATGTGCAGCGCCCGCGTCATGTCGTCCTTCGGCGCGCGCGACAGGTCGAGGTTCTCTTCCTTGAAGATGCGAACCTTCGTCGCGTTCTGCTCGCCCATCACCTCGGCGACGTTGCGGTCGATGTAGTCGCCGCCCTTCGGCACGCTGAAGGTGATCATCGGCATGGACATGAACGAGACCGAGACGTTGCACATCCCGCCGCCGAAGCTGATGCCGATGCCGGTGAAGTTGTCTTCCTGAAGCTCGGAGAAGACGACGGCCTGACCTTCGTTCAGGGGCTTGACGTTGTAGCCGAGCGACTGGAGGAACTGCTTGAGCAGAGCCTCGTGATAGACGAGCTTGCCGTTGACGCCGTCGCCGTTGCCGGGGACGCTGAAGCAGAGCACTTCGTTTCTCTTCGCGCGCGGGACGAGCGTCTGGATGATGCGCTGGATCATGTGCTGGCTGTTGGCCTCTTCGGGGTTCAGCAGGCCGGAGCGCATGGGCCGGCGGGCGTCGGTGTTGAGGAAGCTCGCGAAGAAGTCGGAGTCGTTGCCATAGACGTAGAGGTTCTTGCAGTTTCGCTCGTACACCATCCCCCTGACCTTGAGCATGTTCTCGGCCATCTCGGAGCAGGGGACGGGGACGAAGGCGTTGAGCTGCGTCCGCGTCCTCTCGCCGTTGGGGCCGTCGGCGACGACGATGCGGCTCGTGCCGATGTCGAGTCCGACGGGGCCGGATTTCGCCTCCGCCTGTTCAGGTTTGTTTGCCGCGGGGGTCTGATTCTTCTCTTCCATGATTTTCTCCTCAAGTGTTTGTTAAGGGTGGTTCCGAGCGGGGGTGCGTCGGAGAGGCGTCGTCGGCTCAAGCTCGCCGCTTCGCGTTGAAAGAACTTGCAACGTGCGCCCGTGAGAGCGTCCGGTTGTCAAATGGGCCGCGCGTGCGGCGAACTACCTGCCTGCCTCCTTGCTCGAATCTTCTTTGTCCTGCGCGCCCGGTTGGAGCGCGCCCTGAAGCTCCATCCGCTCGCGATAGACCGAGCGCATCCGGTCGCGCAACTCCTCGCGCTTCGCCTGCGACTCGGCGGCGCGCTTGGCGAACGCGTCTTCCGCCGCGGCCACTCCGGGCCAGAGACTGCCGCCGATCTGCCGGACGATGTCGTCGTCGTAGGTGAAGCCCAGCTCGGCGACGCTCGCGGGCGGGACTTTGTACTTGTCGGAGAGGCCCATCGCCTCGAAGGGGAAGCCGTGCGCCCAGTCGTGGTGGAAGCAGATGCGCTCGTTCGACGGATTCACCGAGACGAGTCCGTGCGTGACGCAGTTGGCGTCGTCCAACTGGTAGCGGCTGCGTAGCACCTGCGTGAGAAGACGGCCCGCGAGAATCTGCGCCTCGGTCAACTGCTCGCCGCCGTCGCCCACGTCCGCCTTCGTCTCGAAGCAGACGCCGATGAAGCTCTCGTTGAGTCCGACGTAGGTGACGCGACCGTCAGACCAGACCGAATTGCCGGCGTGGTAGGCCGTCTCGCCGTCGGGCACGACCCTGTAAACCTGACCGAAGCGGTCGATGAGGTAGTTGTAAGACTTGTTCTTTCTGACGTAGTCGAGCAGGTTCTTCGAGCGAGTTTCGATTGAGTCGCTGTTGCCTTCGACGAAGGGCAGAAGGTCGCTCTCCGAAGTGTGATAGACGATGCCGACGGGGCTGGTCTGCGCGCCGCCGACCGCTTCCGTGCCGCCCGGCTTGAACGCGTAGAAGTGGCGCGGGCGATTCTCGACGGCGAGCGAGCTGATGATGCGCGCGCCGTTGCTGTAGCGCTCGAAGCCTTCGCCCTGCTCGACGAGCCAGACCTTTTCGGGCTGGTACGACGGGAGACTTCCGGCGACCGCGCCCTGCCGCGACGCGGCGTCAACGGCGTAGATTTTCTGGACGCTCTGGTAGCGCCCGGCGAGGTAGGTGTTCGCGCGCGCGACCGACCACGCGGCGGCGCGGTAGCCTTCGGCGACCAGCACGACGCACGCGACGACGGCCAGCACGCAGAGCGCGTGTCGCGCCTGGTAGCAGCGGTAGAAGACGCGCGCCGAGAGCGGCGCTTCGGTGTGCAGGCGGAGCAGGCCGCGCTGGCCGCCGGAGTCGGAAGGGAGCAGCTTCGCGATCTCGCGGAAGATGACGCCGTAGAGCGAGAAGGCGAGCAGCCTTTCGTAGAGCTTCGACTTCCTGAGCCTCTTCCACCTGCCGAGCGTGTTGCCGAGGCGTTCGCCGCAGGAGGCTTGCAGCGCGAGCGTGTTCTTGAGGAAGCGCAGACGCACTTCGGGCTTCGCGAAGAAGCGCGCGTAGCCTTCGACGACCTCGAAGTGGGAGCCGACTGCCTCTGACGGATGCTCGAAGTTCATTTGCAGACCCGAACGGGAGTTGAATCAGTCGAAGTTAAGTGGGGTGTCATCCGGCGTCGAATGACGTGCCGCCGGTCGCGCCCCGTTCATTGCTGCGGGACGACGATGGTGTCGGACGCGACGCCTTTCGAGCGCATCGCCGCGGCCTGCTTCGCCGCCTCGGCGCGGTCGTCGAAGCTTCCGGCCTGCACCCTGAACCACTTGCCGCGTCCCGGCAGCTCCGCGACGACAGTCCGCGCGTCGAAGCCGGCGGAGCGCAGGCGCGAGGTCTGCTCGTTCGCCGAAGACTCGTCGCTGTGCGAGCCGACCTGCACGGTGAACTTTTGTCCGGCGTCGCCGGCGACGTTCGTTTGAGTCTGCTGCGGCGCGGGTGCCGTCGAAGGCTGGGGCAGCGGCGTCGGTTCGACGCTCGCCTTCGCCTCCGTGTTAGCGACGGCGGCGCTCGGAGCTTGCGCGACTCCGCCTGCCGGTTGCGCGGCTGCGCCGTTCGGCTTCTCCTGCTTCGCCGCGGGCATCGAGGGCGAGGGCGACGCGGGGGGAACGGTCGCGGCGACCTTCGAGTCGTTGGGGCTGAGGTAGGCTTCGCCGGAAGCGTCCGCGCCCGGCTTGACCCAGCCGAGCAGCAGCGTGAGCGTGACGAAGGCGACCGAGGTGACGAGCAGCCACGCCGGCGCGATTCTCAGTACGCGGACGGCGACGGCGTAAGTGTCTGTCGTCTGGCCGCGCACAGGAGCGGGCGTGACGGCGGGCGGCGCTTCCGTGGCCGCGAAGAAGACCGAGTCTTCCGCGGGGCCGAGGGCGATGCTCTCTTCCTGTTTTGCGTTCATAAGTTTTTAGGGGCGGCTTTCGGACGAACGAGACGCGAGCGCATCGGCGGACGCCGTGACTCTCGCAGACGGCGTTGGACACACGCCGCGCGCAAAGGCAACAAGTCTCGTGCCAACGGCGCGAACGTCTCTCCGCTTCAGCTTCTCTGGAAGAGGCGCGATTTATTTCCAGGAACTGCGCGCCCGTGTCACCTGCGCTCCGACCTTCCCTGTTCTCGTGACGATAATTGTCACCGCCGGCCTGACTTTATTCGTCACCCCGCGACGGCAAATCGGCCTCACTTCGCCGCGGGATGACGATATGCCTTTGCCGACCGCACGAACTGTGCCTCGCAGACTGTGGGCGACGGCGGGCATGTACTTTGCTTGTGGCGTGCGGTTTCGCACGCGACTCGTCTGCATCGTGCGTGCGCCGCGCTATTCAACGTCGCACACATTTTCACCTCGCGCCCCCTGCCGCTCGTCTCGCCCTCGCGCGGCCTTACACGTGAGCTGTTCAAAAAATGATTCTCAACTACAAAGAGCGTCCGTCATTCGCCTACGCGGCTCTGGCGTGCGGGTCGGGCGTCGCCGCCATCGCCGCCTCACTCTTCGCGTCGCCACTTCCACTGGGCGACGCGCGCTACCTGCTCGTCGCCTTCTGCGCGTTGACGGCGGGGACGCTGCTCTACGTCAAAGTCCCGCGCGCGAGCGCCGTCGTCCCGCTCTCTTCCGCGTTCGTCTTCGCCGCCGCGATGTACGGCGGCCTCGGCGCTGCCGTGCCGCTCGCCGCGGCGGTCGCGCTCGTCTCCGCGCTGCGCCTCGCGCGCGAGGGCCGGAGCTTCTTTTGCGACTCGATGCTGGCGGCGGCGGCGACCTTCGGCTCTGCCGGCGCGCTGCTCTGGTTCGACCGCGCGGCGGCATTCGGCCCGGCACTCTCCGCGGCGCTCGGCGTCGCCGCCTGTTCGGCGGCGCAGGCCGCGGTCGAGTCCGTGCCGGTCTCGGTTTACGGCCCCGGCGCGGGCGGGAGGTTCTCGGCGCGGCTCTATCTGAAGTCGTTCGGCTGGGGCGCGCTGGCTTACCTGATCCCTTCTTCCGCGGCAGTCCTCTACGTCCAACTCGCTCGCGTCAGCAGCCTCGACTCGCTCCCCGCGCTCGCCGCGGTCTCCGCCGCGTACGCGCTCTACCGCGCCTACAAGTCGAGGCCGGAAGCGCCGCAGCGGACAGCCGCCGAGACGAGCCGGGCGGACGCCGCCGCGGCGGGCGGGCCGACGCTCGAAGCCGTCTTCAACAGCGCCGCGATAGGGATGGCGGTGCTTTCGTCGAAGGGCAAGCTCCTGAGAGTCAACCGCTCGCTGTGCGGCTTCCTCGGTTACACGGAGTCGGAGTTGGTCTGTTCGAGCCTTCAGGCCGTGACGCAGCAGGAGGACTTGGGGCCGGTGATGGCCGGACTCAAGAGCGTCCTGCGGCGTCACTCGGACTCGCTCCAGATGGAAGTGCGGCACAAGCGGCGCGGCGGCGAAAGGGTCTGGGCGCTCTGGAACGTCGCGCGCTTCGAGGACGCCGAGAGCGAAGAGGTCTATCTCATCCTCCAACTTCAGGACATCACCGAGCGGAAGCAGTCCGAAGAGCGACTGCGCTACGACGCGTTCCACGACCCGCTCACCGGGCTGCCGAACCGCGCGCTCTTCGCCGACCACGTGAAGCTGACGATAGCGCGCGCGCAACGCCACGAGGGCACGCGCTTCTCCGTCCTCTTCTGCGACCTCGACCGCTTCAAGATCATCAACGACTCCCTCGGCCACATGATCGGCGACCAACTGCTCGTCGAGGTCGCGCGCCGTCTCGAAGGATGCCTGCGGCAGGGCGACACGGTCGCGCGCGTCGGCGGCGACGAGTTCACGATCCTCGTCGAAGACCTGACGGAAGAGAACGAGGCGGTCGCGCTCGCCGAGCGGATACAGAGGGAAGTCTCCGCGCCGTTCAGCCTCGGCGGGCGCGAGGTCTTCACGACGGTCAGCATCGGAGTGGCCGTCGGCACGGGCGGCTACAAAGACCCGGAGGACATCCTGCGCGACGCCGACACCGCGATGTACCGCGCGAAGTCTCTGGGCAAAGCGCGCCACGTCGTCTTCGACCAGAGCATGCACGCCTCCGCCGTCAACCTCCTCCAGATCGAGACCGACCTGCGGGCGGCGCTCGAAAAGAAACAGTTTTTCCTCCTCTACCAGCCCATCGTCTCGCTCGACGACTTCAGGCTCTGCGGCTTCGAGGCGCTGCTGCGCTGGCACCACCCGGAGCGCGGCCTGATCTCGCCGCTCGACTTCGTCTCAATCGCCGAAGAGACCGGGCAGATAATCGCCGTCGGCGAGTGGGCGCTGCACCAGGCGTGCAAGCAGATGCGCCGGTGGGAGAGGGACTACGGCACGGCGACGCCGCTCTTCATCAGCGTCAACCTCTCCTGCAAGCAGTTCAACAACCCGAACCTGCTCGAACAGGTGAGGGGCGTGCTGGCGAAGACGGGCATCAGCCCGCGCCAGTTGAAGCTCGAAATCACCGAGAGCGCCGTCATGGACAACATCGACTCGGCGACGGAGATGCTCACGCAACTGCGCGACCTCGGCGTGCAGCTCGCGATTGACGACTTCGGCACGGGCTACTCGTCGCTCTCTTACCTGCACCGCTTCCCGATTAACACGCTGAAGATCGACCGCTCGTTCGTCACGCGCATGGCGGAGAACACGGAGAACGTCGAGATCGTCCGCTCGGTCGTGATGCTCGCGCAGGTGCTCGGCATGGACGTGGTGGCCGAGGGCGTCGAGACGAAGGAGCAGTTGAAGATTCTGCGCGACCTGAGGTGCGAGTACGGGCAGGGCTACTACTTCTCGCGCCCGTCGAACGCCGCGGACGCCGAGAAGATCATCATCGAGACGGACGAGAGGCTCGTGAAGACGCACAAGCGCGACGAGCTGCCGCGGCTCCCGCAGGCGAAGGAGCAGCCGTCGAACGTCGCGCCGCCGGAGCCGCCCGCGGGCGACGTGCTGCGGTCGTTCATGCCGCCGCCGTTCCCGGCTGTGGAGCAGTCGCCGGAGCCTCCCGTGAAGACGCTCGCGCCGACGGACGAGGAAGGGGAAGATTTTTTAGAGGCGTTAATCCTGTTGGAAGAAGCACAGCCCGCCGCGGCGGTGAAGACGATCAGCCCCTTCATGGAAGATTGACGCCCGGCACGCCCGCCGCCACTTCCGCCCGTCGGATGTTTCGGCGGCACGGGGCGTGCCTTACGGATTCAACGTGGAAAGTACAAAGACACAATCGCACTTCCTCGTCGAGATGCCCTGCGCCTTCGGCGCGACGCCCAGCACGCCGCGCAACGGGGTCGTCACGCGGATCGGCCTGAAGAGGTGTTTCGTGAAGACGAAGGTCGCCGTGGCCGAAGGGCAGCCGCTCTTCCTCCGCGTGTGGACGAACGACGACCGCTGGCTCCGGCTCCGCGGCACGGTGAAGTATCACATGGAGATGGTCGGCTTCAGCCTCGTCTTCGGCGGACTCGAAGAGGAAGACGCGGGCGGCCTCGCCGCATTGGTTGACGGCCTGAGCCGGGAAAGAAAGTAGTTCAGCCGGGCGCGCGGCTGCTTCAGTGCGTGATGGCGACGACGGCCTTGTTGCTCGTCTGTCCGCGCGCCTGGACGCTGATCGAGGCCTGGTTGAGGTTGCTCAACCCGTCCGGCAATTTAACGATCACCTCGGTTATCCAGTCGAACTGCGGCACACGGCCTATGGCCTCGACCGTCAGGGGGAAGACGTTGCCCTGCCCGTCTTCGGCCTGCGCCGTGACGAGCGACGCGTCGTCGCCGGGCTTGAGGTCGAGGTTCGCGACGAAGAGCGCGAGTCTCGTGCGATGATCCTGGCTGATGTTGTTGTCGTTCGCGACCGTGAACGGCTCGGCGAGCCACGTCTCGGAGTCGAAAGCGACGGCGTGACCGGAACTGTCGTCGGTCATCACGACGGGCGTGCTCGAAGGCGTCGAGCGCTGATAGACGCGGACGTAATCAACCTGCATCGTCTGCGGGAACGTGGTCGTCTGGTCGGGGCTTCCGGGCCACGTGCCGCCGACCGCGACGTTGAGCAGGATGAAGAACGGGTGGTCGAAGACCCACTTCGCTCCGGCGGGCAGGTCTGCGGGCGTGCGCGTCTGGTAGAGCAGGCCGTCAACGTAGAAGCGCGCGACGTTCGGCTCCCACTCGACCGAGAAAGTGTGGAAATCGTCGGAGAAATTCTTGCCCGCGGGCAGAGAATATGAAGCGGTGAGGGGGTTCCCGCCGGAGTAGCCGGGGCCGTGCATCGAGCCGTGGACGGTCGAAGGCTCGCGACCGATGTTCTCCATGATGTCCATCTCGCCGCACGTGGGCCAGCCCGCGGTCGAGATGTCGTTGCCGAGCATCCAGAAGGCGGGCCAGAGTCCCTGCCCGAAAGGAACCTTGACGCGCGCCTCGAACCGCCCGTAAGCCTGCTCGAACTTCGCCTGTGTCTTCAGACGCGCCGACGTGTAGTGACGAAGTATCCCGTCCGTGCCGGTGAAGTCCTCTTTTGTAGCCTTGATGACGAGCGTGCCGTTGCTGATAGAAGCGTTCTGTGTGCGGCTGGTGTAAGTCTCAAGCTCGTTGTTGCCCCAGCCGTTGCCGCCCGTCTCGGCAGTCCACTTCGTCGTGTCAATGCCGGTGCCGTCTGGCGCGTTGAACTCGTCGTCCCAGACCAGACTCCACACGGTCGGGTCGGCGGCGGCCAAGACTTTGGGCGGGTAGGGCGCGACGCCGCCGGGCGGGAAGCAGAGCGTGGCGACGAGGAGGGCGAAGGCCGCGACGTAAACCGCCGCGCGCCGGCTGCGGCGACCGGCGGGTGAGGTTAAGGTCGGCGTCATTTCGCTTCGTCCTTCCTCGCCGCGATGAGCGCGCAACCCGCGGCGGTGAGAATGATCGCGCCCGCCGTCTGCGGCCCGCTCGTCGTGCCGGTCGCGCCGCCGTAGATCGCGAAGGCTCCGACGACCAACCCCGCCAGAAACAGAATCAGCCCCGGATAGTTCGACCTCTCGCCGCCACCGATTGTCATTTGTTGCCCCCTTTCTCTTCCGCCAACTTCGCCGCGGCTTTGTCTGCTCGTCGGCAATCCTCTTGTTGACGAGTGCCCGCGCTTGCGGCTTCAAACCTATGCGGCTTCAAACCTAGCTCTAAAATATCGCCAACGCAAGAGTGATTCGGCGTCGTTCGGCGCGTTGCGCGGTTCTCGGCGCGCCGCGCCGGTCTCTTCAGAACACGAGCGTCTGAATCGAGTGCGGCGGACTCGTCACCTGCGCGGCCTCGCCTTCCACCCAGAGGTAGTAAGAGACCTCCTTGTCGCCTTCGTTCATCACGACCGCCGAGACCCTGCCGTCGGGATTCACGAACGCCGTGGAGATGAGCGCGCTGCGGCTCGGCGAACTCGCGATGCGCTTCGCTCCCGGTCGGGTGAACTTCGAGAAGTGTCCGATGTAATGATAAGCGTTCGTGTAGATGAGCCGTCCCGACTTCGTGTCGGCGTGGACGGGCGCGAAGCAGAAGTTGCCGACGTGGTTGGGGCCGCCCGTCTCGTCCAGGAGGATGTTCCAGTCAGTCCACGCCTCCGTGCCGCTGTTGAAGTCGTTGATCATCGAGTTGCCGTAATGCTCGCCGAGCTTCCAGTCGTTGAGCCTTTGCGCGTCGAACCTGTCGTTGCAGCCTTCGGTGAAGAGGAGGTGTTTGTCGGGGAAAGCCTCGTGCACGAGCCTGACGTTGTCGAACATCGGCTGGCCGCCGCTCCAAGGCTCGTACCAGTGATAGCCGATGCCCCAGACGTAGCGCGCGGCCTCCGGGTCAGACAAGATGGTTGAGACGCGCTGGTAGATGAGATCGCGGTTGTGATCCCAAGCGAGAATCTTTTTGTCGCCCAGGCCCTCCTTGCGAAGCGTCGGGCCGAGGTAGTTCTTCAGAAAGTCCCTCTCGTCTTCGGCGGTGTAGATGCACGACTCCCACGTCTGCGTCGCCATCGGCTCGTTCTGCACGGAGACGCCCCAGACGTTGACGCCCTCGGCCTGGTACGCCTTGATGAACTTCGCGTAGTAGTTCGCCCACGACTGGTAAAACTCCGGCCTCAGCTTCCTGCCGTGGAGCATGTTGTTGTTGTCCTTCATGAAGGCGGGCGGACTCCAGGGGCTTGCGAAGAGCGTGAGGCGACCGCCCGTCGCAGCCGCCGCGCGTTTGATGAGCGGGATGCGGAAGCGCCGGTCGTGCGCGACGCTGAATGACTTTAAATCCTTGTCGCCTTCCGTGACGTAGGTGTAGCTCTCGCTTGAGAAGTCGCAGCTATGAATGTTCGTCCGCGCGAAGGTGTAGCCGATGCCTTTGGCCGGGTCGTAGTAGGCTTCGAGCAACTCGCGCTGTTTGTCTTCGGGCAGTTTCGCGAAGGTCTCCGCCGCGGCGTCGGTGAGCGCGCCGCCGATGCCGATGAGCGTCTGGTAAGTCCGCGAAGGGTCAACGAAGACGCAGACTTGTGTTTCGAGCGGCTGTCCCATCCGCTTGAAGGTCAGCGTGCCGGTGGCGGAGAGCCTGTGATCTGTGTTCTCGGCGGTCGTATAGACGGAAACCTGACGGCCCTCGACCGAAAACTTTTTCGGGGCGGCTGCCTGTCGTCGCGTCTGAGCCTGAGAAGGTTTGACGTTCTGCGCGAGCAGGCACGCCGAGGAAGAGGCGATTAAAAAGTCGCGGCGGTTTATCTTCATGAACCGCGCTTATACCACATTCGCACGCCGACGAAACAGAGCCGCCGAGGAACGCGCGACTGACACGGTTCGTCCGACGCAAATCCAACCGGACTATTTATCCACGGGCTGCGCGAGTATCCATTCGAGCACGGGGTCTCTGCCGGCTTTGTACGACGGCCAGTCGGGGTCAATCCTCTTGTCGGGGATGATGCCGGGCGTGTCCTGCTCCTGAAACTTGTAGAGCTGTGTCGAGTAGGAGACCGAGAGGTGCGAGTTCGGCAGGGCGAACGCGCGGTTCTCCTGGTAGCCGTTCGGTCGCGCGCCCGTCGGCTCGCCGACCATGACGGCGTGAAACTCGTTCTTGAAATCCGAGGCGTTCGCCATCCCCGCCGAGAAAGTCCACCGGCCTATGATGACGAACAGGTGTCCGCGCGCGGTGAGCGCCGGTCGCTGCTTGAATTTCGAGATGATGAAGTCGCGCCCGCGGCTGAAGTCGCCGCCGCCGTTCAGCCTCATGTCAACGACGACGCGCCTGACCGCGTGGCTGTCGGCGAAGTCGAAGAACTCCTGCGAGAATTTTTGGAACTCCGGGCGGCGCGGGTAGCCCGCGAAGTTGAGGTAGAGAGTTTGAGAGTCCGGCAGGTACTCGAACCAGAGCGGCTCGTCGGGCCGCTTGCGGTAGAGCGGCGTCGCGCGCGCCGCGTCAATCCAGGTCAGGTGCTCGCCCGGCGCTGTGGCCTTGAGCGTGAGCGTGAAGCGCCTGCCGCGGTCGTCCGCGAAAGCGTACGCGGCGTGTGTCGTGTCGGGCACGAGTCCGAGCGCGTGCAAGTGGGCCGGGTTTGTCATCGCCCCGGCGTTGGCGCTCAGAACGAAGCCCTCGCTCTCGCCCTGAACGATGTAAGGCTGGTCGCGGCGGAACACCTCCGCAACGTCAACGCCGCCGATTCGGACGACGCGTGTGCCGAGCGCGCGGCGGTACTGCTCGACCGTCTCGGTCACGCGAAGCTCTCTGCCGAACCAGTAGAGGCGGAGCGGCACGCCGGGGTAGAGGCCGCCCCACTCAATGAACGTGTGGCCGTCGCCGATCATCGCGACGATGCGGCTGAGGCCCATCACGATGTCGCTCGACTGCATCGAGGGAATCTTTTTGTCGAGGTCGGCGACGGCGCTCTCGAACTGCTCGCGCGTGACGGAGTGAAACGCGTTCTTGTGACGGCGCGGAAGCTCCGTTGCGAGGTAGCGCAAGTCCTCGCGCCACTTCTCGGCACTGAGCGTCGCGACGGGTCGCGTGTCAACGACGGGGCTTGGCGGGCCTGTCCTCTTGAGTTCGAGTCGCCCTTTCTCGCCGAACCCGCTGAACTCGCCGACGAGTTTGCCGCCTTCGACCGTAGCAGTGATCGTCCCCACGTCGTCGTAGGATTCGACCTTGAGCGTGAGCGTGCTGCCGTTGAAGCTTCCGTCGGTGATCGAGAGGTCGCCGAGCGGCGTGTTCATCGAGCCTGTGATCGCGCCGTTCTGCTGCCTGACCTCGACTGCGATGGGGATGTCGCCGTGCGCCTCGGTCTTCGCGACGCCCTCGTAGCGGCCAGAGATGTCCTGCGCTGTCGGAGGCGGACTCGGCCCTTGCGCGCGCGCGTCCGCCGCCGCAAGCAGGGCGGACAAAGCGAGCGCGAGAGCAAGCCTCGCCGCCGCATCTTTAGCTTTCATGCCTGAACCTTTGGCTTGAAAGATATGCCCCATCTTGCGGAGGTGTCAACGCCGCGAAGACGAGTCGCGCGGGGCACGCTTTCAGTGGCTCGGCTTCGGGAAGATGTCGGCGGGCACGCCGGGGAAAGTCTTTTGGACGTTGCGGACGAAGACGGGGCTTGCGTCCTCCGCGCCTTCGGGGTCGTCCGGGTCTTCGGGGACTTTCGACAAGTCCTTGACCTTCCAGACGCCGCCTTCGAGATGGAGCAACTGCGGCCCGCCTTCCGCCGTCGGCTTGCCCTTGCCGTCGAGCGGCGTCACGTCGGCCCACGCCCAGCCGTGATGGACTTTCAGGAAGTGGACTTGAAAGACGACCTTCTGATCGCCGCGCAGCGCGTCCATGATGGCCTGTCTTTCGGCGCTGCCCTTCTGCGGCGTGTGCGCCGCGTCGTCCTGCGCGCCGCCCTGCGCGTAACACGTCAACGCCGCCACGCAAACCACCGCGACGGCCAGCAGCAAACGTTTGCTCGTGCTCATACCTTTCGTCTCCTTCAAGTAATCACAAAGCTCGTGTCGGCGGCGCGAGGGTGAGAGGTGACGCGTGAGCTTACGCCGTGCGGGACGATGCCCCCGCCGAGGCGTCAATCATGTTTCTTCGGAGGCCGGACGTTTACACAGGCTTGGCGAAGCCTTGCGCTTCCAGCCAGAAGTAGAACTCTTCGATCCAGTGGTCGCTCGTCGTGCCCTGCTTCTTCAGGCCGAAGCCGTGGCCGCCGGAGCTGAAGACGTGTGCCTCCGGCTTGTGCCCTGCGGCCTTGAGCGCGTCGTAAAACCTGACGACCGGCGCGAGCGCCACGGGGTCGTCCTGCGCCCACGCGAGAAACATCGGCGGCAGCTTCGACGGGATCGCGGGCATCTTGCCGAACGGCCCGCCGTAGATCATCGCCGCGAAGTTCGGGCGGGCCGACGCGTCTTCTTGCAGCAACGTTCCGCTCGCGACCATCGCGCCCGCCGAGAAGCCGATGAAGCCGACGCGGTCGGGCGCGACGTTCCACTCAGCCGCGTGCTTGCGGACGACCTTGAGCGCCTGGATGCCGTCGGCGATGCCGTACTTGCCGGCCTCGTCCATGTCAAGGTCGGCGGGGATGCCTTCGCCGCGCTTCTCGATGATGCGGTACTTGAGCACGAACGCGGCGATGCCTCTTTGCTGAAGCCACTGCGCGACACTCTTGCCTTCCAAGTCCATCGCCAGCGCGACGAACGCGCCGCCGGGCGCGATGATGACGCCCGTCCCCGTCGCCTTCGAGCGCTCCGGCAGGTAGGCCGTCAGCGTCGGCGTCACGACGTTGAAGACGACCGTTCCGAGCGGAGTGTTCTCTATCGTCCGCTCCTTCTGCGTCCAACTTTCGGAACCCGGCGCGACGCCGGGCCAGATGTTGACGACCTGCTGCGCGCGCGCCGCGCAGGCCGTCAGAAATGTGAAGGCGAGCGCGCACGCGCCCCGCAACAACGTCCGCCGCATACCTGTCTCCTGATCTTTTTGAAGAGTGCCCGTCGCCGCGCGACGACGCTCGCGCTTGTCCGAACGTCTCCGCCGACGGCGCGCTAGGTTATCACAACTCGGAGCGTGAACGTTCACGCGAAGTCGTCTCACGCCCAACGGGAAACGCCGGACGCGCGTTCGCGCTTGCGGGTCACGAAAGGTTTGAGGCTGACGGCTTAAACAGTGGGCCGGTCGTCGGGCCGCGCCGAAAATTTTGTCGCCCCGACGCCGGTTTATGAAATAATGGCTCGCCCGCCCCGCAGTAAAAAAGTTTCATCGCCCCGCATAAACGAGGACTAATGTCCAGACGGCTAACGGGTCATCGGCGAACGAAATTTTCGGCCCCGGCAGGTCTGCGCCTCACGCTCCTTCTACTGCCTCTCGTCTGTGTGTGGCTCGACGGAAGTCAGAGCGTGTGTGCGTTCGGCAGCCGCTCGCCTGTTAATCAGCCCGCATCGAGACAGCCGCGGCAAAGCACACCGGCGCAGGACGCGGACACCGCGCTCGCGCCGGGCCGCGCCGTCGAGCGCGAGATTTCCGGCGGGCAGACGCACGCCTATCGAATCACGCTGGCCTCCGGCCAATACGCCTCCGTCGTCATTCGGCAACTCGGCGTGGATGTGGTCGTGCGCCTGTTCGCGCCGGACGACAAGCTGGTTAATGAAGCTGACGGCGACAGTCGCCCGCGCGGTCAGGAAGTTCTTGAGTTCGTCGCGCCCGCGTCCGGCGCGTACAGGATCGCCGTCGCGCCGAAGTACAAATCACTTCCGCCGGGGCGTTACGAGATTCGCGTGGCCGAGCTGCGCGACGCGACCGACAAAGACAGGCTGGCCCAGCGAAGGCGCGAGCAGATCGCCAGAGTGACGGAGTTGTATTTCGCGGGGAAGTACGACGACGCGCTCCCGCTCGCCGAGGGCTTGGTCGGCGAGTTGGAGAAGTCGGGTGAGACCGAGAGCACGCTGATGGGCAAGGCTCTTAACCGGCTCGGCGGGATTTATCACGGCAAGGGAGATTACGCCAAAGCCGAAGACTATTTTCTGCGCGCGCGCAGCGTCCTTGAGAAAGCGGAAGGGGCCGACCACCCGGACTCTCTCATGGTTCTCTACAACCTCGGCATCATCTACAAGGAGGAAGGCGATTACGCGAAGGCCGCGCAGTTCCACCGAGAGGCGCTCGACGGTCGGGTGAGAGTTCTGGGTGAGGACAGCACGCTCGTCGCCGCCTCGCTGACTGACTTGGCAACCGTCTATCGCGTGACCGGCGATTACGCGAAGGCCGAGGAGATGCAGTTGCGCGCGCTGGCGATTCGAGAGAAGTTGGAGGGGCCGGACGACCCGGACGTGGGACAGGTTCTCTTCAACCTCGGCGCGCTCTACGGCGCGAAGAAGGATTGGGCGAAGGCCGCGGAGGTGACGGAGCGCTCGCTGCGGATTTGGGAGAAGGCGCTCGGCCCCGACCACGAGGACGTGGGGCGCGTCCTGAATAACCTCTCGGTCATGTACAACGGCCTCGGCGAGTACGACAAGGCGGAGGCGGCCATCCTTCGCGCGCTGGCGATAACGGAGAAGGCGGTCGGGCCGGACAACGTCAGGCTCATAGATCAGTTGGAGAGCCTCGCCGACGTTTACGTCATCAAAGGCGAGTACGCGAAGGCCGAGTCAATGTACCAGCGCTCGCTGAAGATCAAAGAGAAGGCGCTCCCGGCTGAACACTCCGGCATCGCGTTTACTTTGATGGGACTCGCCGGCATCTACTATTACGAGGGCGATTACGCGAAGGCCGAGCCGCTGTTTCAGCGCGCGCTCGCCATCAGGGAGAAGGCTCTGGGCCGGGATCACCCCGACGTTGCGGAGACGCTCAACGCCGTGGCGCGACTCTACGAGGCCGAGGGCGACATCAAACAGGCCGTCGCCTTTCAGACGCGGGCCAACGCGCTGATCGAGCGCGACAACGAACTCCGGCTCTACGCCGGCTCGCAGGACGAACAGCTCGCCTACTTCGACTTCCTCACAGACCAGACGAATCAGACCATCACGCTCCAAGTCCGCTACGCGCGCGACGACCAGCGCGCGTGCGACCTCGCCGCGACGACCGTCCTTCAACGCAAGGGGCGCGTGCTCGACGAGATGGCCGGGAGCCTCGCCTCCTTGCAGCGGCGGCTCGGCGCGGACGA
>DASRCS010000055.1:0-3883 GCA_035652995.1 Pyrinomonadaceae bacterium
CCCTTGCCGCCGCCCGTCACTAAGAGCACGTCGTCCCCGTTGAGCGGCGCTTCACACTCCGGGCCGTCCGGCGAGACGGGAACGAGTCTGGGTTCGTAACGCGTCCCGGCTTCGTCATAATGCGCCTCGGCGTACCCGCCGCATGTCGCAACCTCCGCCGACACCCACCGGGCGGCCTGCGGGTGGCCCTCCGGGACCGTGACCACACAGGTATTGATCTCCGGCGCTTCGAGGTGAAGCGTGCGCGCGAACGAGGCCGCGCCCGCGCCGTGTTGGACGAGAACGAAGCAAGCGCCGCGTCCCGATTTCAGCGCCGCGCGTGCGCCTTCGAGCAGCAGCCCCGCGTGCCTCTCGTCCGGCTCGGGCGGGAGACAGACCACCACGCCGCCCGTCTCGACCCCGCCGAGGACTTCGCGTAAGCTGTCCGCCAGCGCACTGTCTGCGGGGGCGAAGAACTGCCACTCGCCCCGGCTGTCGGGAGCGTTTGCGCGCCGCCCCGGCGGGCGCTCGACCAGATTGACGACGAACGGACGGAACCATGAATCGACGCCCGCGGGCTGCGCCGCTTCGACGGCAGATGTGTCGCACTGCTTCAGTTCTTCGAGGGCCTGCGCCGCGTCGCCGACGGTGACGTTTGAAAAATCCAGCAGCGACGACGGAGGGGGCAAGCCGAGCCCGCGCGCGGCTTCCACGACGAGTTGACTGACGGCGATTGAGTTCAAGTGCAGGTCGGCAAGCAGACGTTGGTGAGCCGTCACGGTTTCGAGCGGCAACTCGGTGCGCTGCGCGACCAACCGCCTGACCAGGTCGAGCGCAGGGGGCGAAACGTCTCCGGGCGTGTCGGCCTCGGTCTCCGACACCAACGGATGCGCGGGCAGTTCGTCTGCGTGCGCGGCCGCCCCTTCCTCAGCACCGTCCGTCTCGGCCGGCACGGGAGGCAGTTCACACGGGCTGTTGATAAATCGCGGCTGCCAGTTCAAGTCAAAACGGCGGCTGAACCTCCCCGTGAACAACTCCGCGAGATGTATGTCGGCACCCGCGGCATAAGCGGCCCCGGCGGCGAGACAGAGGCCCCGCAGCGTCTGCCCTCCGGCGT
Source organism: Pyrinomonadaceae bacterium (assembly GCA_035652995.1). Taxonomy (GTDB): domain Bacteria; phylum Acidobacteriota; class Blastocatellia; order Pyrinomonadales; family Pyrinomonadaceae; genus QHXN01. The sequence goes on from DASRCS010000055.1 coordinate 1,097, forward strand.
CGAGCGAGATGACCGGCAGGCTTACAAACTCGTCGAGCAGGCCGCGCAGAATCTGTCCGGGGCCGACTTCGAGCAAGAGGTCGAGTTCGCCGACGGCGTTTTGAACCGCCTCGACGAAGCGCACGGGAGCGGTCAATTGCTTTAGCAGAAGCGCGCGCGCATCTGCGGCGGACGTGAGCGCCGAGCCGGTCACGGTGGAAAAGACCTGACGACGCAACGCGCGGAGTTCCCTTCGCGAAAGAGCGTCGGTGAAGGCCGGCAGCGCGCCGCTCATCAAAGGCGAGTGAAAGGCGTGCGAGACGGGGAGTCGGACGGCCCGCAGGCCGCGACCGCGTGCGCGCGCCATAACCGTCTCGACGGCAGTCGCCTCGCCGGAAATGACCGTCTGCCGCGGCGAATTCAGCGCGGCCACGACCACACCCTCGCCGTTGATGAGCGTCTGCGCTTCGGGCTGTCCCGCCTCGATGCTCGCCATCGCGCCGGCCGGCGCTGTTTGCGAAGCCATCGCGCTCCCCCTCTGCGTGGCGATGTCGAGCAAGGTTTGCTCGTCGAAGACGCCGCCCCAATGCAGCGCCGTCAACTCACCCAGGCTGTGCCCGACGGCGCAGACGGCCTTGACGCCCATCCTCTCCAGAACGCGCAGCCCGGCCAGCGAAGCCGTGACGATGGAGGGTTGCGCCACCTCTGTCCCGCCGCCCTTGAGGCGCGGAAGCGCGGACGCGGCGTATAAGTCTCTGACGAAAGCGAAGCGGCGTTGCCATGCGTTGCCATGCAGGTAAACGGGGGAGCCTTGCCCCGGGAAAAGAAACCCGATGCGCGGCTCGCGCGAGCGCGTGCTTAGAAAGGCCCCGCCGCGCGACCGCAAACCTTCGTTCACGCCCTGCCTCAACCAGCCGCGTAGCGTCTCCAGCCGCTCGGCCAATTCGCGGGGGCTTGAGGCCACGACCGCCGCGCGAACCTCTGTCGCGCCGAGTTGCCTGTGTAACTCCGCCGCAAGGTCGGTCAGTTCCGAGTATGAAACGGACGCGGCGTAAGCGAGCAGCCGCTCGACCTGTTCCCGCAGGTCGGCAGCACCCCGCGCGCCTAAGAGGAACAGTTCCGCATCCTGCGCCGAGGCGTCGAGCAACTTTTCTTCAGAACCGAGACGCCCACGTCTTTCGCTTTCGACGCCCTCAACGGTTAGGTGAACGTTGATGCCGCCGAAGCCCATCGCGCTCACCCCGGCGCGCAGAGGTCGCCCGGCGGGCCACGGCTCGGCTTCGCCGAGCACGCGAAGCGCGGCCCGTTCGTGCGTCAGTTCGGCATGAGGCTCGGCGCAACCGGTCGTCGGCGGCAGGACTTGAGACTTCAGAGCCGCCACGGCTTTTAGAAGACCGGCGACCCCGGCTGCCGCTTTCGTATGACCGATGTTAGCTTTGACGGAGCCGATGGCAGCCGGCGGCGCGGCGGGGTTCGCTCCGTCCCGACGGATTGCGCGCGACAGTGTGAGAAGTTCGGTGGCATCGCCGACGCTCGTCCCCGTGCCATGACCTTCAAAATAGGGGACCGTCTCGACGCCGTAGCCCGCGCGGCGGTATGCGCGCGAGATGGCTAAGAGTTGGCCCTCGACTTCGGGCCGCGTGATCCCGCCGCCGCCGTCGGAAGAGACTCCCCAGCCGCGAATTACTGCGTGAACCCGGCGGCGGGCGTCGAGCGCATCCTTCAGTCGCATCAGGACGACGAACCCGCAGCCCTCGCCGGGCAGGAAGCCCGCCGAGTTCCGGTCGAAGACGCGCATCTCGCCGGCGGCGAGCGCGCCCGCCTTAGCAAACCCGACCAACTCGAAGGGGTCGAGACTCAAATCCACGCCGCCCGCGACCGCCATGTCGAGATCACCGGCGGCCAGCGCCGAACAGGCGTGTGCTATGGCGAGCAGCGAAGAGGCGCAGGCTCCGTCAATCGTGTAGCCCCCGCCCTTCAGATCGAAGTGGTTGCAGATGCGCCCGGCGATAGTGTTAGAGAGGCCGCCGGCCAGGCTTTCTTCATTAACCGGCGGGAATGATTCCTTGTAGGAGGATTCCAGTCTCCCGACGAAGGCGCGGCGGCGTTCTGCGTGCCAACCCTCCTCTATCAGAGCCGCCTCCAGAATGCGTCGAACATAAGGCCAGCGCAGTCGCAGTACGTTGGCGCGAGAGATGTCGCCCGTCAGGGTGTTGCCGACAAAGACGGCGGTGGTTTCAGACGGAAGCCCCGCCCCTCGGTCAAACCCGGCATCGTCGAACGCCTGAGCCGAGACATCGAGTGCCAGCCAGTGTGACAAATCAACCGAGCGAAACGTGCTGCCCGCGACGCGAAAGCGTACCCGGTCGAACTCGTATCCCTCGATGACGGCGGCCTCCGTCGAATAGATCGAGTCGGGGGCCGCTCGGTCGGCGTCGAAATAGTCTTCGATCCGCAGCCGCCCGGCTGGAATGCGCCTGAAGGCGCGGCGCTGACTGAGTACGTTCTCCCACAACTCGCGCGGGGAGCGCGCGTCCGGATAGCAGCACGCCTGGCCGACGATGGCGATGGGATCGGTCATCGGTTACGCTCCCCTCACGGCAGGTACTTTCACCTCAAGTTTCATCCTTGATCTTTCGGCTAACCGCTCGCTCGCATAGAGTCCCGCGCCGCGGAGGGCGCAGACGATTGTGAGCGCGAAGAAGAGTCCGAAGACGACGTGGCAAACGACCAGGAAGCCGTAGGCGGCGGCGACCCCCGCCCCGAAGAGAATCTGGCCGCGCCTGCGCGACGGCGTCGTCGCCGGGT
>DASRCS010000056.1:0-17760 GCA_035652995.1 Pyrinomonadaceae bacterium
CGGCATCGAGCGACCGCCGGAGATAAACACCAAGCCGTTCGAGGACATCGCGCTCCGCGGCAAGGAGCTGATTGACCAGGGCAAGCTCGACCTGAAGAACAGCACGCTCGACGTGACCGCGACAGCCGAGCGCAACGACGACGGGACGCTCAAGCCCGAGACGGTCAAGATTGACGGACTGGCGAACGACGAGATTCTGAACGCGCTCGCGCAGCAGGTCGTCACGGCCTTGAGTCAGAGCAAGGTGCTCGGCATACTGAAGGGCGCGAAGAACGTCCGCATGGCCCTCAGGCTCGACGGCGACAACGTCTCGATCAAAGTCATGAGCGAGCTTCCGACCGAGGACGACGCTTCGCGGACGGCGACGGGCTACGCCACACTTGTGGCGTTGGGGCGGATCGCGAAGAGGGGCACGAACGAGGGCGAGCTTTACAACAACATCAAGTTCAACAACGACGGCAAGCAGTTCATCATGTCCTTCGAGATGACGAAGGACGCCGCCGGCAAGATGATCGCCGACATGCTCGCGAAGAAGGCCGCGAAGGAAGCAGCCGCGGCGCAGAACAAGAGTTGAGGGAAGAAGCTGATTTGAGAAACGAAGAACGGACAGTCTGGGGACAGCTTTTAGATTTTCTCGCCACGGCACAAAGCTCGGACGGCGCGCGACCGCTCGTGCGCCTCGCCGTCGTCGGCGCGTTCGTGTTCGGCGTCACTCCGGCGCTCGCGCAGGCGCAGAAGGTGGGCACGGTCGCGGACGCGGGCGTGAGCAAGTCGGCCCCGAAGGCCGAGGGCGCGAAAGTAAATCTCGCGCCGATCAAGGCTTTCATCGCGCGCTCGAAGCGCCTGCACGAGCAGGGCAAGATTAACCTCTCGAAGCCGCAGACGATTGTCGTCGAGGGCGACCGGCAGGAGGACGGGACGCTCACGAACGTCCAGATCACGGGCGAGTCGGCCTCGGATTCGACGATGCGCGGGGTGGCGCAGGACTTCGTCTCGTCGGTCAACGACAGCCACGCGCTCGCCTTCCTCGAAGACATCTCGCACGTGAAGATGGAGTTCGCGCTCGACGGCGAGCGCTTCACCGCGCAGACCACTTCGGACGCGCCGTCCGAGGAGCGCGCCCAGACCCTCGCCAGCGGCTACCGGATGATGATCAACTTCGGTCGCCTCGCCAAGCGCGGCACCGACGAGGGCGTCGTCCTCAACCACATGAAGGTCTCTTCGAGCGGCAAGCAGCTTCTGATGAACCTCGACATGCCGCGCGAGCAGATGGGCAACATCCTCCTCCGCCAGATCACGCCGCACTAGCCTGCGCCGCGCGAGCGGGGAAGGGTGTCGGATGCCGGCGAAAGACAAACCGGAACCCGACACCTGGCACCTAAAGCCTTCACCCTTCCCTTCCTTGCGCCCCTTCCGCCGCTCCAATACAATCGCACACTGGCATAATGTCGTGACGACGTGTCCGTGCCGGCGGGGTTTCACTCCGGCGCGTCCGCGTCCGAGCGAACCAGACGCGGGGCGGAACGAAGTCCGCGGCCCGCGGAGATTAAAGAAGATGTCCATAGATAAATTTCTGACTAAAGTTTTCGGCAGCAGCAACCAGCGCTACCTCAAGACGCTCCAGCCGCTCGTTGACGAGATCAACGGGCTGGAGCCGACCGTCAAGAAGATGTCGGACGACGAGATGCGCGCCCGCATCGCGGAGCTTCGCGAGCAGGTCGCGAGCCGCGTCGGCGAGATCAAAGGCCGCGACGAGGAGACGCGCAAGGAGCGCAAGCGGCGGACGCAGGAGGCGCTCGACGAGATTCTGCCCGAAGTCTTCGCCTTGACGCGCGAGGCGTCGGTGCGCTCGACCGGGATGCGCCACTTCGACGTGCAGCTCATCGGCGGCATCGCCCTGCACCAGGGCCGCATCGCCGAGATGCGGACGGGCGAAGGCAAGACGCTCGTCGCGACTCTGCCCTCGACCCTCAACGCCCTGACGGGCCGCGGCGTCCACGTCGTCACCGTCAACGACTACCTCGCCTCGCGCGACGCCGAGTGGATGGGCCGCATCTACAAGTTCCTCGGCCTCACGGTCGGCGCAATCGTCAACGACCTCGACGACTGGGAGCGCAAGGACTCGTACGCCGCCGACATCACCTACGGCACGAACAACGAGTTCGGCTTCGACTACCTGCGCGACAACATGAAGTTCGACCTCGCGACCTGCGTCCAGCGCGACCACTACTTCGCCGTCGTTGACGAGGTTGACTCGATCCTCATTGACGAGGCCCGGACGCCACTCATCATCTCCGGCGCGTCCGACGAGGCCACGGACAAGTATTACCAGGCGAACGCCGTCATCCCGCACCTCAAGCGCGCCGAGATGGGGCCGGACGACAAGCCCGGCCCCGGCGACTACATCGTTGACGAGAAGCAGCACTCGGCGGTTCTGACCGAGGAGGGCGTTGACAAGGCCGAGATGCTTCTCGGCGTCGGCAACCTCTACGACCCGTCGAACATGGAGATGCTGCACTGCGTCGAGAACGCCCTCAAGGCTCACACGCTCTACCGGCTCGACCACCACTACGTCGTGCAGGACGGTCAGGTCATCATCGTTGACGAGTTCACCGGGCGACTGATGCAGGGCCGACGCTGGTCGGACGGGCTGCACCAGGCGGTCGAGGCCAAGGAGGGCGTGAAGATCGAGCGCGAGAACCAGACGCTCGCGACGATCACCTTGCAGAACTACTTCCGCCTCTACGACAAGCTCTCCGGCATGACCGGCACCGCCGAGACCGAGGCCGCCGAGTTCGACGCGACCTACAAGCTCGAAGTCGCCGTCATCCCGACGAACCGCGCGATGATCCGCAAGGACAACTCGGACGTGATCTACCGCACGCTCCCCGAAAAGTGGGACGCGGTCGTCGAAGAGATCATCGAGCTTCACGAGAAGGGGCAGCCCGTTCTGGTCGGCACCGTCTCGGTCGAGAACTCCGAACTGATCTCGCGCCGGCTCACGAAGGCCGGCATACGCCACCGCGACGAGGCCGGCAACATTCTCATCGAGGGCGACGGCACTGTCCCGAACTACCACCACGTCCTCAACGCCAAGCACCACGAGCGCGAGGCCGAGATCGTCGCGCAGGCGGGCCGCAAGGGCGCGATCACGATTGCGACGAACATGGCGGGCCGCGGCACGGACATCCTCCTCGGCGGCAACCCCGAATTCCTCGCGCGCGAGCACTTGAAGCGGCAGGAGATTGACCCGGACGACCCGGAGCAGGCGACGCCGGAGAAGTTCGCCGAGGCGATGGCCTACATCAAGCCGTTCGTCGAGAAGGAGCACGCGGAAGTCGTCGCGCTCGGCGGCCTCCACATCCTCGGCACCGAGCGCCACGAGTCGCGCCGCATCGACAACCAGTTGCGCGGTCGCGCCGGGCGACAGGGCGACCCCGGCTCTTCGCGCTTCTTCCTCTCGCTCGAAGACGATTTGATGAGAATCTTCGCGGGCGACAAGGTCAAGGCGCTGATGCAGCGCTTGGGGATGGAGAAGGGCGTCGCCATCGAGTCGAAGATGGTCTCGAAGCGCATCGAGGCCGCGCAGAAGTCGGTCGAGGCCAGAAACTTCGAGACGCGCAAGCACCTGCTTGAGTACGACGACGTGATGAACCGGCAGCGCGAGACCATCTACGGCCTGCGCCGCCAGTTGATGGAAGACCCCGACCAGCGCGAGTACATCCTCGGCGTCGCCCAGGACCTGCTGACAGACCTCGTCAACCAGTACCTTCCGGCTGACGCGCAGCCCGACGACTGGGACGTTGAGAACCTGAAGATTCAGCTTCAGTCAACCTACGCCTTCGACGCCGACGCCGAGGGGATTGACTTCGAGAGCTGGTCGCCGAAGGAGATCAACGAGGCCGTCTGGGAGAAGGTGAAGGCCGCCTACGAGTCGAAGGAGGCGCAGGTCGGAGCCGAAGCGATGCGTACCTACGAGCGTATCATCATGCTCAACATCATTGACGCGCAGTGGAAGGACCACCTGCTCGCCATTGACCACCTGAAGCAGGGCATCGGCCTCGTCGGCTACGGCCAGAAAGACCCGCTCGTCGAGTACAAGAAGGAGAGCTTCGACATGTTCCAGGCGATGCTCGACCGCATTGACACGACGACCGTTCGCACGCTCTTCAATCTTCAGGTCGTCAGCGAGCAGCAGCCCGAACAGTTGCAGCAGCGACGGCAGCGCCGCCCGACCTCGATGACGTTTACGGGGCCGAACCAGGGCGCGACCGCCGCGGGCGAAGAGGCCGCGCGCACCAAGACCGTCACGCGCGACCAGCCCAAGGTCGGGCGCAACGAGCCTTGTCCCTGCGGCTCCGGCAAGAAGTACAAGAAGTGCTGCGGCGCTTCGGTCTGAAAATAGAATAGGTGTGATGGCGAAGCGGGGCGAAGGCAAAAAACGCCCCGCTTTCTTCTTGGATGGAAGGTCGGCGCACGCCGTCCGTGTAACTCGCGAGCGCCCGTCGGCGTCTTCCGAAATGGAAACTTCACGGCGACGACGGCGACGGCGGCCACGTCAGAAACATCGCGGTCAAGAGGCTGCCCGACGGACTGACCCGGATGGCAATCGAGGTCGCGCGGCGGATCAAGCTCACGCCCGCGACCGCCAACGGCGTCCGGTCTTGCAATTAGTCGTGCTCGAATACGACTTTTGAAGTTTAGTAACGGAAACGCCGCGCGCTGACGAATCGGCGGCGCGCGGCGTACAATTCCCCTCGCAAGCAATGGCAATCGAAGTAACCTCGACGAACCCCGTGGTGCGGTCGGTCGTCACGGGCGCGGCCCCGCGGCAGGCGCGCGTGGCCGCGGCGCGCGGTCTGCTGCCTCTGGCGCAGGACGACATGCTCGAAGTCCTCGTCGCGCTCCGCGCCGACGAAGACGCGGAGGTCTCGGCGGCGGCGGACGAGACGCTCGCCGCGCAGGAGCCTGAAGCGCTGCTCGCCGCCGCGTCCTCGACCGAAGCGCCGCCCGCGGTTCTCACCTACCTCGCCACGCGCGCGGGACTCTCGCGCGAGACTCAAGAGGCCGTCGCGCTCAACCCCCGCGCGCACGACGACGCCATCGCCGCGCTCGCGCGCACGACCGCCGACGGAGCCGTCCTCGAAGTCATCGCCATCAACCAGCAGCGGCTCATCCGCGCGCCCTCGATCATTGACGCCGTCATCTCGAACCCCGCGCGCACAGCCGAAGCCGACCGGCGCGCGCGCGAGACCCGCCGCGAATTCTTCGAGAAGGAGCGCGGCGCGCAGCAGGTCGCCGAGGAGATGCGCGCGCGCGGCATGAACGCCGCCGCCGAGTTCGTCGAGTCAGCCGAGTCGTTCGGCGAGGACGGCATCAGCTTCGAGGACGCCTGGCTCATCGCGCAGCACATCGAAGTCTCCGACGTTGACGTTGACGACTCGTGGCTGCCTTCGGAGAGGTTCGAGGAGCTGATCGAGGAGACCTTCGAGCAGCGCCACGCCACCGCCGAACGGCTCGTCGCCGAGGCCAGCGCCGAGGCCGGCGGCGCAGCGCCCGAACGCGTCGCGCTCATCCGCCGCATCATGCTCATGAAGGTCAAAGACCGCATGAAGCTCGCCATGAAGGGCGACCGCGAGGCGCGCTCGATACTCATCCGCGACTCGAACCGCATCGTCGCGCAGGGCGTCATCAACAACCCGCGCATCACCGACCAGGAGGTCGAATCAATCGCCTCGATGCGCACGGTCTCCGACGAGGTACTGCGCCTGATCGCGATGAACCGCGCGTGGGCGCGTCAGTACCCGATCATCCACAACCTCGCGCGCAACCCGCGCACGCCGCTCCCGACCGCCATGCAGATACTCCCGCGCCTCCAATCCAGAGACCTCAAGTCCATCAGCCAGAACCGCAACGTCCCCGAAGCCGTCCGCCGTCAGGCGCTCCGCCTGACGGCCACGCGCGGGCAGTGAATACAAAAGCAGTGACGAGTGACAAGTGAAGAGTGACGAGTTTAAGGAGTTGCCTTAGCTCGTCACTCTTCACTTGTCACTCGTCACTGCCCTAGAATATTTCCGAGCCTTTGCGTATGACCGACCAGGCAACGTCCGTGAGCGTGTGGCTCGCCGCGCCCCACCAGAGTCCCGCGAGCGCGGCAATCAGCACGCGCCCGCCGACGCCGTGACTCGCCGCCTCCGACTCGACGACTTGCCACGCGCGCACGACATCACTCCAACCGGGAGTCGCGTCTCCCGTCAGGAAAACGGCGCGCACGTAAACGCCCGCCCAGAAGATGAGCGTCAGCACCGCCGCGAAATAGACTATGCGTATGAGCGTGCCGAAGACGATGCCGTGCGACCAGCGCGAGCGGTGCTTGAACGCAACCTTGTAGGGCAGCCACAGGAAGCGGAAGACGCCCCAGCGCGTGTACTGCCGCGATTGTATGTCGAGGTCAGGCCCGAACATCAGCCCGCCGAACAGCAAGCCCGCGGTCGCCGCCACGCTCGCCGCAAGGCTACCGCTCAGGCCCCACGCCGCCGCGAACGTCGGAGGCGCGAGCATGAAGGTCACGAGGTCGTGCGTCTTTCCCGAAGGCATGAAACCGCGGCCCGTCTGCCGGAAGCCAGAATTTCGGAAACAGAATTGTCGGAAGCTAAAACCTCTTCACGAACATTCACGGCGAAGCTTCCTCTGCTTTTCCCTCCGACCTCTTCTGTGCGCTTCAACGTCGGACTACCCGAAGTTTATAACACTCTCCTCGCGCCGGAGACCAGCCGTTTGCCTCGCCCTTTGCAGCGGGTTACACTGTCTGTCTCATCCAACTGAGCATGGCGAAAAAAGGAAAAGCGCAGATTTTTTTTGAGTATGCGGCGGCGCGCGCGCTGCTCTCCGGCCTCGGCGCGCTGCCCCGCTCACTCGCGGTCGCCGTCGGGCGCGGCTTCGGCCACGCGGCCTACGCCATCGCCGGCGGCCTGCGCCGCACTGGACTCCGCAACCTCGAACTGGCATTTCCCGAAATGGACGAGGCCGGGCGTAAAAAGATTCTGCGCGGCTCGTTCGTCAGTTTGGGACGACAGCTCGGCGAGGTCAGCCAGTTCACGCGCATCACGCCAGAACGCCTGCGCGAAGTCGCCGAATACGACTCGGAGGACGTGAAACTCCTCGACGTTGCGCGCGAACGCGGGCGCGGCGTCATCTTCCTCACGTCGCACATCGGCGCTTGGGAACTCCTCTGCTTCGCGCACTCGGTCTTCTACGAGCCGATCAGCTTCCTCGTCCGTCCGATTGACAACCCGCGCGTTGACGCCCTCGTCGAGCGCATACGCACGCGCTTCGGCAACCAGCCGATTGACAAGAAGGCGGCTGCCCGCACGGCGCTTCGCCTCCTGAAACAGGGCGGCACGCTCGGCGTTCTCGCAGACCTCAACACGCAGGAGCGCGAGGGCGTCTTCGTCCCCTTCTTCGGACACCTCGCCTGCACGACCGCGGGCGTCGCGACGCTCGCGCTCCGCACCGACGCCACGGTCATTCCCGTGTGCGCCCCTTGGGACGAGCGCCGCAAGAAGTTCGTCTTCCGCGGCGGCCCCGTGATCGAACTAGTCCGCACGGGCGACGACAAGCGCGACGTTGAAATCAATACGGCCAACTTCACCGCGGCCATCGAGCACCACGTCCGGGCATTTCCCGACCAGTGGCTCTGGATTCATAAACGCTGGAAGACGCGCCCTCCCGGCGAGCCTGACATCTACACACGCGCGACACATCTCGCTCCCACAGGTGACGGCGAGAGAACAATCTCCGCCCTGCCGACAACCAAAAAGGTTTTCAAGGCTTAGTCAAGGCAATTTCAGGATTAACTTTAAGTCCCGTGATTAAAAGGGTTACAGCAGCCTTTCGAGGCTGTCACAAAAATGTTGAGAAAGTTGCATTTTCTTCTTGACACCCGAAAAAAAATCGGTATAATTTCACACCAAGTTACGAAGCAGTTTGAATTAATTTTTGCTGTGCTTCGGCGTTGATTGAAATGAGCGGCAGTTGGGTTCATTCAATCTTACGGGCAAGAGCGCGTTTTATTTCAGCTCTCGCTAAGATTGAGCATTGAGCCAGTCGGATTTATCTCGCCCATCCCAACACGACCGCCGATAAAGCCGGATCGCCCGTAGGTGACGATCTCCAGCGCATAGCCAACGCCACCCTGAATCTCCGAGCCTGCCCGAATTTACGCCCCGTCGGTTAACCCTAAGCCGACGGGGCGTCTTCTCTTTGGCGGCGAATTTTCGCACGCAGGTCAGCTTCCATCCCTGACCGAGTCTCTCCGTCTCAACAACATCCGCCTCGGAACAAAGCTGAAGCAGGGCGCTGATTGCTGACAGTTCTTACATCGCCAGGCCGCCGTCGGCCTGAACGACCTGGCCCGTGATGTATCGCGCCTCGTCGGACAGAAGGAAGCAGGCGATGCGCGCGACCTCGTCGGGTTCGGCGAAGCGCCTCATGGGAATCTGTTCGAGCAGCTTCTGCCGGTAAGACTCGTCGAGCGCCTGCGACATGTCGGTCGCGACGAGGCCGAGGGCGAGCGCGTTGACGGAGACGTTGCGACTGGCGACCTCTTTGGCGAGCGCCTTGGTGAGGCCGATCATGCCGGCCTTCGACGCAGAGTAGTTCGACTGGCCCGTCATGCCGACGACGCCGCTGATCGAAGAGATGTTGAGGATCGAGCCGCCGCCGTCGTTCTTCATCAGGTGTCGCAGTGCCGCGCGCGAAAAGTTCCACGCGCCCTTGAGGTTCGTGTCAATGACGGAGTCCCAGTCCTCTTCCTTCATCCTGAGAATAAGATTGTCGCGCGTGATGCCGGCGTTGTTGACGAGGAAGTCTATGCGCCCGAATGCGTCTTTGACCTGCTTGACCATCTCGGCGGCGGCGTCGGTGCTCGCCACGTCGCACTGCGCGGCGAAGGCGCGCACGCCCGACGCCTCGATCTCTGACTTCAAAGACTCGGCGGCGTCCGCGCTCTGCGCGTAGTTGAAGGCCACGTCCGCGCCGCGGCGCGCGAGTTCCAGCGCGATGGCGCGACCGATGCCGCGCGTCGCGCCCGTGACTATGCCGGCGCGGCCCGCGAATGCTTTCACTTGCTCGCTCAAACTTTTCGTCCTCCGTCAAAGAAGAGATGTCTTAGTTCTTAATCGTGCGCGACCATGAATACGGGTAACGCTCAGACGAGAGGGACGGCGTGCGCGCTCCCGCGTTTGGCTGCACGATATTTTTATTGTAAAGATTAGTCGAGATTCTGCATAGCAAACTTACGAGGTTTTCCGGTCGCCGCGAGGATAACACGACTCGCGGCTCGCCCGTCCGACTGACGAAGGGATCGGGAACGCAAGTCGAAAAGGGGGGAGCATGAAGTTAATCGTTCTCGCGGCGGGCTACGCCACGCGCCTTTACCCGCTCACGCTGAACCAGCCGAAGCCTCTGCTCGCGGTGGCGGGCAAACCGATGCTCGAACACGTGCTGGACAACCTTCTGCCCATCGAAGAGATTGACCACGTTTACGTCGTCACGAACGCGAAGTTCGCCGGCCACTTTCAACAGTGGGCCGACGCTTACGGCACGGACAGGACGGGCGCGGGCTTCACAATCGTCAACGACCGCTCGACCGACGACTCGAACAAGCTTGGGGCCATCGGCGACTTAAACCTCGTGCTGACGGGCCGGCACGTCGAAGACGACATCATCGTCGTCGCGGGCGACAACCTCTTCAGCCGGAGCCTCGCCGAGTTCGGCGATTTCTGCCGCGAGAAGGGCGCGCCGGTGCTCGCGGTTTACGATGTGGGCGACCTCGACGAGATCAGGAAGTACAACTCCATCGAAGTTGACTCGGACGGTCGCATCCTCTTCTTCGAGGAGAAGCCCGCGAACCCGAAGAGCACGCTCACGGGGATTGCTCTTTACTACTATCCGGCGTCGGCGCTGCCGCTCATACGGCAGTACATCGAGGAGGGCAACAACCCCGACCAGCCGGGCAGGCTCGTGCAGTGGATGTACACGCGCACGCCCTTCTACACGTGGCGCGTGCCGGGAATCTGGTACGATGTCGGCTCGAAGGAGACGCTCGAAGAGGCGAACAGAATCTTCTCCGACCCGTCGGTCAAAGGCTGAAAGGCTGGTCGGGGCAAGAACGCTTCAGAGAAATGTAAGCTCCGAAGGATGATGACAGATGCTTGACTTGAACTATGTCCGCAACAACCTCGACCGCGTGCGCTCGGCGCTGGAAGCTCGCGGGTTTCCCACGACCGCGCTTGACCACTTCGCCGTAATGGATAGTGAGCGGCGGCGTGCTATTGCTAAATCGGATAGCCTTAACGCGCAACTTAACGCGGCAAGCCGTGAAATAGGCGCGCTCATGAAGGAGGGGAAGAAAGAGGAAGCACAAGCTCGTCGGCTTGAGGTCGTGGAACTAAAGAAGGAAATTACCCTCGAAGAGCATGCCCGCGCGAATGCGGAAGAGAATATTAAAGAATTGCTGTCTGGGATTCCAAATATTCCACATGAGAGTGTTCCAGTTGGCCGCGACGAGAGCGCCAACGAGGAGGTACGGCGCTGGGGCGACGCGCCGCGCTTCGACTTCGAGCCGCAGGATCACGTTGATCTGGGCACGCGCCTCGGCATTCTCGACCTCGAACGCGCGGCGAAGATCGCGAGCGCGCGGTTCGCGATTCTCAAAGGCGCGGGCGCAAGACTCGAACGCGCGCTCATCAACTTCATGCTCGACGTTCACACGCGCGAGCACGGCTACGAGGAGACGCTGCCGCCGTTCATCGTCAACCGCGACTCTCTGTTCGGCACGGGGCAGTTGCCGAAGTTCGAGCAAGACCTCTTCAAGCTCACGGACGAGCGCGGGCTTTATCTCATCCCGACGGCGGAGGTGCCCGTGACGAACATCCACCGCGACGAGATTCTCGACGCGTCGGAGTTGCCGTTGAAGTTCGTCTCCTACACGCCGTGCTTCCGCTCCGAGGCCGGCTCCTACGGGCGCGACACGCGCGGCGTCATTCGACAGCACCAGTTCGACAAGGTCGAGTTGGTCAAGCTGGCGCTGCCGGAAAATTCATACGACGAGTTGGAAGGGCTGACGCGCGACGCCGAATCAATCCTGCAAAAGCTCGGCCTGCACTACCGCGTCGTCACGCTCTCGACCGGCGACATCGGCGCGAGTTCGGCGAAGACTTATGACATCGAAGTCTGGCTCCCCAGCCAGAACACGTTCCGCGAAATCTCTTCCTGCTCGAACTTCGAGGCGTATCAGGCCCGGCGCGCGCAGATACGCTTCCGGCGCGCGGGCGGCGCGAAGCCCGAATACGTCCACACGCTCAACGGCTCCGGCCTCGCGGTCGGTCGCACGTGGCTCGCGATTCTGGAGAACTACCAGCAGGCGGACGGCTCGGTCCTGATACCCGAAGCGCTCAGGCCGTACATGGGCGGGATTGAGAAGATCGAAGCCGACAAGCAGAAGGCCGCAGGCAGTTAAAATGATTGCGGAATGCGGATTTCGGATTGCGGATTGATAAGAACTAATTTGCCTTCCAATCCGCAATCCGAAATTCGCAATCCACAATTTATTACTCGATCTTCAACTCGAACGGCACAATCGCGAGCGTCGAGCCTTGCTCGAAGCGGTCGAACATGGCGGCCTGCCGGAGGACGGGCTGCATCTCTTTGGGCATCGAGTTGATGAAGGCGGCGCGCTGCTGCTCGGCGCGGATGCTGGCGGCGTCCTCTTCGTCGCCGCCGCTGCCGAAGATTTGTTGGAAGAAGGTGCGCGGCGCGGGATAGACGACGCGACGCACCTGTCTGTCGGCGGGAATCTTCGCCAACTCCTTCGCCACTTCGACCGCGCGGTCTAATCCGCCGAACTCGTCAACGAGTCCGCGGTCTTTGCCTTGCGCGCCAGTCCACACGCGACCGCGCGCGATCTCGTTGACGGCGTCCACGTTCGGGAAGTGTCTCCCTTCGGCGACCTTCGGGAGAAACTGGTTCCAGTAGAAGTTGTCGAGCATCGCGTGGAACTTCTTGCGCTCGTCGTCGTTGAACGGGTCGGTCTCGCGGTACATCGCCGCGTTCTTGCCGCGCGTGACGTACTCGCTCGTCACGCCGACCCAGTCGTAGAAGCCTTTGACGACCGGCTTGTAGGCGAAGACGCCGATTGAGCCGGTGAGCGTCAGAGGCTCGGCGACGATCTTCGACGCGCCCATCGAGATGTAGTAGCCGCCCGAAGCCGCGAGGTCGCTCATCGAGACGACGACCGGCTTCTTCTTCTTCGCCTCCTCGACCGCCTTCCAGATGAAGTCCGACGGGTAGGTCACGCCGCCGGGGCTGTCAACGCGAAGGACGATGGCCTTCACGTCTTTGTTGTCGCGCGCGTCGTTGAGCGCCTTGACGACCGTGTCCGAGCCTATCGTCTGCGCGCCGCCGACAGAGCCGTCGCTCGACCTGCCGGGCACGATGTCGCCGGAGGCGAAGATGACCGCGACCTCGTCGCCGCCCTTGTTGAGTCCGAGCGAGTCGGGCGAGACGCGGCGGTACTCGGCCATCGAGACCTTGTGCAGCTTCTCGTCCGTCTTGTAGCCGAGCCGCTTCTTGAGTTCGTTCTCCACGTCCTCGCGGTAGCTCGCGCCGTCAATCAGCCCGGCCTTCTGCGCGTCCACGGCGTTGTGCGGCGCGTTGTCAACGAGCGCGCGGAAGTCGGCCTCGGAGATGTGCCGCGCCTCGGCGACGTTCGCGACGTAGCGGTTGAAGATTTCTTCCACGAGCGAGTTGAGCGTCTCGCGCTCGCCCTCGCTCATGTCCTTGCGCGTGAACTGTTCGGGCGCGGTCTTGTACTTCTCGATCTGGTACGAGTCCCAGAAGATGCCGAGCTTGTCGAACGTGCCCCGGAAGTGCATTGACTCGGCGGCCAGCCCGTTGATGAAGAGGTCGCCGATGGGCGGGACGTAAACGCGCTCCGCCGCGGTCGCGATGTAATATTCCTTGTCGTCGCCGAACTCCATGTAGGCGTAAACCGGCTTGCCGGACTTTCGCAGGTCGGCGACGGCGTCGCGAATCTCCTCGGCCTTCGCCCAGCCGCCCTCGACCATCCCGATGTCGAGCAGAACCGCGCCCACGCGCTTGTCTGCCTTCGCCTTTCTCAGTTGCAGGAGAAGGTTCGAGAGCGAGTTCGGCTGCCCGCCGAAGAAGCGCGACGTGAGGTCGTCGGCGTTCGCGTAGTCCGGCAAAGAGCCTTCGACCTTGAGGACGAGCACGCTGTTGTTCGGAACGTCCGGCTCTCTGTTCAGAGACATCAAGACGAGCGCGACCACGAGGCCGCCGAGGACGACGAGCGTCAGCACGACGCCGACGATGATCAAAGCTATCTTGCTTCCACGTTTCATTCGTTAATGCCTTTTACTTCGGATGAATTCCGCCCGCCGGAATCTGACGGGCGAGGTCGGTTCTATTACGCGGTTGCCGTCAGAAAGGTTTATCTAAGAGGCTGGGATGCGGATTTATCTCGATTGCCGATTTAATCCCGACTGACACTTCGCCGTTGATTTCATCTCATCAGTTGCCACTAGCTAAAGCTAGTGGGTAAGGCCAAGCAAGTTGCTTCGGGCTTTAGCCGAATGAGCCGATTTTTCGGCTAAAGCCTTACTTCTTTTCTTCAACCCTGCCCCCGCTAGCTAAAGCTAGTGGCAACATAAACACCGCCTTCACCAATCCGCAATCTTATTCTTTCACGATCCAGCCGCCGCCCAAAACTTCCTCGCCGCGGTAGAAGACCGTTGCCTGTCCGGGCGTGACGGCGCGCTGCGGTTCGTCGAAGCGGACGCGCGCACGTCCGCCGCCGAGAGGCGTGATCGTCGCGGGCGCTTCCGCGTGCCGGTAGCGGATGCGAACGTCCGCGCGCACGCTCTCCGCCGGCTCGTCGAATGCTATCCAGTTAACGCCCGCCGCGGTGAACTCATTACTTAAAAGTTCTTCGGCGTGGCCGACGACGACGCGGTTCTCTTCCCGTTCGACGCGCACGACGTAGAGCGGAAGCTCGCGCGACACTCCCAAGCCCCGCCGCTGCCCGACCGTGTAGCGGTGCGCGCCCTCGTGTTCTCCGACGACGCGACCGCTCGTGTCAACGATCTCGCCGCGCGGCGGGCGCTCCGTTTCTCGCCCCTCGGCTTCGAGGTAGCGCTCGATGAAGCCCGCGTAGTCGCCGTCGGGCACGAAGCAAATCTCCTGCGACTCCTTCTTCTCCGCGACCGACAGGCCGCGGCCACGCGCCGCTTCGCGCGCGTCCCGTTTCGTCAACTCGCCGAGCGGAAAGATGGCGCGCGACAACTGATCTTGCGTCAACTCCCAGAGGAAGTAAGACTGATCCTTTCGCTCGTCAAGCCCGCGCAGAAGGCGGTAACGATTCGCCCTTTCGTCGAACCGGACGCGCGCGTAATGCCCCGTCGCCACACGCTCGCACCCGACGCTCAAAGCCACGCGGTCGAGCGCGGCGAACTTCAGGCGGCTGTTGCACGCGACGCAGGGGATTGGCGTCTCGCCCGACAGATAGCTTTCGACGAAAGGCTCGACCACCTCGCGCTCGAACTCGCGCTCAAGATTCAAAACGTAGAACGGGAAACCCAAATCCTCCGCCACGCGCCGCGCGTCGTACACGTCGTCGAGCGAGCAGCAGCGCGAAGGCATCGCTTCGCCGTTCTCGTCCACCGTCAGCCCGCGCCGCTGGTTCCACAACTGCATCGTGAAGCCGACGATCTCGTGCCCCTCGTCCTTCAGAATCGCAGCCGCCGCCGAGGAGTCAACGCCGCCGCTCATCGCCACCGCAATCTTCATAAAGCTCAAAAGCAGTGACAAGTGACGAGTGACGAGCAGAAAAGCTTTTAGCGTTTAGCTGTTGGCTCTTAGCTCTCTGCCTTCAACTCGTCACTCTTCACTTATCACTCGTCACTACCGCCTCGTTTGCCGCCCCTTTCGGGCGGGTGCTAAGATGATTTTCCGTTGATTTTTGGCGCTTTTCAGCAAAGAACAGGATAACCCATTCGGGTCGAAACTTCAGCCCGTCAGAGAAGTTCAAAGTTCAAAGTTCAAGGTTCAAAGTTAAGAACTTCGGCCTTCGACTTTGAACCTTGAACTTTGAACTTTGAACTTATGGCCGAACGAGCAATCGAAGAGTACGTCGTCACCGACGAACCTTTTTATCTTTCCGTCGGACGCGAGGTTGAGTTGTTCGAGGCGGCGCACGCCGCGCGCCTGCCCGTCATGCTCAAAGGCCCGACGGGCTGCGGCAAGACGCGCTTCGTCGAGCACATGGCCTGGCGCTTGAGTCGCCCGCTCATCACCGTCGCCTGCCACGAAGACCTCTCGGCGACAGACCTTGTGGGGCGCTTCCTGCTCGAAGGCGAGGAGACCGTCTGGCACGACGGCCCTCTGACGGCGGCGGTGAGAGGCGGCGCGATCTGCTACCTCGACGAAGTGGTCGAGGCGCGCAAGGACACCGTCGTCATCATCCACCCGCTGACCGACCACCGCCGACGACTCCCCATCGAGAAGCGCGGCACCATACTCGACGCGCCCGACGACTTCATGCTCGTCGTCAGCTACAACCCCGGCTACCAATCCATCCTCAAAGACCTCAAGCAGTCAACGCGCCAGCGCTTCGTCGCGATGGAGTTCGACTACCCGCCCGCCGAACTCGAAGCCGAGATCGTCGCGCGCGAGGGCGGCGTTGAACTACAGACGGCGCGCGACCTCGTCCTCATCGGCCAGAAGGTCAGGAACCTCCGCGGCCACGGACTCGAAGAGGGCGTCTCCACGCGCCTCCTCATCTACGCCGCCCAACTCACCGCCCGCGGCATCCCCGCGCAGGCCGCCGCCGAAGTCGCCCTCTGCTCGCCCATCACCGACGACCGAGACTTACAGCGCAGCATCCGCGAGATCGTCACGACGGTGATTTAGAACATCAAGTGAACTGCGCTATCTTGTAGGCGTCCGTCGAAGCTTATGAAGAAACCAGAGTTTTAAGCCGAATCACCACCACAATCTCATCGTCGAAATTTGCCAGAAGGTAAACGGGACAAGCCAGAGAAGTTCTCTCGGCAAGGAAGAGGTATCTGCCGGAAGGCATAACTGACGTAAAGCAGTTGTGGATCACATACCTTGTCCGCAAGTTTGTCTGGAATGCCATAGAGGAGATTCAAGCAACAAACTTTGACGAGCTTCTTATCAATCCGTTCCTCATACGCGCATTCAACTTCATGGATCACGAGGGCGTCGTGACCTTCTGTTTCTATCAGAAGGTGACGCGCTCAATCGTCACCTCTTGGGGCTTCACCGTCGAGCAGATGTTGCTCGTGTCTGGAAGCTCGCCCATCACCGGCGAGAAGGCCGGATTTGATTTACGTGTCCACCGAAGCGGCAAGGAGTTTCACATACAAATCAAGAGCAGCCCGAATACGATGGACTACGACCAGGTTCGACACCTCAACAGCAACATTGTGAAGTTGCAGGAGTTTGGCGATAGAATCGGCGTGCTCGGTGTGACCTACGGCAAGGACGGGCAACTGAGCAGCATCATGCAGAAGGTGGAAGGATATCCCGGAAGCGTTCTCATGGGGCGCAGGCTGTGGGATTTTATTGCCGACGAGAAAGGTTACACGGAAAAAGTTCTCGAATGGGCGGCGGTCGGTATGCGAGAGAACATACACTTCAGCGAGTTGCTTGAGAATAAACGGGCCGCGCTCATTCAAAACTGGGAAGAAAAATACGGGACAGGTGTGGACAGTATCAAGGTAGTTCTTGAACAGTACTTGTGAATCACCGCAGAGGAGCTAAGCGTGGAAACTGATGTCATTCTGCCAGGCGACTGCCGCGAGGTTTTGAAAAATCTGCCGAGCGAGAGCGTTGATCTTATTATCACGTCGCCGCCTTATGCTGATAAGCGCAAAACGGTTTATGAAGGTGTATCTACCGACGAGTATGTCGGGTGGTTTTTGCCGATTTCCGCCGAACTTCTTCGGGTCCTAAAGCCAAGCGGCTCGTTTGTACTGAACATCAAGGAGAGAGTCGTGGACGGTGAACGGCACACATACGTCATCGAACTCATCCTTGAAATGAGAAAGCAGGGCTGGATTTGGACGGAGGAGTATATCTGGCATAAGCGCAACTGCTACCCTGGCAAGTGGCCCAACCGCTTTCGCGATGCCTGGGAGCGTTGCCTGCACTTCAATAAGCAGAAGAACTTCGCGATGTATCAGGACAGCGTGATGGTCCCGATGGGAGATTGGGCAAAGTCCCGGTTGAGGAATTTGAGCGAGACCGACAGACGCCGAGATAATTCAAAGGTTGCGAGCGGGTTCGGGAAGAATGTGTCAAACTGGGTAGGCCGGGAAATGGCCTACCCGACGAACGTGCTGCATTTCGCCACTGAATGCAGCAACAAAAATCACCCGGCGACTTTTCCGCTTGAACTCCCCGCGTGGTTCATGCGGCTTTTTACGAAACCGGACGACGTTGTTCTCGACCCCTTCGTCGGTTCCGGCACAACCGCGATTGCCGCCATACGTGCCGGGCGTCGTTACATCGGCATAGATATTTCGGATGATTACGTGAAGGTGGCTAGACAGAATTTGGCCGGTGAAGTTGCCGTCCGTGAATTGCCTTTCTACGCCCAGACTACAGAACAAACATGACACACTAGTACTCCGTCAGTTTAGTTTTGAGGATTAGCTC
>DASRCS010000057.1:0-3611 GCA_035652995.1 Pyrinomonadaceae bacterium
GTGCCCGCGGGGACTGAGACGTTGTCCGCCGCGACGCCGAACTCCACCCACGCGCGAGCGTTCGAGCCGTCGTGCACGTGGTAGTCAACGAGTCGCGCGTGGCGCCTGACCGAGACGCGGCGGCGCGCAGTGCCGATGTAGGCTTCGGTCGCCACGGCGTCCTGCTGGTAGCTTAGGTAGTCGCCGACGTATGCCAGCACTTCGACGAGCGCGACGCCGAGGTCAGCCGCGTGGCGCTCCGTCCACTGCGGCGCGAGCGTCGAGATGCGGTCGAGCATCAGGCGGCGGAAGCTCGCGTAGTCCTTCGCGAGATAGTTAAGCTCAGGCGCGGGGGCCGGCTCTTCTTCGCACGCGCGCCCGGCCTCGCAGTCGAAGTCGGTCTGGCACGCGACCTTGAAAGAGAAGTCTATGGCGGCGAGCACGGGGTCGAAGTCCGCGGGCGGGAGCGTGTCGTCGGCTGCGTCAACGAGGCGGAGCGTGTAGGTCGAGAAGTCGCCGCGGCGGTCAACCTCGACGGCGATGACTTTGGCGTCGCCGCCGAAGGATTCGGTGAGAGATTGGACGGCGACGCCGCGCACGCGCTCGCCGCCTTCGACGCGGACGTTCGCGGCAGTGAGCGCGCCGGGCGCGAGGTCTTTGAAGAGGTGGGCGTAGAGCGTGCGCTGTCGAAGCTCCAAAGGGTCGGCGGGGTCGTCCGACACTTCGAGGAACTCGACGCCGTTGAGCGTCGCGTGCGCGGCGACGGCGTTGCGCCGCTTCTCGTCGCAGCAGAAGTAGATCATGCGCTCACGTCCCCGCAACTGTTCATGCGTTCACACCTTCGCAGTAGCTCACGCGCCCGTGTCTCCGCGGTAACTCGCACTCTCTCACCTCCGCGGTTGTTCACGCGCTCGTGCCTCCGCGCGCGAAGCGTGCCACCTCGCGCCTCTGCGTGCGGCGGTTGACGTACTGGACTTCGACACGCAGCGCCGAGTCGTCGTTTATGACGACGACCTCCTCGACTTGAATCAAATCGCTCAACCACTGTTGCAGCGCGCCCTGGACGAGAAACTGCGTGGCGGCGGCGAGTTCGTCGGAGTTGGGCGCGAAGACGAGCTGCGCGAGGCCGCAGCCGAAGGTCGGGCGGTTGACGCGCTCGCCGGGCGCGGTGAAGAGCACCTGCTCGATGAGGTCGCGCGTGTGCGCGTCCGCGTCCGTCGTCGCCGCCGTGTGCCCGCTCGCGTCGAAGCCGTATGGAAAGTCAACGTCCATCATCGCCTCGCAATCCGTCTCGTCTCTCTTCGCAATCCGTTTCGTCTCGCCTCGCAATCCGTCTCGCGTCACATGGCGGTGACGCGCACCTGTGTCACGGCGGGGATGAGCGGCGTGCCGGTGGGCGCGCAGACGGCCTGACTGTCTATCAAAAGGAGCGGCTGGCCGTTTGAGGTGACGCGCGTCGCGCAGGTGACGTACTGCGCGGTCAGGCACGGGCCGCCCGCGTTGGGCGGCAGCGCGCAGCCCGCGACGACGTAAGGGCTGGCAACCGTCACCGTGGGCTGTCCGCTCACGAGCACGCGCGGGTTCGGCACGACGGGCTGCGCCTGCCCCCCGTGCGCGCACATCACGGTCGCGCCGACGTGCAAAAGAAATCCGGGCATGGTGTCTGTCCTCCGCGGAGGGTTGAAGGTTAACTGCGGGCGGCGGGGTCGAATCGTTCCCGCCGAGTAGAGTCGGCGCGCGCGTGGTCACTTGTAGAGTCGCCGCACGCGCGGCCACGTCAGACGATGACCATCGCGCCCGCGTTGATCGTGACCGAAGGGCCGACCAAAAAGATTGACGCGCCCTTGCCGTTCTGGATGTAGATGCCCGTGTCGTTGACGATGATCATCGCGCCCGTCGTGCTCTTGAGCACGATGCCGCCCGTGGGGCCGGGCACGTCGCTCACCTGTATGCCGTTCTGCAAAGGCGTCTGGATCGTGATGCCCGGAAGCACCGGCGGGACGAGGTGCGACATGGCGGGCACTTCGGCAGCGCTCCCCCAGAAGCAGCCCGACCAGATCGGGTAATCGGGGTCGCCCTGCTCGAACTCGACCCAGACGCCGGAGCCGATGATGGGCACGGTGTAGAAGCCGTTCTGGATGCCGGCGAGCGGCAGGCACGGCATGGCCCACGAGCCGGGGATGAGCGAAACGTCGGGAACGATTACCTGCAAGCGCCCGATCTGCATCGGGTCAATGTTGTTGATGACCGTGCCGCGGTACTTGCCGTAATACTTCTTCGGCGCTTTGTCGGCGGCCTTGTTGACGAGTTCTTCTACTATTTGGCTCATACGGGTATCTGCTGAAGTGTGGAGACTAGTCCGTTGCGCGTCAGCTCGAAGGTCTGCTTGTACTCTCCGCGCTTGATATTGTGCGTCACGCTTTTCACGTAGTAGAGGCCGTCGTAGGCCATCCCGACGCCGCGCACGCCGACGAGCTTGCGCGCCTTGAGCACGCGCCCGTAGCGCAGAACGTCGAGGCTGCCCGTGCCGCTCACGGCGTCCGCCATCTGCGACGCCTTCGCCATCCCGATGAGCGCGCCTTGCACGGGGTTGTACTTGGCCGTCTCGCTGATCCATTCGAGCTTGTTCGGGATCGGCATGATCGCGCCGAGCGGAGGGTTGAGCGGCGTGATGGGCGGGATTGGAATCGGAATCGGGACGTGCGTCTCCTGATTCTGGATGACGACGACGGGCAGCACGGCCTTGTCCTTGTCGAAGCGGAAGCTCAAAGACTCGACGTTCGAGAGCGCGTCCATGTCGAGGTTGAGCGCGGGCTGCACCTCGCCGAACTTAATGTCGGGGCCCCAGTAGGCGAAGCTCATGCCCGGCGACGGGCCGGGGTCAATGTAGAAGACGTAGCCGACGAGGTCTGCGAGGTAGTTGATGTATGCGAGGTCTGTGCCGCGCTGCGTCGGGATGCGCTCGATGGGGATGGGCACGTCAATGAGCACGCTCGGTATCACCTTCGGGATGACGCCGAGGAACATGTACTTGAGGAGCATCAACCCGACTCGGCCTTCGGGCGGCAGGCACGGGTAGGGGATGCCGCTCAGGTCGAGCCAGTCCATCACGGCGCTCAGGTCTTCGCCCGTGAGGGTCAGGGTCGAGTGGCCGGGCTGCGAGCCTTGCGTGATCTGGTGGTTGGTGACGACGCCGTCCATGATCACGTCGGGCGTGCCGTTGATTGTGACGACGATGATCGTGCGAAGTACGGGCGGCACGCTCCCGCCCGTCAAAAGGAAGAGCGTCTGAAGCGGCGAATCGTTCTTCACGTCGAAGCTCAGCTCGAAGCCGCTGCGCTTGCCCGCGGTGGTCGTCACGCGCACGCTCACCAGCGCGTCGAGCGCCCACTGCGGCACGGGCGAGGCCACCGCCGGCCCCATCAACAGTGTCAGGTTGATGCCTTTAAGCATTGGGTGTCGCCGGCACGCCTTCGGGCAGAGTTAGTCGGACGCGCCGCCCCGTCTCAAGAAGTTCTTCGGGGCGCAGAGCGCCGTTCGCGTCGCAGATGCGCCAGAACTGTTCGGGGTCGCCGAGGTACTGCGCCGCGATCTGGTCGAGACGCTCGCCCTGCGTGACCGTGTGCTCGAAG
>DASRCS010000058.1:0-11270 GCA_035652995.1 Pyrinomonadaceae bacterium
GATGAGTGATGAGTGATGAGTGATGAGTTAAAAACAAGCTGCATTCAACTCATCACTCATCACTCATCACTGTCTTTATCCTTCCGCCGCCATCTGCTGGGCCTTCTCGCGGGCCTCTTCGATGGTGCCGACCATGTAGAAGGCCTGTTCGGGGAGGTCGTCGTGCTTGCCGTCGATGATCTCCTGGAAGCCGCGGATGGTGTCGGCGATCTTGACGAATTTTCCTTTGAGGCCGGTGAACTGCTCGGCGACGAAGAAGGGCTGCGAGAGGAAGCGCTGAATCTTGCGGGCGCGCGAGACGATCAGCTTGTCCTCTTCCGAAAGCTCGTCGAGGCCGAGGATGGCGATGATGTCTTGAAGGTCTTTGTAGCGCTGCAAGACCTGCTTGACCGCCTGCGCCGTGTTGTAGTGATCCTGCCCGACGATGCGCGGGTCGAGGATGCGCGACGACGAGGCGAGCGGGTCAACCGCCGGATAGATTCCGAGTTCGACGATCTGGCGCGAGAGCGCCGTCACCGCGTCGAGGTGCGCGAACGTCGTCGCGGGCGCGGGGTCTGTGTAGTCGTCCGCGGGAACATAGACCGCCTGAATCGAGGTGATGGCTCCGGTGCGCGTCGAGGTGATGCGCTCCTGGAGTTCGCCCATCTCGGTCGCGAGGTTCGGCTGGTAACCGACCGCCGAGGGCATTCGGCCCAGCAGCGCCGAGACTTCCGAGCCGGCCTGCGTGAAGCGGAAGATGTTGTCAACGAAGAGGAGCACGTCGAGTCCCTGGTCGCGGAAGTATTCGGCGACGGTGAGTCCCGACAGGGCCACGCGGAGGCGTGCGCCCGGCGGCTCGGTCATCTGCCCGTAAACGAGCGCGACCTTCGACTCGCCGATGGCGTTCATGTCAACCTTCGTCATGTCGAAGACGCCGGTCTCTTCCCAGTTGTGGTAGAAGCTCTCGCCGAAGTTGATGACCTTCGACTCGACCATCTCGCGCAGGAGGTCGTTGCCCTCGCGCGTGCGTTCGCCGACTCCGGCGAAGACGGAGAAGCCGGAGTGCGCCTTGGCGACGTTGTTGATCAGCTCCATGATGAGCACGGTCTTGCCGACGCCCGCGCCGCCGAACAGGCCGATTTTGCCGCCGCGCAGGAAGGGCTGGATGAGGTCAACAACCTTGATGCCCGTCTCGAACATCTCAAGCTCGGTTGACTGCTCTTCCAAAGTCGGCGCGTGGCGGTGGATCGGGTAGCGCTCCTCGGATTTGACGGGGCCGAGGTTGTCAACGGGCTGGCCGATGACGTTGAGGACGCGACCCAAGGTCGTCTCGCCGACGGGCATCGTGATCGGGCCGCCGGTGTCAATCGCCGTCATGCCGCGGACGACGCCTTCGGTCGGCTGCATCGAGACGGTGCGGACGCGGCCTTCGCCGAGGTGCTGCTCGACTTCGGCGATGATGTCAATCGGCGTGGGCACGTCGAAGCCCTCGCTCGTGACGCGAAGTGCGGTGTAGATCGGCGGCAGGTGTCCCTCCTCGAACTCAATGTCGAGGACGGGGCCGATGACCTGTACGACGCGCCCCGCGGGGTTGCCGTTCGTCGAGGTGTTGGCGTAAGTGGACATACTTTGCTCGAATACTCCTCTTCAGGTTAAAGCTTGTGTGGCGAGAAAATCCGCTTCGGTTTTAAGCCCGACAGGTTAGCACACGCCGCGCCGCGAAGGCAAAAACGCCGCCGCCTTCGCCGTGCCGCGCTCGACGCCGCGTCTTTTGTGTTTGACTTTCAACAGGTTTTTGCGTAGATTTCATCGGCCTTTCCAGCCGTGACAAGGCGGGCTGATCTAACCAATCTTTTCAAGACGGAAATCCCCCGCCGGGCAGGGCATCAGCCCGGCAACAAACCAGAGGACAATAAATGAAGAACAAAACACTGCTCGGCGCGACTGCCGTCGCGGCCCTGCTGCTCGCGTCGGCCTGCACGGCGAACATCACGACCAACACGTCGAACTCGTCGAACGCTTCGAGCGCCAACGCGAACAAGCCCGCGAACACGAACGCGAGCACCGCATCCACCCCCGCCAACACCAACGCCGCGTCGTCGAACAGCGCGGCCACGAACAGCAACTCCGGCGCGGGCGACTCCGCGTCGAACGATAAAGGCGCGGTGCAGGACTTCACGCTCAACAACGAGACGGGCGTGGAGATTCACAAAGTTTATATCTCCCCGCACGACTCGAACGACTGGGAGGAGGACATCCTCGGTCGCGACACCCTGCCCTCGGGCCAGAGCGTTGACATCAAGTTCAACCGCAGCGAGAAGGCCGCCGAGTGGGACTTGCGTGTCGAGGACAGCCAGGGCAACGCAATCGAGTGGGAGAACCTGAACCTGCTCAAAATCTCCAAGCTCACGCTGCACTACAAGGACGGCAAGGCAACAGCCGACATGGAGTAGCGCGGGCTTGGCTCAACCAACCTCTAACTTAATTTCAAGGAGTAACCCCGAAGTATGAAATTCGCACGGCTTTACAAATCGCGGGCGGCGGTCGCGCTCGCTCTGGTCTTCGCACTCTCGACGCTCGTCGCCACGGCGGCCTTCGCGCAGGGCAAGCAGGACTTCACGCTGCACAACATGACGGGCGTGGAGATTCACGAGCTTTACGTCTCGCCGCACAGCTCTGACGACTGGGAGGAGGACGTTCTCGGTCAGGACACGCTCGCCGACGGCGACAGCGTGGACATCCACTTCTCGCCGAAGGAGAAGGCGAAGCTCTGGGACTTGAAGGTCGTTGACAGCAAGGGCAACAGCATCACCTGGGAGAGCCTCAACCTGCTTGAGATTTCCGACGTGACGCTGCACTACAAGAACGGGAAGGCCTGGGCCGACCTGAAGTAGTCGCTCGGATTGTCTGAAGCGCGTAACGGGCGGGCCGTGTTTCCGCGGCCCGCCCGTTACGATTTTATGAGTACGAGTCGGGCGACGCCCGGCTGCGTGGCCGCCGGGCCGAAGGCGTCACACTAGCGACGCCTCATTCGGAAGAAGCCGACGAATCCGCACACCGTGAGGAAGAGGCTGACGATGACGAGGAACCAGCCGCCGAACATCCTGCCGAAGAAGGGCACGTTCCCCGCCTGCCCGACCGACAGCAGCCCCATGATGAGAAGGAAAAGCCCGAACAGACCGATCAGAAAAAGTATAACGCTCGCAACGTTCATAACCCCTCCGCTCGTTTGACCGCTTGAAACTTCGCCCGCCGGTTTGAAAACTTCTGCGGCCCGATTAAGACTCCGACCGAACGTTAAGACTGTGCGCGGGGGCGAATCTTCAGTCGGCGTCGTCGAAACGAATCTTCATGCCCCGCAGCGTGCGCCGGTCTTCGTCCGTCAGCTCTAACCACGCCGGCGGCTCGTCGGCCTCGTCTTCGTCCTCCGCCTCGCGCGCGTGCTCGCGCAGGCCGATCTCCAGCTTCAGCGTCAGCTCCAGCTCGTAGCCCGCCTCGCGCAGCCGCTCGATGGCCGTGGCGACTTCCGCCGAGCGCTCGACCGCCGAGTTGATGGCCGAGCCGAGCTGCTGAACGATCTCCTTTGCCTCGTCGTTGATTTCCAAATCGGTACCAGCGCGTCCGAAGTTTCAGTTGTTAATGTCGCGGGGGATGTCTGCCACGATGCTACGCGAGCGCGCGGGCGCAGGTCAACCTTGACGCCGCACGCACGGCTTCACAGACGCGCAAATCGAAAGGGCAGAGCCGAAGCTCCGCCCTTGTTCACACGTCGTTTTTGGAACCCGCTGACTCGCGGCGAGTGATATCCGTTGATGACAGGCTTCGGACTCTATGGTGACTTCGACTTCGCGACGGTGTGCGTGCCCGGAGTCATCATCGTCTTGTTCGTCCTCTACGTGTACTTCAGAGATAGAAGCAAACGCCTTTGAGAGCTACGAGAGGTTCTTGAAGTCAATGTCGCCGTCAACCGCCGAGTAGATTCGCAGATACATCTTCGTCTCTTCGGGTATCAACTCGCGCCAGTCCGCGCCGCCCGACTTCAAATACTTCGGCAGGCGCAGCGGGTTCGAGTTGTAGCCCGCGGCCAGAAGCTCGGCCTCGGTCGCGCGCCCCTCGTCGAGCGCGGAGTTGACCTCGTCGCTCTTTCGCAGAGTCTTCCAGGTGTCGTTCATGTAGAGCAGCATCGCGCGCAGGGCGTTCGAGTGGTCGCGCATCCCTTCGACGAAGTCGGGGTTGAGCGCCGCTTCCGGGTGGTCGCGGCGGATGCCCTCGTAGGTCTTCGGGATCATCTGAATCATGCCGCCCGCGCCCGCCGTGCTGACCGAGTAGCGGAAGGCGTCGCCGGAGTTCAGCGCGTATGTGGCCTGAATGTCTTTGAAGATCGAAGAGGCGTCTTCGGTCATGAAGCGCTTGTGATCCGTGTGCTCAACGACGCAGAGGTGCTCGGCCACGTCAACGATGTCGGGCGAAATCTGGTCGCCGGCCTTCGCGAGCTGCGCGGCGGCATCTTCGAGACTCGCGCGGACGTACTCGCCGCCCGCCTCGACAACGTCTGCGCTCTCGACCGCGGGGTGCGCCGAAGTGTAGTAGGCGACCTCGGAGAGCGAGCCGCCCTTCTCTACGGGGTAGCGCACGGCGAGCGGCTGAAGCTCGCGGCCCGCGTCGTCGGTGACGCGGACGGCGGTGTTGACGTAATTCGGGCGCACGACCTGAACGTTGAGCTTCGCGCCCGCGGAGGAGACGGCGGAGACGACCGCGTCCTTCCGCAGAAAATCATCCTTCGAGAGTTCGAGCGTCTCGACCTTCGAGCCGTCCGCTTGTCCGACGGCGAGCGCGACGCGGTCGGTCGGCAGGGCGGGGAGTTGTTCGAGCGCGCGGCGCGCGTCCGCGATTCGCGTGCGGAGGCGCGAGACGGCTGGGTTCGTGTCGCGGCGCTCGGAGGCCTCGACGCGCGTTGACGAAGGCACCAAGTCCGCCGCCGTGAAGTTGAAGCCGGGGCGGACGGGGCCGAGAAACACGAGTAGCGAGAGAACAGAAAAAAGCGTCTTTCTCATCGTCGTAAAATCCGTCTGTCGGAAGAGTGTGATTAAACCCGGAGTGACCGGAACACCTTGCTCGCTCGTTGCAGCCGCGTTGCCATCGCGTTGCAACCACCCTCAGACGTTTGAGAATCGCTTGCAGTTGCATTGCCTCGCCCGTTCAAGTTGGCGAAGCGTTTGCACACACGGAAGCGCCGCCGCGCGTGTACAAAGACCGTCCGTTGTCGCGCCCGCGCGCCGTGTGCTAGGCTTCAATCAAACCCGAAGGCAACAAAACGAACGCGCCCGAACCATCCCGTCCGAAGGGAAAATTTTTATGAGTACGAAGACAGACGCGCCCTCGGCCCGCAGCGAACGGCGCGAGCATTTCGAGACCTCATCCGGCATCCCGCTCCCCAACGACTTCAACCCGTCGAACACCGAGCCGCTCGAATACGACCGCGATCTCGGCGACCCCGGCGTCTTCCCCTACACGCGCGGCGTCCGCCGCACGATGTACCGCGGTCGGCTCTGGACGATGCGCCAGTACGCGGGCTACGCGACCGCCGAGGAGTCGAACGCGCGCTACAAGTTTCTGCTCTCGCAGGGGACGACCGGCCTCTCCGTCGCCTTCGACCTGCCGACGCAGATCGGGCTTGATTCCGACGACCCGCTCGCCGCGGGCGAGGTCGGCAAAGTCGGCGTCGCCATCGACTCGCTCGAAGACATGGAGCGCCTGTTCGACGGCATCCCGCTCGGCGAGGTCTCGACATCGATGACGATCAACGCGACCGCCGCGATTCTCTTGTGTCTCTACATCGCGGTCGCGAAGAAGCAGGGCGTCGCCGCGGACAAGTTGCAGGGCACGATTCAGAACGACATCCTCAAGGAGTACATCGCGCGCGGAACCTACATCTTCCCGCCCGCGCCGAGCTTGCGCCTCGTCACCGACACCTTCGCCTTCTGCTCCGAGGAAGTGCCGAACTGGAACACGATTTCAATCTCCGGCTATCACATCCGCGAGGCCGGCTCGACCGCCGTGCAGGAGGTCGCCTTCACACTCGCCGACGCCGTCGCCTACGTCGAGGCGGCGGTCGCCGCAGGGTTAAAGGTTGACGAGTTCGCGCCGCGCCTCTCCTTCTTCTTCAACGCGCACAACAACCTCCTCGAAGAGGTCGCGAAGTTCCGCGCCGCGCGCCGTCTCTGGGCGCGAATCATGCGCGAGCGCTTCCACGCGCGCGACCCGCGCTCGCAGATGCTCCGCTTCCACACGCAGACCGCAGGCTCGACGCTCACCGCGCAGCAGCCGGAAGTCAACGTCGTCCGCACGACGATTCAGGCGCTCGCCGCGGTGCTGGGCGGCACGCAATCGCTCCACACGAACTCGATGGACGAAGCGCTCGCGCTTCCAACCGAAGCATCCGCGCGGCTCGCGCTCCGCACGCAGCAGGTCGTCGCCTACGAGTCGGGCGTCGCCGACACGGTTGACCCGCTCGCGGGTTCCTACGCCGTCGAGCAACTGACGAGCGAGATCGAGCAGCGCGCGCTCGACTACATCGAGAAGATTGACGCGATGGGCGGGATGCTCCACGCCATCGAGATCGGCTACGTGCAGCGCGAGATTCAGGAGGCGGCCTATCAATATCAAAAGGCCGTCGAGACCGGCGACGCCGTGGTCGTCGGCGTCAACCGCTTCCGCGCCGAAGAAGAGACTGCCGTGCCCACGCTCCGCATTGACCCATCGGTCGAGCGCGCGCAAATCGAGCGCGTCCTCGCGCTGCGCGAGCGCCGCGACAACGAACGGGCGGAGGTCGCGCTCACGCTCCTCGAAGACGCCGCGCGCGGGACGGAGAATCTCCTGCCGCGCATACTCGACTGCGTCGAATCGCTCGCCACCGTCGGCGAGATCAGCAACCGCCTGCGCCACGTCTGGGGCGAGTACCGCGAGGCCGTGACGGTTTGAGAAGTTAGAGTGGTCGCGGATTTGGAAACGCAATTTGCGATCTCGAACGACGTTCAGGGAGCAAGGAGGTGAAACGGCGCGTATGTTAATCGGCTTTTCTAAAATCGCGACGGTCTGGCTCGCGTCTTCGCTCATGCTGGCGGCACTCGCGAGGGACTGTGACCATCAGAAGAGTGTCAACGCCGGCGCGAACAACGCGGGCGTTCAAACAGTGAACGTCAACACTCAGGATAAGAACATCAACGCTCGGCAGGGCGGGGTGGACGCGAAGATGGACAATGTGAAGACGGGGACTTGGGGCGGCCAGCACATCTCTCTTGAAGTGACGGCGGAGGGCGCGCAGGTCGAGTACGACTGCGCGCACGGCACGGTTGACCAGAAGTTCGTGGCGGACGCCGAGGGCCGCTTCGACCTGCGCGGCACGCACGTCCGCGAGCACGGCGGGCCTGTCCGAAGGGACGAGACGCCGGACAGCCACCCGGCGCGCTACACGGGCCGCATCAAAGGCGACACGATGACCCTGACCGTCACCGAGACCGACACCAACGAGTCGGTCGGCACGTTCACGCTCGCCTTCGGCCAGCCGCCGCGCGTGATGAAGTGCAGGTGAGCGCCGCGCCGTGAAGGCACTGACCGCAACCGAGAACGACCACGTTTAAATAAAAAGGAAGGCCGCACGGGATGAACCGTGCGGCCTTCGTGCTTGTCGGTCGCGCTCGACTAGTGGCAGGTCGAGAGCTTGAACGACGCGATGCGCGTGCTCCAGTTGAACGAGCCGCTGGTCTTCAGGTACTCGGTCGTGTACCAGAAGGTGCAGTCGTCAGCCGGGTCAACCGTGATCGCGCTGTAGTCGCCCCAGCGGCTGAGCGAGCCGGTCTGCGAACCCGTGCCCGCGATGATGCTCGACTCCGCGCCGAGCGTGCCGGCGGCGTCGCCGGGCGCGCGCGTGGCGAAGCGGATTGACGGGTTCAGGCTCGTGCCCGAGACGCTGTATCCGACCGCGATGTTGCCGACCTTGTCCATCGCAATCGAACCCATCCAACGG
Source organism: Pyrinomonadaceae bacterium (assembly GCA_035652995.1). Lineage (GTDB taxonomy): Bacteria > Acidobacteriota > Blastocatellia > Pyrinomonadales > Pyrinomonadaceae > QHXN01. The sequence continues at coordinate 8,006 of DASRCS010000058.1, forward strand.
CTGTTCGAGTCAATCGCATACGTGCCCTGCTGGAAGACGCTCGGCGTCCCCGAAGAGATGCGTAGCTCGTACCACCTGACTCCCGAAAGCGGCCCCGTGTTCGGGTTGACCGAGTGGTTGAGCACCATCGCCTCGTGGCCGTCGGCGAAGTGCCGGTAGGCGAGACGGTACATCAGACGGTCGGCGAGCGAGTCGAGCTTCTGCGTCGTGCCGGACTGCGGGATGCAAGTGCCGCCCGAACAAGCCTCGCTGAAGGCCGCGACCGAAAGAGTAGTCGGACCCGTCAGCGTCGAGTTGGCCGGCGTCACGAAGTCGGCGTGCAGCTTCCAGACGTTGAGCGAGTTCGCGCCGAAGTTGACGAAGTATTCGGGCGCGCCCGCGGGCGGCGCAATCGTCCCGTCGATGTCGGCTGGCAGGACGCCGCCGAAGCTCGAACTCAACTGGAAGCACTGCTCGGTCGCGGGCTGGCCCGCGAGCATCTTCGAGCGGTCGTAGGCGCACAGGCGCGCGCCGACGAACGTGTTGCCCGAAAACATGTTGTAGGTCGCGTAGTAGCCGTCGGCCCAGACGCCGAACTTCGGATAGTCGTTGAAGTTCGGCTCCTTGAACGCATAGACGTTGTAAGCGCCCGTCGCGTCCGAGGTCTGCGAGACGGCGACGCACTGGTAGAAGCCTTTGGTCGTCCCGTTGGTGACGGAGAACTGCGTCAGCACCCAGCGGTTATTCGCCTTGTCGTATTGAACTATCGGGTCGCCGTCGTTGTTGACGGCGCACTGGTGCGTCGCGCCGAGCGCCTGGAAGAGCTGGTTGCCGTTGGTCGGCCCCGCGATGCGCGCGCCGGTCGTCTTGTCGTAAACGGCGAACGCCTCGTTGACCCACTGGACGTACTGCGTCGCGCCGACCGCGCCGTTCGTGTCGGGCGGCGCGGCGTTCGGCGTGTAGCCGCCGCCGTTGCCGAGGCCGTCGAAGTTCAGCAGGGCCGAGATGACGGGCGTCGGGGTCGGCGTGGGAGTCCCGGTCGGCGTGGGCGTCGGTGTCGCCGTCGGCGTCGGGCTTGGCGTGGGCGTCGGCGTCGGCGTGCCCGTCGTGGCGTTGAGCGCGAAGTCGTCAACGACGAAGGAGGTTTGCAGCGAAGAGTCTTCGGTGGCGGTCAGGAAGACGTTGACGGTCTGCCCCTGGAAGGAGGAAACGTCGAAGGACTTCTGCGTGTAGCCCGTCGCCTTGTTGAGATTCGAGTAGGTCGCGAGCGTCGAGAGAACCGTGTTCGAGGTGTTGCGTATCTGAACCTGCATCTTGTCGAACGCGGTGGTGGTCGTCGTCTCGGCGGTGTCAATGTGCAGCCAGAAGGTGAGCGTCGCGGTCGCGCCCGTGGGGATCGTCACCTGCTGCGAGAGCGTGTCGGTGTGCGTCGTGCCGTAGCCGTCCATCCACGCCTTCCACGAGCCGGAGTGCGGGGCCTCGCCGGTCGAGCTGTCGATCACGCCCGCGGTCGGAACCCACGGCGCGGGGTTCGACGAGCCGTTCTCGAAGCCGGGGTTGCCGATGAGTTGGGTTGTTGTGTTCAGCGAGGGCGCGTCCGAAGCGGTAGCGGGCGGTTGCGCCATCAGCGGCGTGGCCGAAGAGTCGGCGACCGAACTCTGAACGACGGGGTCAATCGTGTAGCCGAGACGGGTCAGGCCGTCCGGGTTGAAGCGCGGCTCGTACTCCTTGTCGGGCACCATGTGCTTGCCCTTGTCATTGCCCTTCGTCATGTTCCTGACGCGCGCGGAGACGGCGTGCTCGCCGAACTGAACTTCGGGAATGCGCTGGACTGTTTCCTGAACGGCCTGGCCCTGCGTCTCGGATGACGAGGACTGCTGGGCCAGAACTAGCGGCGGTAGTAGCACGGCTGCGACCACGAGCAAGGCGAAGAATTTTTTCACTGATCCCTCCAAACTGTTTAGGTTGCGTCGGAGAAGGGGTGCCGGCTGAAGGCACCCTTCCTGTAAGGGCGAAAGTGGGGCTTAGTCATTAGACCGTTACCGCGCGACGAGAATGATAGAGATGTGTACGCGCGGCATCGCGGGGCGCGAGCCGATTTACAGCCTGACCTGTCGAACGAATAAAGACGGAAACGAGCACGGGCGCGCGGCGCGAGTTCTTTGAGGGCAAGAGAAACGTTGATCCGGTCGCCGCGCGGGAGCGAGAGTATAACATCGCGCCTCCGGCGCGGCAAAACGAGCGGGCGAGCGTGGCCCGCCGCGCGCCCTCCGGCCAACAGGAGCGCGCGCCGCAGCCGCGCTTCTTGGCATCGGGGCCGCGCGTCGTTTACTCTTGCACGCGGTGTCGCACCTGCTCGAAGTCAAAAATCTTCAGACGCACTTCCGGACGCGCGCGGGACTCGTGCGCGCGGTTGACGGCGTGAGCTTTCAAGTGGACGAGGGCGAGTTGTTGGGACTCGTCGGCGAGTCGGGGTGCGGCAAATCAATCACGGCGCTCTCGGTAATGCGTCTGGTCGCGCCGCCCGGAAAAATTGTCGGCGGCGAGGTCTGGTTCGGCGGCGAGAATCTCCTGAAGGCATCCGACGCACGGATGCGCGAGATTCGCGGCGACGACATCGCGATGATCTTTCAAGACCCGATGACCTCGCTCAATCCCGTCTTCACCGTCGGCGAGCAGATAGCCGAAGCGCTCCGCCTTCATCGGAACTTGAATCGGAAGCAGGCGCGCGAGGCCGCGGTCGAGGCGATGCGCGAGGTCGCGATACCCGACCCGGCGCGGCGCGCGGGCGACTACCCGCACCAGCTTTCGGGCGGGATGCGCCAGCGCGTGATGATCGCGATGGCCCTCGCGTGCGACCCGAAGATGCTCATCGCCGACGAGCCGACGACCGCGCTCGACGTGACGATTCAGGCGCAGATACTCGAACTGATTGACGAGCTGAGAAGGACGCGCAACCTCGCCGTGCTGCTCATCACGCACGACCTCGGCGTGGTCGCCGAAGTCGCCGACCGCGTGGCCGTGATGTACACGGGTCGCGTCGTCGAAGAGTCGCCCGTCGCGGAGTTGTTCGCGCGGCCCAAGCACCCTTACACCGAAGGGCTGCTGCGCTCCGTCCCGAAGCTGACGGCGGCGGGCGTGAAAAAGGAGGAGCGCCTTTCGACAATCGAGGGCACGGTGCCGAAGCCGACGAACCTCCCCGAAGGCTGCCACTTCGCCCCGCGCTGCCCGCACCGCATGCCGCGCTGCACCGAGGGCGACATCCCTCTTTATCAACTGGACGGCG
>DASRCS010000059.1:0-20286 GCA_035652995.1 Pyrinomonadaceae bacterium
GCTCCAACGACGAATGAGGCGTAACCCTGAATTGTCCGCGTAGCTCCCGCCAGCGTAGAGCATTGAGCCATCCGTTGACCATGCCACACAGCCCATGTCACCCTTGCTGATGCCAGTGCTGTCCGCGCTGTATTGCAGAGCGAGCGTTTTGCCGTCAAGTACGTCAACCCGCGTGCTGTCTGCGTAACCGACTGCGATCTTGCGCCCGTCGGGCGAGAAGCGCACCGCGTAAGGCCGCTTGCCGCCTGGCGCTGCCCGCTTCACCAGCAGGCTCAGCCTCCGGTCGTCGTAGAGGCGCACATTGCCGTCCCAGCTACTTGTTACCAAGCGTCCCTCGGGGTCGAAGTCCACGCCGTAGCTTGAATCGCCGTAAGCCGTGTCGCCCCAGAACGGGGAACAAGGCGAGGTGGGACACCGCACGTTAAAATTCGTGCCGAGGATTCGGACTTCCGTCCAGCTTGGTGTGTACCATACACGCCCGCCGTTGTTACCAAAGAGGGTTGCGACGAGTAGCGCGCCGTCCGGCGAGAATGCAAGGTGCAGGACGACATTAGGCAAGCCGGTCAGACGGCGAAACAGCCTGCCGCTTTCCCGGTCAAAAATGTAAACGCTATACTGCTTGTCCCACTCGTAACCAGTCCATCCGCCCACCGCAACCGTGCTGCCATTTGGCGAGATGGCTACCGCAAAGAGTCTGCCTTCGTTGCCGCCGCCGACGGGCACGCGCAGCACGCGTAGGAGTCTGCCACTCTGAACGTCCCACACCCGAGCCGTCTTGTCGTCGGAAGCAGTCGCCAGAAAGCGCCCCGCAAGATCAACGGAGATGCGCCTGATAATGGCGTTGTGCGTTCCCGTCTCGATGCGCAGGATTGGTTCGCGCGACGGCTCGCCGCCTTGCGCCATTGCGCTCTGCGCCGGGGCGGTCAACAACAGCGATGCGATGAGTAGGAGGTTCAGCGGGCGGGGCATTGGGGAAACTCCTTTGCTTTCGAGGTGCGCGGCGGCGCGGGGTGGTTATTATCCACGAGGCCGCGTGAAGCAACGCGGATTATGAAAAACTCCACCTTGTCGTAGATTTCTTTTAGCGGCAGTGAGCACCGGATCGAATCTAACTGCACCACGTCTGTTGAGGCTCGCCACACGCGACGACAACGTCAGGATACGTGTAGAGACCGGTAGCAGGAACCTGGACACGCATTTTGCTGATGTATGCTTCGCAAGTACGACCTCTAAGTTGATTGCGTAGCTCTGCGCCGATGTTAAGGGTGATCAGATTGTGCTTTCTGCTCGCGCCCGTCGTGGCGAATATCTCGCCGTCGAAATACTCGTTCTTGTACTCGGCGGCGCGCTCGAACGCCAAACACTCTTCGGGCGTGACGTAGTTCTTTTTTGAATGGCGGGACATGAGTTCAACTCCTCTCGGTCGGCGGCGCAAAGTATAGCACCGCGACACGTGCGAGCCTACAATTTCGACAGGGCGGTTCGCAGCGTCTCGACGGCGAGCGCGGCGGCGTGGCCTTTGCGCGCGGGGAGGCCGCCGACGGCGCGTGTGATGTCCTGGCGTGTGAGTCGCGAGGCGTCTGCGACGTTCATGCCTTCGAGCATTTCGGCGAGTGCGGAGCCGCAGGCCAGCGTCGGCGGGCAGCCGTAGGCGAGGAAGCGCGCCGACTCGATTCGTCCGCCGCGGACGCGGAGCGAGAGTTTGAGCCGGTCGCCGCAGACTGGGTTCGACTGCTCGGCTGCGGCGTCGGCGTCCGAGAGTTCGCCGGCGTTGCGCGGGTTGGCGAGGTAGTCTTTGAAGGTCTCTGAGTAGGACACGATCAGATCAGAGTTCAAAGTTGCAAGTTCAAGGTTCAGAATCGCAAGCCTGTTCTAAACTTTAAACTTAAGCCGGCGCACAGGCGCGCTCGGCCTGCGCCTTCTGGTAGAGCGGCGAGAGGCGGCGCAGGGTTTCGACCGCGCGCGGGAGGACTTCGAGGACGAAGGCGATCTCTTCGTCGGTCGTGTCCTTGCCGAGGCTGAAGCGAATCGAGCCACGCGCGAGTCCGTCGTCGCGACCCAGAGCGCGGATGACGGGCGAGGGTTCGAGCGAGCCGGACGAGCAGGCCGAGCCGGTCGAGACGGCGACGCCCTGCATGTCGAGGTTGATGAGCAGTCCCTCGCCCTCGATGAAGCGGAACGAGATGTTCGAGACGTTGGGGAGACGGCGCTCGCGGTCGCCGTTGAAGACGATGTCTGAGACGCGCTGCTCGACGCCGGACTCGAACGCGTCGCGCAGGCGCTTGACGTGTGTGATTCGCTCGTCGAGTTCGAGCCGTGCGAGGCGCGCGGCCTCGCCGAAGGCGACGATGAAGGCGACGGCCTCGGTGCCTCCGCGTCGTTCGCGCTCCTGGTGGCCGCCGACGTTCTGCGGCGTCAGGCGCGTGCCGCGCCGGACGTAGAGCGCGCCGACGCCCTTCGGCGCGTAGAGCTTGTGCGCGGACATCGAGAGCAGGTCGCAGCCTAAGGTCTCAACTTCCACTTTCATTCCGCCGAGAGCCTGAACCGCGTCCGTGTGTAGAAGGAGGTGTTTGTGCCCTTCGGCCCGACGCTCGCGCACAATCGAGCCGATCTCGGCGACCGGCTGAATCGTGCCGACTTCGTTGTTGGCGAGCATGACGGTGACGAGAACCGTGTCGGGCCTGATCGCCGCGCGAACGTCCTCGACGCGGACGATGCCGTTGTCGTAAACGGGCAGCCGCGTGATCTCCCAGCCGCGGCGTTCGAGCGCCTCACAAATGCCGCGGACGGACGAGTGCTCGATTGACGAAGTGATGACGTGTCGCCCGCGCCCGGCGTTCTGCTCGGCGACGCCGCGGACGGCGAGGTTGTTGGCTTCCGTGCCGCCGGAGAGGAAGACGACTTCGTTCGGCCTCGCGTTGATTAAAGCGGCGACCTCGCGGCGCGCGCGGTCAACCGCGGCGCGGGCCTCCTGCCCGTAAAAATGTACGCTCGAAGGGTTGCCGAACTTCTCCGTCAGGAAAGGCAGCATCGCCTCCGCCACGCGGCGGTCAACCGGCGTCGTCGCGCTGTGGTCAAGGTAAACTCGGCGCATGAGAAGCTGTTGGCTGTTGGCTAATAGCTATTAGCTTTTAGCTTTTGCTGGTTTGAGTCCTTCGCGCTTCCTTCGCGTCTTTGCGGTTAAGTCTGACATTCTCGACCGCAAGGGTCACAAAGAATTTCGCAGAGGTCGCAAAGGAGTTTAAGCTAACAGCTAAAAGCCAACAGCTAATCGCTAAAAGCTAATTGCAAACCCGCGGCGGCGCGCGCCGCATCAAAGGCTGCGGAAAGCTCTCCCTCCGCCTTTCCGAGCCGGAACGCAAGGTTCGAGTCTAAGGCCCGCGCAAATCGAGCGTCAAGGATGGATGTTTCGAGCCTGCTTGTTGTAATCTCCATGCGGCATCCCCCGCCGCACTGACTCCGAGGAGACGTAGAGAATGAGAACCCACAGACATCCGACGGCAATCGCCCTCGCCTTTTCAATCGCGGCGCTCGCGCTCGTCGCCCCCGGCACCCGGTTCGGCGTCGCCGGCGCGCAGGAGAAGTACGGCGCTCTGGAGCGCGGCTACCGCACAGGCTACTCCGACGGCTACCAGTCGGGCTGGGCAGACCAGTTGAAGGGCGCGCCCTCAGACTTCCACGGCAAGTCTGATTATCGAAGCGCTGACCGCGCGTACATCGCGGCCTACGGCTCGATTGACGACTACCGCGACGGCTACCAGCAGGGCTACGAGGTCGGCTACAAGGCCGGATTCAGCCGCGGCGGATTCGACTCGAACCTCCCCGCGGGCGGCGTCACGCGGCGCGGCCCGACCGCGCGCGAAACTGCCGACGAAGACGAGTCGGCGAGCGGCGGCAGAAACACGGGCGTCTCCGACAGCATCCCGCGCGGCGGCAGCGTCCCGGCCTCGATTCCGACCGCGACGGGGCCGAGTCCGGTCGCGTCGGACACGACGCTGCTCGTCGAACTCAGGAGCAGACTCTCGACCGACGTGAGCCAGCGCGGCGACCGCTTCGAGGCTCAGGTCGTCGAGCCGAAGGACATGGCCGGCGCGATCATCGTCGGCCACCTCGCCGACGTGCGCCGACCCGGAAAGACCGGCGGGCGGGCGCTCCTGCAACTCGAATTCGACCGCATACAGATGCCCGGCGAGAGCGACTTCAGAGACTTCCACGCGCAGCTCATCGAGGTCGTCCAGGCCGGCGGCGACACGGGCGTCGCCGACGTTGACCCGGAGGGCGGCGTGCGCGGCAAGAGCGAGACGAAGAACGACGCCGTCAAGGTCGGCGCGGGCGCAGGCATCGGCGCGATCATCGGCGGCATCGCGGGCGGCGGCAGGGGCGCGGCCATCGGCGCGATCATCGGCGGCGGCGCGGGCACGGCTCGCGTCATGACGCAGCGCGGCAAAGACATACACCTCGAACCCGGTCAGCAACTCCGCCTCCGCTCGACGGGCCGCGCCCGGTAATGAAATTGCGGATTTCGGAATTCGGATTGCGGATTGGAAAAGCAAAAGCCTTGTCTTTCTTCCAATCCGCAATCCGAATCCCGCATTCCGAAATTGTATGGTCGTCACGCTGCTCACGGATTTCGGCGCAGCCGACTATTTCGTCGGCGCGATGAAGGGCGCGCTGCTTTCCGTCAACCACGAAGCGACAGTCGTTGACATCACGCACGAGATTCCGCCGCAGGACATCGAGGCGGGCGCGTTCACGCTGCTCGCGGCCTTCGACGCGTTCCCGCCGGGCACGATTCACGTCGCGGTCGTTGACCCCGGCGTCGGCTCTTCACGCCGCGCCGTCGTCGTCGAGGGCGGCGGGCACAAATTCGTCGGCCCGGACAACGGCGTGTTCGGCCACGTCTTCGAGCGCGTCGGCAGCCCGCGAGTCTTTCACGTCACGAACGAAAAATTCTTCCGACCGCGCGTGAGCGAGACGTTCCACGGGCGCGACATCTTTGCGCCGGTCGCGGGCGCGCTCTCGCTCGGCGTGCGCGCGGAAGAATTCGGAAGCGAGATAGACGATTTCATCCGACTGCCCTTCGCCAAACCCGAACGCCGCGAAGACGGGAGCATCGCCGGCACGATCATCCACGTGGATCGGTTCGGCAACTGCGTCACGAACATCTCGCGCGGCGACCTCGGCGAAGACGAGATTGCACGCAGCGCGCGTCTCGTCGTCGGCGGGCGCGAGATTCGTTCCTTCCGACGCTTCTTCGGCGAAGAGGGCGACGAGTCGCGCGAGCCGTTCGCGATCTGGGGGAGCGCGGGCCTTCTCGAACTCGCGGTCTTCCGCGACTCCGCCGCGCGCGCGCTGGGCGCGAGTCGCGGCTCGCGCGTCGAAGTGAAGTCAGTCCCGTGAGCGTTGAGCGTCGCGAAGAATTTGAGCGGCGCGAGTGCGGTGTCCGAATGTTCAGCCGTTGAGTGCTCAGGCGACGCCGGCAACTTGTAACTCGCCGCGCCGCTTTGCTATTTTCAGTCCAACCCGATTCGCAAGGACTCTAACTCGATGGACAAAGCAGAGAATCAGGCGGCACCTGCCGCGAAGTCGCCAGCCGGTCTTGAAGGCGTCGTGGCCGCGCAGTCTTCCGTCGGCGACGTTGACGGCACGCGCGGCGTGCTCATCTACCAAGGCATCAACATCCACGACCTCGCCGAGCATTCGACGTTCGAGGAGACGGTCTTCCTCCTCTGGCACGGTCGCCTCCCGAAGCGCGAAGAGTTGGACGCGCTGCGCCGCGACTTGGCGGCGAACCAGAAAGTGCCCGCGGAAGTTATGTCGCTCATGCGCGAGTTCCCGCGCGACGCCGAGCCGATGGACGCGCTGCGGACTGCCGTCTCCGCGCTCGCCTTCTACGACCCGCAGTCGCGCGACCTCTCGCGCGAGGGCGCGCTGCGGACGGCGACGAAACTCACCGCGCAATTCCCCACGGTCGTCGCCGCGATTGACCGCCTCCGCAACGGCCAGGAGCCGGTCGAGCCGCGCGAAGACCTGAACCTCGCGACGAACTTCCTCTACATGCTCAAGGGCGAGATGCCTTCCGAGCGCGAGGCGCGCATCTTCGACGTGTGCCTGATTCTTCACGCCGACCACGAACTCAACGCCTCGACGTTTACGGCGCGGGTCGTCGCCGGAACGCTCGCCGACATGTACGGGGCGGTGACGGGCGCGATTGCCGCGCTCTCCGGCCCGCTGCACGGCGGCGCGAACACGAACGCGATGAAGATGGTGCTTGAGATCGGAAGCCCCGAACGCGCGGACGAGTGGCTGCGAGAAGCCTTCGCGAAGAAGAAGAAGATCATGGGCATGGGCCACCGCGTCTATAAGACGGAAGACCCGCGCTCGGTCTGGCTGCGGAAGTTCTCGAAGGAGTTGGGCGAGGCCAAGGGCGAGACGCGTTATTTCGAGATTCTCGAACGCCTGCGCGAGATTGTTTTCAGCGAGAAGAAGCTCTACCCGAACGTTGACTTCTATTCGGGGTCGGCCTACTACCTGATGGACATCCCGCTCGACCTGTTCACGCCCATCTTCGCCGTCAGCCGCATCTCCGGCTGGACTGCGCATGTGCTCGAACAGTACGCCAACAACCGTCTCATCCGACCGCGCGCCGAATACACCGGCGGGCGCGACGTGCCTTACGTGCCGGTTGACGAGCGCTGAAGCGCCGCGCTCGTCAGGGCGAAGCCGAACTCATGCGCCGCCGCCGGCCTCGACCGGCGCGTCAGTTTCTTCAAGACTGTCGTTCAACTTGTCTTCGCTCTCAAGGCAAACGCCTGCCCTGTATATCGCCGCCGGCAGCAGAAGTATCCCCAAAGAGATAAAGCCGATGGCCGCCAGAAAGCGGCCCAGGAACTGTCCGAGAAACGTGCCCGTCGTCAGGGTGGTGAGGATAAATGACAGCGCGAAGAGGCTGCGGAACAGACGATCCTTGAGCCGCAGGACATACCAGACATGAACTAAGTAGATGTATGCAGGCAGGAGCAGGACGAGGTGCGGGATTTCCGTCACCGTCGAAAAACTCGGTATCAGGCTGAAGACGAAAGCGTAGCCGCCCCAAACGCCGACGAGGCGCGAAGCGCGCCGAAAGCGCACCGCGTAGATGACGATTGCGAGCGCGACGCAGAACATTATCAGGTAGCCGATGAGGCGGACGGCGGACGGCGGCAACTCGACGACCGTCACGTGGTAAATCGCATCCTTGTACACGAACGCGTCCGCCTTCAGAAAGAACCTGTCGGCCTGCGCCCGCAGCGAGACGTTGCCCGTGTTCGACCATTTCCCGCTGCCCGCCGCGTTCGAGAGCACGACGCTCTCGACCCACTCGCGGTGATAGGCCGCGTCGCGCGCGACCCCGACGGCAAGGGCCGGAAGGGCTACACCGATCAGCCCGCCCAGAATCATCCCCAGCAGAACCTTCCAGCCGCGCCGCGCCAGAAACCAGAACCCGAACGGGAGGGTCGTCAGCTTCACGACGATTGAGAAGGCGATGGCGAGTCCGGCCCGCACGGGTCGGCCCGTCGTCACCCACCTCAGCCCGAGCACGGCCAGCGCGAGGACGAGGACGTTAGTCTGCCCGAACCGCAGGTGAAGGATGATGAAGCGCGCGGCCAGGAGTGTGGAGAAGAAACAGACCACCCAGCGCGCCTTGACGGGGAGCGAAAAGAATGGCCGCCCGTTCATGTCGCCGTAAAAGGCGGCCACGCTCCAGCCCAGCAGCGCGACCGTCGCCAGAGTCCAGAGGACTGTGACGAACGGCGCGGGCAAAGGGATTAAGACTGCGTTCAGGAAGGCGAAGAAGGGCGGGTAATAATAATAGTTGCCGTGCGGGCTGGGTATCATGTAGATGTCCTGCCCGCTCAGAAGGAGGCGCGCGGCGTTGACGAACAGTTCGGGGTCGCCGTCCCTGCGCCGAATCTGCTGGGCGCAGCAGATGACGACCGTAATTGCCACCGAAGCGGCTGCGAGCAGCCTATAGGTGGGAAGCCTTCGATAAAAACTTTCTTCCGTCAGAGTCCTCATCCCTTCGTTCCGACATTGATGCCGAAGAGCGCTATTCCGACTTGGAACTCGGAGTTCCGAGAAAAAAGCTCGGAGGTCGGCGAGAGTTGCTCGACCTTTCAAGCTTTTTGCTCGGATGCCGGAGTAAATTGCTCGGAGCTTCGAGCTTTTTTCTCGGAACTCCGAGCAGGAGAGCCGGGAAGCCTGAGCTTTTTTCTCGGACATTCGAGAAAATTTCTCGGAGATTCGAGCAAAAAGCTCGGGCTTTCGAGTTCAGTAGCTCCGGCCTCGGAGTAAAAAGCTCGGAACTCCGAGAAAATTGTTGGAAGCCGGCGGGCGCGGCTTCGGCGTCCGCTTGCCCGGCGGCTCCCGTTGGTTCATTGGTTCATCGGCTCATTGATTGATTTCTTCATTGAATCAATGAACCGATGAACCAATGACTCAATCCTTTATTTCCGTCGGGCAATAAAGTTCCGCTCACAGCTTTGTGAGTCCGCCGACCGGAGGGTTCGGGTTCTCGCCGTCCGTGAAGTGTCGAAGCTCAGGCGTGGCCGAGACGAGCCGCGTGCGCCAGATGAAGACGGTCGAGAGAAGAAGCGCGAGCGTGCAGGCCGCGCCGCCTTCGAGGCCGTAGAGTCCGCCGCCGATCCATGTGTGGCCCGTCGGGTCGAACCGCAGCAGCGGCGCGGGCGTCAGCCGCGTGATGCCGCTGACGGGCGAGCCGAGCAGCGCGCCCTGCACCCAGTTCCACCCCCAGTGAATCCCCAGCGGAAACCAGAGGCTGCGCGTGCGCCAGTACGCCACGGCGAGCCAAGCGCCCGCGATTGCCGTGTTGGCGAAGGTGAAGCCGCGCGAGACGTTCGGGTTGTCGAGGTGGACGTATGCGAAGGGGAGCGAGACGGGCAGCAGCGCCAGACAGATCGGCCACGAACGCATCGCCGTCTGCAAGGCGTAGCCGCGGAAGGTCATCTCCTCGGCGGCAGCCGCGAGCGCGAAGACGAGTGCGGAAGCGGCGAGAGTCCGCGCGAACGCCTGCGCGTCGAACGAGGCAGGGAACTCGAAGCGGCATCCGCCCGCCAGAGCCGCGACCGCCGCGGCGACGCAGACCGACGCGCCGCCGACCACGACTCCGACGAGCGCGTCCTTCAGCCAACCGCGGTGCAAAGCCCAACCGAGCGCGCGCCACGGCAAATCTTCCAGAACGTAACCGCAGCCCCAGCCGACGAGCGCCGCCGGAGTGAAAAGCAGGATTGACTGGGCGACGAAGCCCCAGCCGCTCTCGACGAGAAGCCAGTTGTAAGTCCCCGCCGGCAGGACGAAGGCCAGCCCGAAGACGGCGAGCAGAAAGATCGCGTTGCGCGCGACGAAGTAGGCGACGGCGAAGGCCGCGAGCCGCCAGCCGCTGCGAAGTCGTCCGGCGCGGTTGTAGAAGATGTCTGGAGTGTCCATGCTCTTAATCTGCGCCCCGCACGCGCCGACACTATAACCGAGCGGCTAATAAAAATACGAGACCAACTTGCCAGAAAAGTCTATCCACGGGTTGAGTGACGGGGGCGTCGGAATTCACCGCGGAGACAAGGAGAGCACCGAGGCTGCACGGAGGGCTGAACTCCGTGCCCCCTCCGTGTCCTCCCTGTCCCTGCGGTGAATCTTTCCTGCGCTACGCTCAAGCATGAAGAGACCCTGCTTGTTAGCCACTTCAATGCGTGCGCGCGTCGCGGCGTGATAAACTCCGGCGCGGACGAAAGGCATGGCGGATAACGAACCGACTTTTTCCAAAGCCACACCGGCGCGAAGGCGCGGGGCCGTCTGGCTCTTCGGCGGCCTCGTGCTGCTGCTGCTCTCGCTGCTCGTCGCGTCGCAAATCTTCGGCCTCTGGGAAGTCTTCACGCCCGCGGAGGCGAGCGAGGCGCTTCTGATCTACGCGCTCTCGACTCTGAACTTCGTCGCCTTCTTCCTCTTCTCGTTCATCTTCATCCGCAGCCTTCTCAAGCTCCGCCGCGAGCGCCGCGAGCACCAGCTCGGCTCGAAGATCAAGACGCGTCTGGTCGTCTATTTCATCGCCGTCAGCCTCCTGCCCATCACGGCGATGGCGCTCTTCTCCAACATGTTCTTCAACCGGACGCTCGAAAAGTATTTCAGCAACTTCCCCGAAGGCGTCTTCCGCGAGGCCGAGGAAGCGCAGCGGCGCGACTACCAGCAGCAGGCCGAACAACTGAACGAACTCGCCGCGCTCGTCGCCGCGCAGGTCAACGCGCGGCAGGGCGCAATCAACATTCAACAACTCGCGGACATCTCGGACGGACACTTCTCGTCGCTCGCGGTTTTAAGTCCGGGCGGCGACGTTCTTGCCGAGAACGTCGGGGAAAATTATCAGCCGCTCGGCGAACAGCTCGACACACTGATGCGTGCCGCGACGGACGGCGGCACGCCGAACGTCGGCGGAAAAGTTTTCCTCATCTCCGTCACGCCGCTCGCGAACGGCGGACGCGTCGTAGCCGTCCGCGAGCGCGCGCAGGACGCGAACCTGAGCAGGCTCGCGCAGGGCGCGCAGAGGTTCGAGGACATCAAGCGCGGGCAGCGCAGAGTCCGTCTGCTCGGCCTCTCGACCATCGGGCTTCTGACCCTCATGCTTCTGTTCGCCGCGACGTGGAGCGCGATTCACCTCGCGCGCGGCATCGGCACGCCCATCCGTTCGCTCGCCGAGGCCGCGAAAGAGATCGCCGACGGCAACCTCCAACACCGCGTCGAACCCGTCGGCGACGACGAGCTTGCGGTGCTGGCCGACGCCTTCAACGACATGACCGCGCAACTCGCCGACAACCGCCGCAGGCTCGAATCCAACGCCGCCGAGCTTCGCGAGAAGAACTGCGCGCTCGAAGAGCGACGCCACTACATCGAGACCGTCTTGCAAACGGTCTCGACCGGCGTCCTCTCGCTCGACGAAGAGAACCGCGTGACGACGATCAACTCGGCGGCGCTCGCCATGCTCCGGCTCGAAGACGCGCCCGCGCCGCAGACGCCGCTCTCCGAGATCGTCAGCGCCGAAGACTGCGGCGTGCTGGAACGCATCATCTGGCGCGCGCGCGTCCGCGGTCGCGCGTCCGAGCAGATCGAGCTTGCCCGCGCGGGCGCTTCGGACGGGAACGGCGACTCAAGCGCGGGCGGCCACAAGTCGAACGTCAGCGCGGGCGCTTCAAACAAGGGCGAGAACGGCGCGGGCGGCGGGAGCGTCATCCCCGTCGCGCTCACGGCCACGGCCCTCTCGCCGCGCGAGTCGGGTGTGCGGCGCGGAGTCGTCCTCGTCATCGAGGACTTGTCAGAGCTTCTCGCCGCGCAGCGCGCAGCCGCCTGGAGCGAGGTCGCGCGCCGCCTCGCGCACGAGATCAAGAACCCGCTCACGCCCATCCAACTCTCCGCCGAGCGCATCGCGCGCAACTTCCGCCGCGCGGGCGTCGGCGAAGAGGCCGCGCCGCACTCGACCGTTGAGAACGGCTCGGCCAAAAGCGGCGCGACTCCGACCACGTCCGAGCTTGGCGGCAACGGCCACGCGGCTGATCGGGAGCGCGTCGCGCGCGTGGTCGAGGAATGTACGGCGACCATCAGCCGCGAGGTCGCGGGACTCAAGGCGATGGTTGACGAGTTCTCGCGCTTCGCGCGCCTGCCGCACGCGCGGCTCGAACCCGGCGACCTGAACGAAGTCGTGCGCCAGGCCGTCGCGCTCTACGAAGACCGTCTCGAAGGCGTCCGCCTCGACGTTCTCCTCGCGCGCGAGCTGCCCGGCGCGCTCCTCGACGCGGAGCAGTTGCGCCGCGTCTTCGTCAACCTCATTGACAACTCCATCGAAGCGCTCACCGAGGCCGAGGGCGACCGCCGCATCACGGTCGCCACGGGCCACGACCCCGCGCGCGGACTCCTCATCGCCGAAGTCACCGACACCGGCCACGGCATCGCCCGCGCAGACTTCGCACGTCTCTTCCAGCCGTCCTTCTCGACGCGCGGGCGCGGCACCGGCCTCGGCCTCGCCATCGTCCAGCGCATCATGACCGAGCACGGCGGTCGCATCCGCGCCGAGTCGAACCGCCCGCGCGGCGCACGCATGATCGTCGAGCTTCCCGTCGCGGACGACTCGCGGGAAAATCAAAGAACATAGGGCTGGGCGCGATTCGACTCTTAATGTCCGATTCAGTTCTCATCGTTGACGACGAGCGCGGCATACGCGAGACGTTGCGCGCGGTGCTGGAAGACGAGGGCTTCGAGACCGAGGCCGTCGGGTCGGGCGAGGAGTGTCTGAAGACGGTCGAGCGGCGTGGGTTCGGGTGCGTGCTGCTCGACGTTTGGCTGCCGGGCATTGACGGCATCGAGACGCTCTCTCGGATGCGCGACAGGGGCGCGGACGCCGCGGTCGTGATGATCTCCGGCCACGGCAACATCGAGACCGCCGTGCGCGCGACGAAGCTCGGCGCGTTCGATTTCATCGAGAAGCCGCTCTCGATTGAGAAGACCGTCCTGACCGTGCGGAACGCTTTGCGGCAGCGTGAGCTTGAGCGTGCGAACGCGGCGATGAGCGCGGAGCTTCGCGACGAGTGGGTGATGGTCGGCGAGTCGGTCGCGATGCGCGCGCTCCGCAAGCAGATCGAGCTGGTCGCGCCGACCGACGGTCGCGTGCTGATCTACGGCGAGTCGGGCACGGGCAAGGAACTCGTCGCCCGCGCCATCCACGCGCGTTCTTTGCGCGCCGCCGCGCCGTTCGTCGAGCTGAACTGCTCCGCCGTGCCGGAAGAGTTGATCGAGTCTGAGCTGTTCGGCCACGTCCGCGGCGCGTTCACGGGCGCGACGGCGGCGAAGCGCGGCAAGTTCGAGCAGGCCGACGGCGCGACGCTCTTCCTCGACGAAGTGGGCGACATGAGCCAGCGCATGCAGGCGAAGGTTCTGCGCGTGCTCGAAGAGCAACGCTTCGAGCCTGTCGGCTCGACGACGCCGATGCGCGTTGACGTGCGCGTGCTCGCGGCGACGAACAAGCGGCTCGAAGTCGAGATCGAGCGCGGCCATTTCCGCGCAGACCTCCTTTTTCGCCTGAACGTCATTCCCTTTGAAGTCCCGCCGCTGCGCGAGCGGACAGAGGACATCCCGCTCCTCGTCGAGCACTTCAACGAGCGCTTCTCGGCGGCCTACAAAAAGAAGCCGAAGCGCTTCGAGCCGGACGCAATCGAGGCGCTCAGAAATTACCCCTGGCCCGGCAACGTGCGCGAGCTTCGCAACACAATCGAGCGCGTCGTCATCATGCACGCGGGCGCGAAGGTCGCGGCGCACGACCTGCCCGCGCTCGGCGGCGAAGAACCCGTCCAAGCGCCCGCGCGCTTCTCCTCCTTCCGCGACGCGAGCGAGGCGCACCAGCGCGACTTCATCCGCTCGAAACTCGCCGAGGCCGAGGGCAACGTCTCGCGCGCGGCGGAGCTGATGGGCATGGACAGGAGCCACCTCTACCGCCGAATGAAGGCGCTCGGCATCAACGTCCGCGAGGAGCGCGCGCAGACGGGTTGACAGTTGAGAGGCGAGGGCGGGGTCGAGCCTTTCTCAGCGTTTCTCGGCGCGATTTCAGCCTACGAAGAGAAGCCTTCGCGCATCAAAGACATTCGCGGTGTGTTCGCCGCCCGCGGCGTTGACATTCGGAAATTATTTGCGTATCTGTTACGCTTGAATTCTCTCCCGGATGGCGTCGAGGGCCGGGATGTTGCGGCTCCGAGGGGGAAGAAGGATTTAGATGGACTACACGACAAAAGAGCTTCTGAAACGTTACGCGAAGCTGGCCGTCGGCCAGCCGTTCGCGCCGATTCTCCTGAACATTCTCGTGACGAGCGTCTGCGACATGCGCTGCACGCACTGCTTCTTCACGGACGAGCTGGACGACCGCCCGCGCAAGAAGTTGCAGATGAAGACGCACGAGATTCAGAAAATCTCCGAGACGCTGGGCGGCAGCCTCGGCGTCCTCATCCTCGCGGGCGGCGAGCCTTTCACGCGCAAAGACCTGCCGGAAATCGTCCGCGCGTTCTACGAGAACAACCGGCTCGAATCCGTCTATCTGATGTCGAACGGCCAGATTCAGAAGCGCATCATCCCGGACGTTTCGCGCATACTCGAAGAGTGCCCGAACTTGAACGTCACGGTCGCGCTCGGCATTGACGGGCTGAAAGAACAGCACGAGAAGATTCGTCAGAAGCCCGGCTCGTGGGACATCGCGATTGACACCGCGCGACAGTTGCAAGTAATCAAGCGCGAGCGCCCGCGGCTCGACATACAGACCTGCACCTGCTTCATGCACTCGAACCAGGACACGATCTTCGACTGGTACGACTTCCTCAAGTACGAGCTGAAGCCCGACAAGGTCAACTTCAACTACATCCGCCCGCCCTCAGCCGACCCCGTCGAGCTGGACATTGACCACGCGCGTTACGCGAAGCTCGCGCGGATGATTGACGACGACTCGCGCCACGCCGCCATCAAGAACAACTACGGCGGCGAGGCCGGCTTCTTCAAGGCCGCGATTGACATCTACATGCACGGCCTGATCGACCGCACGCAGCGCGAGCAGAAGGCGCAGATGAAGTGCTACGCGGGAACTGCCGGCGCGGTCATCTACGACGAGGGCACGGTCTCGTCCTGCGAGAACAAGACGCCGGTCGGAAACTTGCGCGACCACGACTGGAACTTCCAGTCGCTCTGGCGCTCCGAGGCGATGAAGGCCCGCCGCAAGGAGGCCGCCGACGGCTGCTTCTGCACGCACGAGTCGAACAGCTACTACCCCAGCTTGCCCTTCAACCCGAAGCACCTGATCCAGATCAAGCGCCTTGAGCGCGAGATGAAGAAGGCGAGCAGGGAACACGCTCGACAAGAAGAGCAGGCCGACGGTTTAGCCGTGAAAGCTTAGGGTCGCACGAGGTCTCATGTCTCAGGCACGAGTCCCGAAAATTCTCATCATCTCGTCCGACACGGGCGGCGGCCACCGTTCGGCTGCCGCCGCGATTGTGGCGGGGGTGCAGAAGTTTTGGGAGAGCGACTCGCACGCGATCCGGGTCGTGCGCGCCGTCGAGGAGTCGCACCACATCTCGGCGAAGCTCGTCTCGATCTACAACTGGGTGCTGAAGAACAAGCAGCACTGGATGAAGTACCTCTACTGGTGCGTCAACCGCTTCCGCCCCGAGGCGCGCGGCTTTCTCTACCGGCGCTCGCTCGAATACATCCGCGGAATCTTCGAGCGCTGGTGCCCGCACGTCGTCGTCAGCGTCCACCCCTTGACGCAGCACGCCTTCGCGCGCGTGCTCCGCGAACTCGGACTCGCCGGCAAAGTCCCGCTCGTCACGGTCGTCACAGACCCCTGCTACGGCTTCTGGAAGGGCTGGGCGTGCGACGACGTGACGCTCTACCTCGTCGCGAGCGAGGAGGCCAAGCGGCAACTCATTGACTACGGCATCCGCCCCGAACGGATAAAAGTTTCGGGGATGCCCGTGCATCCGAAGTTCGAGCTGCCGGACGAGCGCTCGGCGCAGGCGGCGCGGCGCGCGCTCGGACTCGACCCGGAAAAGTTCACCGTCTTCGTCAACGCCGGCTGGATCGGCGGCGGCAACATCCCGCAGATTTTCCGCGAGCTGGTGCGCGGCGAGCTGGACGTGCAGGCGATCTTCCTCGCGGGCAAGAACGAGGAGCTTCGCAGCGAGGCCGAGACTCTCGCCGCGACTGCGAAGTTCCCCGTCAAGGTCATCGGCTACTCCGAACAGGTCGAGCAGTTGATGCACGCCGCGAACGTCATGGTCTCGAAGCTCGGCGGCCTGACGACCTTCGAGGCGCTCGCCTGCCGCGTGCCCATCATCGCCGACGCGACGACGCCCCCGATGCCGCAGGAGTCCGGCGCGGCGAGCCTGATCGCGACGCGCGGCGCGGGCGTCCTGCTCGAAGAGTCGCGCGACATCGTGCCCGTCGTCCGTCGCATGGTCGAAGACTCGCGCTACTACTCTTCCATGCGGGCCGCGACCGCCGGACTCGCGTTCCCCGACTCGACGCGCCGCATCGTCGAAGAGATCGCCGCGCTCATCCCCGCGCCCGCGCTCGGCGAAGAAGAGACGGCGGCCTACGACGTTCGCGTCGCCTGACGCGGGCAGAGAGATTTGACGCGCCCTCCGCCTTTAAGCTTTAATCAACCCGTTCGACCCAACGACAATCGTTGCGCAGCGCGCCGCAGGCAGTAAACGGGAGGCGTGCGCGCAATCGCTTGAGGAGACCGTCGCTTTGAGTCTTTTACTCGAAGGGAAGCGCGCGTTCATCACGGGCGGCACGCGCGGCATCGGCGCGGCGCTCTGCGAAGTTTTCGCGCGCGAGGGCGCGGACGTGGCCTTCAACTTCAACACTCGCGAAGACCTCGCCGAAGAGACCAGACGGAAGATCGAGACGCACGGTCGCCGCGGTCGGCCTTACAAAATCTCCGTCACCGACCGCCACGGCCTCAAGCACATGACGCGCGAGATTGTGAAGGAGTGGGGCGGCATTGACATCCTCGTCAACAACGCCGCCATCAACCGCGGCGACAACTTCGCCACCACGACCGACCGCGCCTGGGACGAGGTGATTGACACGAACGTCAACAGCCTCTTCGCCGTCACCAAGCCCATCTACAAGCAGATGATTCGGCAGCGCAAAGGCTCGATCCTCAACATCACTTCAATCGGCGCGATCCGCGCGCTCCCGACTTCCGTGCACTACGCCACGTCGAAGGCCGCGGTCATCGGCTTCACCAAGTGCCTGTCGCGCGAGGCCGCGACCTTCGGCGTGATGGTCAACGCCATCGCCGCCGGCATCTTCGACACCGACCTCGCGCACGACCTCCCGGACCGGCTCCTCCAGATGCACAGCTTCTGGACTTCCGTCGGACGCATGGGCCGTCCCGCCGAACTCGCCGAGATCGCCGCCTTCATGGTCAGCGACCGCAACAGCTTTATGAACGGCGAGGTCGTCATCGTTGACGGCGGCGCTGTCACCTAGCCTTTACCAACGCACCTAATAAAGCTGTAGGGGCAGGGCTTGTCCCTGCCCGTCGGATTCATTACCGCTCAAGTTGAGCTTTATTAATTTCCGCGGACGGGGGCAAGCCCTGCCCCTACAGAATCACTAGCCAGACGTGTCTGCTCGGACGAGGTTGATTACTATTCGGAAGATATTTTTTCGAGCGCGGCCATGCGCCGTTCGAGAGAACGCAGGACGCGCTGCATCTCTCCGAGCCGCCGAAACGCCGCGGTCGAGCGCAGCCACTCGCGATTGTCGAACGCCGGAATGCCTGAAAGCATCTTGCCGTCGGGCACGTCGTGGCTCGTCGCGCTCTTCGCCGTCAGCACAACGTCGTCGCCGATTTTCAAATGGCCCGCGACGCCGACCTGACCGGCGAGGATGACGCGCCGCCCGATGTGCGAGCTTCCCGCGAGTCCCGCCTGCGCGCAGAGGAGCGTGTCTTCGCCGACCGCGCACGAGTGGCCGACCTGCACGAGGTTGTCAATCTTCGCGCCCCGCGCGATTCTGGTCTCGCCGACCGAGGCGCGGTCAATCGTCGCGCCCGCGCCGATCTCCACGTCGTCCTCGATGACGACGCGCCCGGTCTGCGGAATCTTCAGCCAGCGGCCTTCCTCGTCCTTCGCGTAGCCGAAGCCGTCCGACCCGACGACCGCGTTGTTGTGGATACGGACGCGCGCGCCGACGCGCGTCCCCTCGCGAAGCGCGACGCCGGAGTGAAGAACCGAATCGTCGCCGACTTCAACGTCATCGTAAATCGTGACGTTCGGAAGGACGCGAACGCGGTCGCCGATGATCACGTTGCGACCGACGAACGAGCCAGCGCCGACGGCGACGCCCTGCCCGACGCGCGCCGTCGGGTCAACGAACGCGGACGGGTGTACGAAAGGCTCGAACTCAGGCTCCGGGTTGAAGATGATGAGCGCGCGCGTGTAGGCGAGGTAAGGGTCGCGCGCGCGCAGGGGCGCGATGTCGTCACGCCCGACTTCCACGTCCTCGCCGACGAAGACGGCGGACGCGCGCGTCGTCTGCACGCGCGGCGTGTAGCGCGGGTTCGAGAGGAACGAGACCTGTCCCGACTCGGCCTCGTCGAGTCCCGCCGCCCCTTCGATTTCGACCTGCGAAAATTTTTCGTCGTGGCGCGCGCCCGTCAGCCGCGCAAGCTCTTCGAGTTTCATGCCGACATTTATCGCATACGGAAAGTTCAAAGTTCAAAGTTCAAGGTTCAAAGTCGAGAGCGTGCCTCCAACCTTGAACCTTGAACTTTGAACTAACCTGTCACATGAGATTAACCGGGTCAATCTCGACATTGACGGAGTTCGTGTCGAAGCCGGGCGTGCGCGAGGCGTCGGCGAGGGCGATCTCGACGAGCGCGCGGAGGCGTGGGCGGCTGCGGGATTTGAGCAGGAGTTGAATGCGGTGCTCGCCGCGCAGGCGCGCGAGCGGCGCAGGCGCGGGGCCGAGCACGCGCACGTGGCGCTCGGTGTTCGCGTCGTCGAGAGCGCGGCGCAGTTCCGCGGCGGTCGCCTGCACGCGCGTCAGCTCTTCGCCGCGGACGAGGAGCGAAGCGAGCGCGACGAACGGCGGGTAGCTCAGGTTTTTTCGATAGCCGATCTCTTCGTCGAAGAAAGCTTCGTAATCCTGCGCGCAGGCGTGACGCAGCGCGTAGTGGTGCGGGTGGTAAGTTTGAATCAGCACGCGTCCGGGCAGACGACCGCGGCCCGCGCGTCCCGCGACCTGCGTGATGAGTTGGAACGTCCTTTCCGCGGCGCGGAAGTCTGGAAGCGCGAGTCCCGCGTCAACCGAGACGACGCCGACGAGCGTGACGTTCGGGAAGTCGTGACCCTTCGCGATCATCTGCGTGCCCACGAGCATGTCCAACTCACCCGCGGCGAAGCGCAGGATGGCCTGCTCGTATGTCGAGCGTTTGGCCGTCGTGTCGCGGTCGAGCCGCGCGATGCGGAGGGCGGGGAAGCGTGCTTGCAAAATCTCTTCGATCTGCTCGGTGCCTTCGCCGACGAAGTAGATGAATTGGCCGTTGCACGCGGGGCACGAGTCGGGCACGCGCCGCCGCTGGTCGCAGTAGTGGCAGACAAGGCTCCGCTCGGCGCGGTGGTAGGTCAGCGTCACGTCGCAGTTCGAGCAGTTGATGCGCTCGCCGCAGGAGCGGCACAGGACGAAACTCGAATAGCCGCGCCGGTTGAGCAGCACGATTGACTGCTCGCCGCGCGCGTGCGTCTCTTCGATTGCCGTCAGCAGTTCGGGCGAGAAGACCGCGGGCCGCCCGCCCTCTCGGAAGACCTCGCGCATGTCAACGATCTCGGCACGGGCCATCGCGCGGTTCGCGATGCGGTTCGGCAGACGCAGATAGCGGTACTTGCCCTGCCTCGCGTTCTGAAAAGATTCGAGCGAGGGCGTCGCCGAGCCGAGCACGACGACCGCGCGCTCCTTCAACGCGCGCATCACCGCCGTGTCGCGACCGTTGTAGAAGGGCGACTCCTGCTGGCGGTACGTCGCCTCGTGCTCCTCGTCAACGACGATGACGCCGAGGTCTGAGACGGGCGCGAAGACCGCCGAGCGCGTGCCGATGACGACGCGCGCCTCGCCGCGCTTCAGCCTGCTCCACTCGTCGAAACGCTCGCCCGTCGTGAGCGACGAATGGAAGATGGCTACGCGCTGGCC
The DNA here is from genome assembly GCA_035652995.1 of Pyrinomonadaceae bacterium. GTDB lineage: Bacteria > Acidobacteriota > Blastocatellia > Pyrinomonadales > Pyrinomonadaceae > QHXN01. The sequence continues at coordinate 19,774 of DASRCS010000059.1, forward strand.
GAAGTGCGCGCGCAGCCGTCGCGAGAAGACGGGTGTGAGCGCGATCTCAGGCACGAGCATCATCGCCGTGCGACCGCGCGTGATGGCCTCGCGCATCGCGCGGATGTAGATTTCCGTCTTGCCGCTGCCCGTCACGCCGTGCAGGAGAAAGGCCGCGAACTTGCCCGCACCCTGCGCCTCGTTGATCTCGCGGAGGGCCGCGGACTGCTCGTCGGTCAGGCGGAACTCGTCGCGCGCAGGCAGCGTCGCGCCCGCGAGCGGGTCGCGGCGGACTTCGCGCACGAAGACTTCGAGCAGGCGGCGTTTCTCAAGAGTCTGAATCGTCGAGGCGCTCGCGTGCGCGGCTTCGAGCAACTCGGCGAAGAGCATCTCGCCGCCTTCGGCGATGAGTGTTTCGACGATTTTCTTTTGCTGTTCGGTGAGCGCGCGCGCGCCGTTGCCGTCGTGCTCTTCGGGCGGGAGCAGGCGCACGGCCTTGCGCTTCTTCGCCTTCGCCTGCGCGCTGCGCGCGCG
>DASRCS010000060.1:0-7309 GCA_035652995.1 Pyrinomonadaceae bacterium
TTCTGGAGGATGAACATCACCTGGAAGATCGGCGAGCGGCTCAGGTCGCGCCTCGGCTGCAACTCCTCGACCAGCCGCTCGAACGGCATGTCCTGGTGCGCGTAGGCCCCGAGCGTCATCTCGCGCACCTTCTTCAGTAGCTCGCTGAAGCGCGGGTTCCCTTCGATCTGCGTGCGTAGGGCGAGCGTGTTGACGAAGAAGCCGATGAGGTCTTCGGTCTCGGCGCGATTGCGGTTGGCGATGGGCGAGCCGACGACGATGTCCTTCTGACCAGTGTAGCGGTAAAGCAGGGTCTGGAATCCGGCGAGCAGCGTCATGAAGAGCGTGGCGCCCTCTTTGCGGCTCAGCTTTTGAAGCGACGCGGTCAGTTCTTCGGGCAGTCGGAAGCAGTAGCGCGCGCCCCTGAAGGATTCGACGGCGGGACGTGGACGATCCGTCGGCAGCTCCAGAACCAGCGCCGCCCCGGCCAACTGCCCGCGCCAGTAGTCCAGGTGCGACTGTAAAACATCACCGGTCAGCCATTCCTCCTGCCAGATGGCGAAGTCCGCGTACTGAAGCGGCAGCTCCGGCAGCGGCGAGGGGCGTCCGGCGGAGAAAGCCTTGTAGATGGCGGCCATCTCCCGGACGAAAACTCCGGTGGACCAGCCGTCGCCGATGATGTGGTGCATCGAGAGCAGCAACACGTGCTCGTCTTCGGCGAGTCGCAGGAGCTTGACGCGGATGAGGGGCCAGCGCGACAGGTCGAACGGCGCGCGCGCGTGCTCCTTCGCCAGTTGCGCGACGCGCTCGGCCCGCTCGCGCTCCGGCAGGTGTCCCAACTCCGCCGACTCGACGCGCAAAGTCTGCGACGGGTGGACGATCTGCACCGCGCGCTCTTCGATCATCTCGAAGGTGGTGCGTAGCGCCTCGTGCCTTCGGACGATCTCGTTGAGGCTCCGCTCCAGCACGTCCACGTCGAGCGCGCCCGTCAGACGGAAGGCCGCCGGGATGTTGTAGGCCGCGCTGAGAGGCTCGAAGCGGCTCATGAGCCAGAGACCTTTTTGCGCGTAGGAGACCGGGAAGATGAAGAGTTCTTCGTCCGCGGGCAGCGGCTCTTCTCTTCCGCCTTCCTGCCGTGTGATGTCCAGAACTTGCATTGCGTTTAGCGTCCGTGGCTGCGTGTTCAGGGTGGAAGACATTCGGGGCGGTCGGACTCCTCCTTCGGTCGGAGGCGTCGCGGCCTGCCTGTGGCTTAATCGCGCGGTCTGTTTCGGAACTATCGGTCGAAGCGGAAGAGGTACGACACCTTGACGAAGAGGGTGCGCCCGTCGCGGCGCAGGCTCGGCGCGAACAACCCGCCGACGGGTTGAAGCCGTAACGCCCTATGCGGGGACCGGCTCGGTGTATGCGCCGCTGTTCTCGGCAACCACCTTGCCGTAGTCGAGCTTGATGATGCGGTCTGCCAGATCGTAATAGCGGTCGTCATGGCTGATCACCAGCACCGTCTTATCCCTGTCCTTCAACTCCTGTAGGAGTTGAAGGTAGAAGACCTTTTTGAAGTGCGGGTCTTGGTCGGCGGCCCACTCGTCGAAGACGTAGAAGGGCCGGTCTTCGAGGTAGGCCGTCAGCAGGGCGAGGCGTTTGCGCTGCCCCTGCGAGAGGTCGGTGGTGGAGAACTTGCTGTCAACGACCCGCACCTTGTGCGAGAGTTGGAGACGGGCCAGGTAGTCGCGCGACCGCGCGTCCAAGTCTCGCCCCTCCACACCGAGCAGTGAGTCGAACAGGAAGAAGTCGGAGAAGACGGTCGAGAATAGCTGGCGGTAACTCTCGCGCGTTTCGTCGGAGACGGTCTGGCCGTTGAGTCGCACCTCGCCGGACTCCGGCACGTAGAGTCCCGTCAGAAGCTTCGCCAGCGTGGTCTTGCCGCTCCCGTTTCCGCCGACGAGAAAGACCACCTCGCCGGGCCGAAAACTCAGGTCTATGGGGCCGAGAATGAAAGGCTCTTCCACGCCCTCGCGCATGTAGGAGTGGGTCACGCCCTTCAGTTCGAGGCTTTCGTAGAAGGCGTGCGGCGTGCCGCCCTCACCGTGTTCCGACCCTTTCGCCTCAAGCGACAGCCCCAGTTCTTCGACCTTCCGTATGGCGACGTTGGCGCGCCCCAGACTGGGCACGAGGTTCAGCAGAACTTCCAAAGGCGTCATCATGTAGAGCACGAGCAGGCTGTAGCCGATGAGCGCCTGGCGGCTGATCTGCTGGAAGGCGGGCGCGACAAAGAGCAGCACACCTATCAAGGCGAAGACGAGCAGTTGCCCCCAGCCGGAGATGACAGCGTAGATGCTGTCGGCGCGGACGCCGTCGCGCCGCGCCGCGTCGGCGGTGGCTTCGAGCGAGTCGGCGAAGAACGCCTCGCGGCGCAGGCGGTGGAGCTTCAACTCCTTCGCCCCTTGCGTCAGCGCCTGCAAGTGCTTGGAGAGCACGTCCCACCCGAGGCGGCTGGCGTTGACGTAACGCAGGGCGCGGGTCGAGGGGATGTAGTAGCTCAGGATTCCGAACACCATGAAGAGGAGCATGCCGACGAAGGCCGGAACCGAGAGCCACGCCAGATAGATCAGGCAAGTCACGACCACGGCGAGGTGCATGCAGACGAGGGGGATGGTCGTCAGCGCGAAAGATATCGTCGGCACGTCGTCGGTCAGGGCGGCTATCACGCGCGCCGCGCCTATCTCTTCGAGGTGACGCAGGGGCGCGGCGATGGCGCGGCGGCAGATGTGCATCCTGAGGTCGAAGACCGACCCGCGCGCCAGCCGCGTCAGCGCGATGGCGGAAGCGCAACGGCTGGCGAGCATCACCGCGCCGAGCAAGGCGAAGGCCCAGGCCGAGCGCATCATCGGCGCGCCGGTCTGGTTGAGGTTCGCGTTGATCAGCGTCAGGAGGCCCGTGTTGCTGACGCCGGCAACGACGCCCGCGGCCACGGCGGCGACGACGATGCGCGGCGACGAGCGCAGGAGGAAGATGATCAACTTCATTAACGTCTCCGTGCCTCTGGCGCCCTGGGCGGGCGACCACGGTGGTCTTCGCTTTGAAACGCAGACCCGTTGCCCGCCGCGGCAGCCGACCGCCGCGGCGGAATACTCCGGGCGCGGCGCGACCCCTCGGCGGCGGGCGATGATGCGACCCTTGTCGGTCGCCGCGGCGGCACGCCTTACGACAGACTCGCGTCCATCATCCTCAGCCTCAGGCTGAGCGGCCTCATGTCAGTCCACACCTCTTCGATGTAGGCCAGACATTCCGCCTTGGAACCCGTCTTGCCCGCGTCGTTCCACCCGAGCGGGTTGTCGCGCTCGGCAGGCCAGATCGAATACTGCTCCTCGTGATTGACGACGACCTTATAGACGGTCGAGTCTTCCTGCTCATCTCTGTTCATTTCTGGCTCCTTACTTTCTTAGAGTTATTGACCGGGCCGGCGACCTTCCGCCGGCAGGGTCGAAGCTATGACTCGCGCCGCGCGGCTCGCCGTCGCGCGCGTCCGTGCCGACTCTTCCTGCCGTCTAGCGGGCAGAGCTACCGCAGCCTGCGCCAATAAACTGACCTTGTCTTTGTCGTTGGGAGGAGGGGCAGTGACGGCGACGCCGCTTCCGCGACGCGCACCGGTTATTCCAGGGCCGAGGCTCGTGCCCCGCCCGATGAGGTCTTCAATCCGCGGCACCCCATAATCAAGGGCGCCGATCCGTCAGGCGTTGCAAACGGCTCGCGGGGTCTTCTGAACAGCCGCCCTCTCGACCGTCACGCTGGCCTGATAGTTGATGGTCGTCAGTAGTACGGTGACGCGCTCCCTGTCCTTCATCGCGCGGTCGAAGACCCCGCTCATCCCGCGCAGGACGCCGTCGCTGATTCTCACCTCGTCGCCGCGCTTCAGCTCTTCGCCGAGCTGCACGAAATCATCCTCGCCGACCTGCGACCGGATTAAAGCGATGATCTCGTCCTCGACCACGAGCGGCGTGTAGTCGGAACTGACGACGCCCCTGACGCCCCGCGTGTAACAAACCTTGTGCAGCATTCTCTCGGCGTCGAAGCGTGCGAAGATGTAGCGCGGGAACAGGGGCTGGGAGACGTACACCGCCAGGCCGGTGAACTGGTTTAACCGTCTCTTCCTAATCCTCGGAGAGAACGTCTCTACGCCCCACGCGGCGAGGTTGCTGTCGGCGCGTCCCTCCTCCTGCGGTTTGGTGTAGATGGCGTACCAGCGTGCGGCGTCACTTACGATTTCCATGCGCTTTATATAAGGACTCCCGTCAGGCCCTGTGAGTGATTCCGTCCAATTTTTTAATAAAGTCGAAAGCGTCGGTGGCTGCATTTGCCTTCGACTAGTTAGATGACATAGAATTTGCATCTCCAGCTAAGGGCTTTTGTGGTTGCATTTTTGCCCCGGACAGCATCGCTCAAATTCCCTCTCACGAGCAGTGCACTTTATTGAAGCGGCACGAGAATGTCTTCAATAAATGCATCAACTTTTTTTCAATAATTTCTTAACGACTCCGGCGGCATTCCCTCATGAGCAAAAGACTCCACCATTTTTATGAGTTCGGCCCCTTCCGCTTAGACCTCAACGAGTACCTCCTGCTGCAAGACGACGAGCCTGTACCGCTGCCGCCCAAGGTCTTCGAGACTTTGATGATTCTGGTCGAGCGCAGCGGGCGCGTCGTCAGTAAAGAGGAGATGATCGAAACGCTCTGGCCCGACCGCTACGTCGAAGAGTCGAACCTCACGCAGAACATCTTCATGCTCAGGAAGGCGTTGGGCGAAGGGCAGAAGTCCCAGTACATAGAGACTGTCCCGAAGCGCGGGTACCGCTTCGTCGCCCCCGTCAAAGAGATAATTGAGGAGTCGGAAGACCGCGCCGCCGAGAGGCCGGTCGCGGCGCGCGAGGCCGGCCCGGAGGAAAAGGCGGCGGCCAGGCGCGAAGAGGCGGTCACCACCCTCGCGGTTCTGCCGATGGTTAACGAGAGCGGCGACCCGGAGCTGGAGTATCTCGCGGACGGGATCACGGAGAGCATAATTAACAGCCTCTCACGGCTGCGGCAGGTGCACATCATCGCGCGCAGCGTCGCCTTCAGCTACAAGGGACGCGACGCCGACGCGCTGATGGTAGGGCGCGAGTTGATGGCCGACGCCGTGCTGGTCAGCAGGGTGCTCGTACAGGGCGGCGTCTTTATCATTCAGGCGGAGATGGTCGAGGCGGCGACGGGCTGGCAGGTCTGGGGCGGGCGCTATAACCTGCCGCCCTCCGACATCCAGATGGCGCAGGACGTAGTCTCGGCCAGGATCACGGAGGGGTTGCGGCTGAGACTCACGGAAGAGGAGAGGAGGCGGCTCGGCAAGCACTACACGGTGAACCCCGAAGCCTACCAGTTCTATCTGAAGGCCCGCTATTACTGGAACAGGCGCTCGGTCGAGGGCTACCAGAAGGCGATAGAGTATTTTCAAGAGGCGACGAGGCTCGATCCCGGCTACGCGCTGGCCTACTCGGGGCTTGCCGACACCTACGTCGCCTTCGACTTCTACGGCATACTCCCGCCGTGGGAGACAAGCCCGAAGGCCAAGACGGCTGCCATCAACGCCCTGCTCATTGACGACACGCTCGCCGAGGCCCACACGTCGCTGGCCTGCGTCAAGATGATGTACGAGCGGGACTGGTCCAACGCCGAAAGGGAGTTCAGGAGGGCCATCGAGGTGGACCCGAACTACGCGCACGCGCACAACTGGCACTCGCACTTCCTGATGGCGATGGGGCGCATCGAGGAGTCTCTCGCCGAGAGCCGGCTGGCGCTCAAACTCGACCCGCTCAACGACAGCATCAACCAGTATCTAGGGTGGCACTACATCCACGCGCGGCAGTTTGCCCGCGCCATCAGCCAGCTCGAAAAGTGCCTCGAACTCAACCCCGACTTCTTTCTGGCGCGCGTCACGCTCGGGATGGCTTACGAGCAGAACGGCGAGTTCGTGAAGGCCGTCGAAGAGTTTGAAAAGGCGCGGCTGATTTACGACTCGCCTCTGCTGTTGGGCTTCCTCGGCCACGCCTACGCGATGAAGGGCGAGCGGGAAGCGGCGGTCGAGGCACTCCGCGAACTGGAGCAGGCGTCGGCGCGAACCTACATCCCGCCCTACTGCATCGCGCTCATCTACACCGCGCTCGGCGAGAAGCAGCATGCGTTCGAGTGGTTCGAGAAAGCCTATGCGGCACAGAACGAGTGGCTCAACTGGATCAAGGTCGCGCCGGAAGTTGACAGCCTCCGCTCCGAACCTCAGTTCGGCAGCCTTCTCCGACGCCTCAATCTCGTGGACGATCAGTAAGCCCGCCACAGACCACGCCGCGGCTAAGAGCACGACCGCGCCCCTAAGACAACACCGCACCCGCGCGCGCTCGTCGTCCGCCGCGCCGAGTCTCGCCTGAGAGCACGCTGAGAAATAATTGAAGAAAAGTTGAGCGGCTTCTTAAGGATTTACCCGCGCCTTACAAGGTAGTGTCCTAGCCGCGCACCACACGGCCTCGGGTACCGGCGACGGCACCCGTGACAGATTCCTTGCCTCAAAAACGCTATCGGGCACAGAGACCCGCGGGCCGTGCCACGACTCTGGCTTTCCTCTACCAGTGGGGGGAGGGCAACGCCGTGCGCGGCCTCTTAGACCTCGGCGACATCCTGTCTCCGTGAAACGCTCCTGACAGCAAGGCATCACAGCTAAGCCCTCGACGGGCGGCGGAAGAGATTAACGAAGTGAGTGAACTAGCCAAACGCCTCGACGCCCTCTCCCCCGAAAAACTGGCGCTCCTCTCCAAACGGCTCAAAGGGAAGGGCGCGGACGCACAGAAGAAGCCGCAACGCATCGAGCGCCGCCGGGACAGGCCCGGCCCGCTCTCTCTCGCGCAGCAGCGGCTCTGGTTCCTCAGCCAGTTGCAGCCCGACAGCTCCTTCTACAACATGGCCGGCGCGATGAGACTGGCAGGCGACCTCGACGCCGCCGCGCTTGAAAAGACACTCGACGAGATAGCGCGCCGCCATGAAGTGCTGAGGACGAGCTTTCCCACAAAGCAGGGCAGGCCCGTGCAGGTCGTCGCCCCGGCAGTGCCGCGCCCGCTTCGCGTCGAGGATTTGAGCGGCGTCGCCGAGCCGGGGCGCGAGGCCCGCCTCGCACGTCTCATCAACGAGGAGTCCGAACGGCCCTTCGACCTCGCCGAAGGCCCCCTCTACCGCGCGACGCTCTTCCGCCTCGCGCCCGACGAGCACGTCCTGCTCGTCGTCATGCACCACATCGTCGGCGACGGCTGGTCGAT
>DASRCS010000061.1:0-6887 GCA_035652995.1 Pyrinomonadaceae bacterium
GTGACGATCATCCCGCGCGGCATGGCCCTGGGCGTCACGCAGCAGTTGCCCGAAGGCGACCGCCACAACTACACGAAGGATTATCTGCTCGGCCAGATCGCCATCCTGATGGGCGGGCGCATCGCGGAGGAGGTCTTCCTCGGCAGCATCACGACGGGCGCGTCCAACGACATCGAGCGCGCGACGGAACTCGCCCGCGCGATGGTCTGCGAGTACGGCATGAGCGACCTCGGCCCGCTCACCTTCGGCAAGAAGGAGGAGCAGATTTTCCTCGGTCGAGAGATCGCGCAGCACCGCGACTTCTCCGAGGACACGGCCATCAAGATTGACGAGCAGGTCAAGCGCATCGTCAGCGAGCAGTACGAGCGCGCCCGCAACATCGTCGAGGAGAACCGCGACGCGATGGTGCGCCTCTCCGAGACGCTCTTGGAGCGCGAGACGCTCGACGCCGTGCAGATACGCCGCATCATCGCCGGCCTGCCGCTCGACGACGACACGACCTCGCACAAGGACGACGAGGATCGCCCGCAGCTCAAGGAGCCTGCGACGAACCCCTTGAAGCCGATCCTGCCGCCCATCACGGGCAGCAACCCGGCGACGGCTTGAGGCAAAGCCAATCGAAAAGAGCGGGGGAAGGGGTTAAAGCCTCTTCCCCTTTTTCTTTCAGACTCGGGTCGCCAAGACGCGCGCCGACGCCGTAGCCATTGACACAGGCCGGGCGACGCATTTACTTTTCGGCGCGAAGCAGGCTTCGGTTGTTTCGTCGGCGATTATTTTGTTTCCGTCTGACGAAAGCCGCGCGCCGTCTCTTTACTTTGATTGACTTGCCGCAGGCGCGCTTCCTTTTCCGCCGTGCTGACATGAGTGTCAAGCCCACACCGCCGCTCGTCTTCATCGCGCTGCTCGCCTCAGTCTTTCTTCCGCAGGCGGCGCTCACACAGCGGCGCGTGCCGGGCGTGTCTCAGACATTGAACGTGGGAGCGGGACGCTACTACGCGTTGGTCATCGGCAACGACGACTATCAGTCGTTGCCCAAGCTCAAGACGGCGGCGGCGGACGCCCGCGCGGTCGAGAGCGTGCTGCGCGAGTCTTACGGCTTTCAGACCAGACTGCTTCTCAACGCGACCCGCGCGCAGATCGTTGCGGCGCTCCCTTCGTACAGTAATGAGTTGACGGCGGACGACAGCCTTCTCATCTACTACGCCGGCCACGGGTACAACGACCGTGGGACAGACAAGGCATACTGGCTTCCCGTTGATGCGACGCGCGACGACACGTCCAACTGGATCACCGCCGACGGGGTAACGACCCGCATCCGCTTCATCTCCGCACGTCACGTCCTCGTCGTCTCCGACAGTTGCTACTCCGGCATTCTGCCGAGCGCGCTCGCCGTCTCGCCGTCGCGAACGGACGAGCGCCAGCGGTTCGTGCAACAGATGGCCGGGGGGCGCTCGCGAACGCTGATGGCTTCGGGCGGCGACGAACCCGTGGCAGACGACGGCAGCGTCCACTCCGTCTTCGCCGCCGCACTCCTGCGCGGCCTGCGCGTGACGGAAGGGCCGCAGTTCACGGCCACTGAACTGTTCGTCGGCTACGTCCTTGGCCCCGTCGCCAGCCGCACCGGCCAGTTGCCTTTCTATAATCCGCTCCGCAACTCCGGCCACGAAGGCGGCGACTTCGTCTTCACGAGAATTAAACCCGCGCCCGCCCCCGGCTCGTGCGATGATTTGGAAACGAAGGCTGAGCGCTACAAGGTATTTCTCGACAATTACAAGGGAAACCCCGAACAGCAGAAGGCCGCCTACGAGGCGGGAAAGGATTACGTCTCCAGGTACGACAGTTGTTCGAGTGAGAACGACAAGAACATCGTCATTTACATACGGCATTGGCTGGACAAGTACGAGGAGGCTGTCAGAGTGTGGCAGCGAGGGCAGAGCCGTCACCCGTGACGGGAAAGCACACATGATTGTCGCGTTGACGAGAGAACCGGCGCGCTCGATGGAGGAGTGCGAGCTGACGTACCGCGAGCGCGAGGCGATTGACGCCGAAGTGGCCGCGCGTCAGCATCGCGCGTATTGCGATGCGCTCAGGGCGTGCGGCGCTGAGGTCGTCACGCTGCCGCGGATTGACGGGTTGCCGGACAGCGTGTTCGTCGAGGACACGGCAATCGTGCTCGACGAGTTGGCGGTGCTCACGCGGCCCGGCGTCGAGTCGCGGCGCGCGGAGATCGAAAACATCGAGCCGGAGGTCGCGCGCCTTCGTCGTAAGGTCGTGAGAATAGAAGCGCCCGCGACGCTCGAAGGCGGCGACGTGATGCGCGTCGGGCGCTCCCTCTTCGTCGGCTTTTCGTCGCGCACGAACTTTGAGGGCTTCGATGCTTTGCAGAAACTGGTCAAGCCGCACGGCTACCGCGTGTACCCGGTCGAGTTGTATGACTGCCTGCACCTGAAGACGGGTTGTACGGCCCTCAACCACCACATGATTCTCGCCAATCCCGACATGGTTGACACTGGTTTGTTCGGCTGCGAGATTTTGCCGGTTGACGAGGACGAGCCTTTCGCCGCGAACGTTCTGCGGGTCGGAAACAGTCTGCTCGTCGGCGAAGAGTTCCCGCGAACGGCGCGCATGCTGGCCGACCGCGGCTTCGACGTGCGCAAGGTCAACGTCTCGGAGTTCGCGAAGGCCGAAGGCGCGCTGACGTGCATGAGTCTCATCTTCAAGCAAAGGCCGCAACGCCGGAGAGTCGCGACGCCTCGTGAGACGGAGGAGACGAATTCAGGGCATCGCACGAAGCCGCGCGAGTGGAAACTGCCGAAGCACACGCTCACTCTCGGCAAACGCACGCTCGTCATGGGCGTCATCAACCTGACGCCCGACAGCTTCAGCGACGGCGGGCGCTGGTTCACGCGCAAGCGCGCGTGGGATCACGCCGACCGCATGTCGCAGGACGGCGTTGACATCATTGACATCGGCGGCGAGTCAACGAGGCCGGGCGCGACGAACATCTCCGAGGAGGAGGAGATGCGCCGCGTGCAAAAGTACGTTGACGTGATGATAAAGCTCATCCACTCCGGCCCCTACTCGATTGACACGACGAAGGCCTCGGTCGCCGCCGTCGCCTTGAGCGCCGGAGTCCAGATCGTCAACGACATTTCGGGCCTGCGTTTCGACCCGGCGCTCGCCGACGTGGCCGCGCGCTACGACGCCGGCCTGATACTGATGCACTCGCGCGGCACGTTCGAGACGATGCACAAACAGGAGCCGGTCGCCGACATCATCGCGGAGGTCGCGCGCGGCTGGCGCGAGAGCATCGCGGAGGCCGAGCGCCGCGGCGTCAAGCGCGAGAAGATCGTCCTCGACCCCGGCATCGGCTTCGGCAAGACGCAGAAGCAGAACGTCGAGCTGATCGCGAAGCTCCCAAAGCTCATTCAAATGTTCCCCGACTTCCCCATCCTCGTCGGCACCTCGCGCAAGTCTTTCATCGGCCACCTGCTCGGCGGCGCGCCCGTCAACAAGCGCGTCCACGGCACGATGGCGTCGGTCACGGCGGCGGTTCTGAACGGCGCTTCCATCGTCCGCGTCCACGACGTGCGCGCGGCAATCGAGACGGTGAAGATAGCCGACGCAATCAAAGCCGGGATGTTGGAAGCGTGAGCGCGCGAGGTGGGAAGAGCGGAGTTGCGAACGGACGACAGGCCGGGTGCTTTTTCTCTTCGCCCGGTACTCATCGCTTGTTGTCGCGAATCGTAGCTCGGCGGGCAACGCTCGCGATCCGGCGCTTGTCACCTGTCGCCCTCATGTCGTATCGTGCTTCATCCTGTTTGCTCCGAAATTTTCGAGTGACAATGAACCATCCTTTGCGCCCCTCCTTCAAAATCTTTCGCGCGCTCGCGCTCTTCTGCGTCGTCTTCACGGCTGCCGGCTTCCGCGGCTGCGGCGGCTACAAGCCCGTGACGAAGTCGGGGATGCCCGACCACGTTCGCACGATTGCCGTGCCCGCGTTCCAGAATCAGGCGCTGCGCTACAAGGTCGAGGAGCGGTTCACGAGGGCCGTGATGAACGAGATCGTCAAGCGCGGCAAGGGGCTGAAGGTGCAGAGCGACCCGAAGGGCGCGGACGCGGTCGTTGACGGCACGATCAAGGGCTTCTCTTTCTACGGCGTGCTGCTCGACAGCCAGGGGCGCGCGCGCATCTTCGAGGTCACGGTCACGGCGGCGGTCACGGTGCGCGACCAGGTGACGAACCGCGTCCTCTACGACAATCAGAACTACGTCTTCCGCGGCGAGTACGAGTTCACCGACGACCCGCGCACCTTCTTCAACGAGGAAGACCCCGCGGTCGAGCGCCTCTCGCGCAGCTTCGCCGAGAGCCTCGTCTCCACGCTCATTAACGGCTTCGGCGTCAACGACGAGCCGTGAAGAAGCGTTCGGCGTTCAGCACTCAGCTTTCAGCTTTTTCAGCCTTGAGATGAAAATGATTAGTCGCAGGAGAAGAAAGAAGGGAAGCGACGCGCAACGAGCAACGAGCATTTTGCTTCTGGCTGACTGCTGACCGCTGAATGCTGAAAGCTTTATGGGCACGATCAAGCGAGAAGAGTTGTGGCGGAGGCTGAAGGGCGGGCAGGTCGAGCCGCTGTACCTCCTGTTCGGGCCGGAGAGTTACCTGCGCGACGCGGCTGTGCGCGCCGTGACGGACGCGGCTTTGAAGGGCGCGGCGCTGCGCGAGTTCAACGAGACGAGTTTCAGCCTCGCCTCGTCGGACGTGCAGCACGCGATTGCCGCCGCCGAGCAACTTCCCATGATGACCGCGCGCCGCGTCGTGCGCGTCACGGATTTCTCGAAGCTGCGCGAGGAGGACGAAGAGGCGCTCGCACGCTACGTCGCGCGGCCCGCCGAAACGTCCGTCGTCATCTTCGCCGCCGGCGAACTCGACAAGCGCCGCAAGCTCAGCAAGACTCTCATGCAGTCTTGCACGAGCGTCGAGTTCGCGCCGCTCGAAGACTCGGAACTCGCCGCGTGGGCCAGGGACAGGCTCAAGCACCTCGGCGCGAACGCGGACGAGCGGACGCTCCGGCACGTCATCGCGCTGACGGGCGCGAGCGTGCGCCAGTTGGCGACCGAGCTTGAGAAGCTGGCGACCGCGGCGCTGCCCGGCGGCTACATCTCCATCGAGTCGGTTGACGCGCTCGTCGGGCGCTCGCGCGAGCTTTCAAACTTCGACCTCACGGATCAGCTCATCGCCCGCGACCGCAGGCGCGCGCTCGAAACCCTGCGAAAACTTTTAGACGACGGCGCGGAGCCGGTCATGCTCATCGGCCTGCTCGCGAGCAATTTCCACCGCCTCGCGCTCGCCAAGGATTTGATGTCGCGCGGCGCGCCGAACGACGAAGTTTTCCGGCTCGTCCCGATGCCGCAGGGCAAGCGCGCCGGCTTCCTCGCGACCGCCCGCCGCACAGACTCCGACGAACTCGCGCGCCGCATACGCCGCATCGCCGAGGCAGACCTCGCCATCAAAACCTCGCTCGGAGGCGGCGGCGAGAAGGGCGCTCGCACGCAGCTCGAAATGCTCGTCTGCGAGCTGTCGGCTTAGAAGGCAGGGAATCACTGGCCGTCTGTCTCGACCGGAGAAGGGCGTTTCAGAAGTCCAGAGGCTTCAGGTCGGGCGCGACCCAGCCCTTCTTCGCCGCCTCCGAATCAACGAGGGCCTTACTGAAATACTCATAGACTAAGCGCGAGTCGCCGCACTCCGAGGCGAGCGCGCTCGCCAGTTCGGCCAGCGCGCGGTGTCCGCCTTCGGCTTCGACGAAGGCGCGCACGCGCTTCAGCCAGAAGACCGTCAGCGTCTCGTTGTAGAGGCTGGGGTTGATGCCGTGTGCCTCGACGAAACGGAACAGGCTCTGCTTCATGCGCGCGAGCGCTTCGCCGTCCGAGAGCCGGAGCAGGTAGCAGAGCGCGACGGTCAGGTGCTCGCGGTGCTTGAACTGCGACGGCGCAAGCTCGCACGACTCGAATCTTCGGAGAAGTTCCTCGACCTCTTGGTCATCAACGAAAGACTGTCCGCAAAAGTCAGCCACGCGTCACCTCGTCTCGCCGCGGCGGGCGGAAAAAAGCGGGGCGGGCCGATTCAATTCGGCCCGCCCCGCGTGTCCTGCATTTAAAAGCGGTTCGCTTACTTCTGCGCCGGCTCGTTGGCGCGCAGCGTCAGGCGTGACTTGTAGCGCGCCGCGGCGTTGCGGTGGAGCGCGCCCTTCTGCACGGCCTTATCAATCAGGGAAATCGTCTGCGGCAGGAGCGCCTGCGTCGCGCCCGCGTCGCCGCCTTCGAGCGAGGCGCGGAGCTTCTTGATTCCCGTGCGAAGTTTGCCGCGGTGGCCGCGGTTGATCTCGCGCCGCTTCTCGTTCTGGCGCACGCGCTTCTCGGCTGACTTGTGATTCGGCATCTCTTTCTTTAACTCCGTCTGAACTTACTTCCTGTTTAATTGAAACCCGGAGCGCACTGTCGGGAATTTGCCCTCGTGCGCAAAGCGAAAAGTATAGGGAGCGGTCGCGCACGTGTCAAGGCGCGGCGGCGTCTGTCTCCGCGCGCTCGGCCCTCGAAATTCACGCCCGCCCGCACGCGTCTTCGCCGACTCCGTTGACACCCCGCCGCGCGTTGTTGTAGCGTCGCTTTCAGCATGAGAAAGCGATTTGCCCCGCCCTTCATTCAAACGGCCCGCGACCGTTCCGGGCCTCCCCCGCGACAAGGAGACGAGAGCGACTTTTGAAGAAGATCGAGCTTCCGCCGCGAGCGGTCGAGACGCTTTTCGGCGTCCACGACCAGAACATCAAGTACCTCGAATCACTCCTCGACGTGCGCGTTGACGCGCGCGGCCAAGACCTGACGATTGAC
>DASRCS010000062.1:0-15196 GCA_035652995.1 Pyrinomonadaceae bacterium
CGCAGGAGAATGGGCAGCGGAGGCTCGTTCGTCCCTAACTCATATGTCGAAATCTGCTTCGACCAAATAAGGTCTTCGACTCCGAGACGACTCCACATTTCGGACTGAGAAAGTCCTAACGCCTCTCTTATCTGGCGCAGCTTCTCTGACAGGCGCTCCGGCTTGATGCGCGGCTTCCTCCCCATCAGGCACGGTCTCCTGATGAGATAGGCAGCAACGGAACCTTGCGATTACCATTATATAATGGTAATGTGTGCTTGCGTAACCTTTTCGCCGTGAGTATGAACCTCTCATGCTCAACGGCGATGCTCATCTCTCCTTTGAGGGTGAGCTTTCGCTTCGCATCCGACCCGTTGCCCGGTTTTCAAAGACTGGAACGCGCAGGAATATAGCACATGCGCCTCACAATTCTTTATGCCGAAGACGACAACACGATAAGGCTCGCCGTCAAGGAGACGCTTGAGCGCGAAGGCTGGCGCGTCGAGGCTTGCGCCGACGGGCGGACGGCGCTCGCGCGGCTCGAAGGCGGGGAGAGTTACGCCCTCTTACTCTTCGACAACCTTTTGCCCGGCTCTGACGGAATCGAGTTGACGCGGCGGGCGCGTTCTCTCGCCCACCGACGCAGCACGCCGGTCGTCGTCGTGTCGGCGAGTGAAGTCGAGGCGGAAGCTTTGAACGCGGGCGCGGACTTATTTCTCAGAAAGCCGCAGGACATAGGGCGCGTGGCAGCGGAGGTCGCGCGGCTCCTGCGTTGACGGAGCGCGGATGGGTGGGCCGCGCTCCGCGCACGTCCGCCGGGGGGGTTGGCGGGCTGTGCCGGAGATGCCACGCACGCACGGGTGGGCGCGTGCGCGGCATCTTTCGTTTATTCCGATTTATCCGGGCCGACGACTTCCGCCTTCTCTTCTTCGGGAAGCACGCCCCGAAAGGAGCGGCGGTGAATCGGGCAGCAGCCGTGCCGCCGGAGCGCCGCCCAGTGCTCGCGTGTGCCGTAGCCGACGTGGCGCGCGAAGCCGTAGGCGGGGAACTGCGCGTCGTACTCGCGCATGAGCCGGTCGCGGTAGGTCTTCGCGATGACGGAGGCGGCGGCGATTGAGGCCGAGGCCGAGTCGCCGCGGATGATCGCCTTCTGCGGCAGGGTTGATTCGCGCAGCGGGATCGCGTCAATCAAAAGAAAATCGGCGCACGGTTGCAGCTTCTCCAGAGCCTGCAACATCGCGCGCCGCGTGGCGACGAGGATGTTCGTCTCGTCAATCTCTTCCGGCTCGACCTGCCCGACGGCGTAGCAAACGGAAGTCCGCCGCAACTCCTCCGCGATGCGCTCGCGCTGCAAGGCCGTGAGCTTCTTCGAGTCGTCGAGTCCTTCGGGCAGCGCCGCCGCGGGATCGAGTATCACCGCCGCCGCGACCACCGGGCCGGCGAGCGCCCCGCGCCCGACCTCGTCAAGCCCCGCGACCCGCGCGAAGCCCGCGGCGCGCGCCTCCTCCTCGAACAGCGTGTGGATGAGCGACTGCCGTTTCTGGCGAGCCATGAAGAAGTGATGAGTGATGAGTGATGAGTGATAAGAAGCCGTGTTCGGCTCTTCTTATCACTCATCACTCATCACTTGCCTTACTTGCTCTTGTTCGAGGCGGAAGCGCCCTGGGCCTGGCCGCTGCTGCCGGCGTCGGCCTGGCGCGTGTCGCGCTCGCGGATGCGTGCGGCCTTGCCGCGGAGGCTGCGGAGGTAGTAGAGCTTCGCGCGGCGGACGCGACCGCGGCGGACGAGTTCCACCTTGCCGACGATGGGGCCGTGCACGGGGAAGATGCGCTCGACGCCGACGCCGAAGCTGACCTTACGCACGGTGAAGGTCTCGCGCACGCCGTCGCCCTTGCGCGCGATCACCACGCCCTCGAACGCCTGAAGGCGCTCCTTCGTCTCCGACTCCTTGATGCGCACGTGCACGCGCACCGTGTCGCCCGGCTCGAACTCCGGGATGTCCGTCCTCAACTGCGCCCTGTCAACACTGTCCAAGCGATTCATGATGTCACCTCAAATGCGAGCTGTTAGCTGTTGGCTCTTAGCTTTTAGCCTTGTCTGCTGACTGACAGCCTTAGCTTTTATGTCTTATGTCTGAAGCCGAAAGCTAACAGCCAACAGCTAATAGCTAACAGCTTCCAATCAATCCTCTTCCTCCCGCTCGACCGACGCGCGCTCCTCTTCGCTCAGCGCGAGCCGCTCGAAGAGGTCTGGCCGGTTGCGTCGCGTCTTGCGGAGCGCCGCGCGGCGTCGCCAGCGCGCGACCTCGGCGTGGTGGCCGCCCGTGAGAATCTCCGGCACGCGCGCGCCGCGGAACTCGACGGGGCGCGTGTAGTTCGGGAAGTCGAGCAGGCCCTCGGAGAACGACTCGTTCAACGCGGAAGTCTCGCTGCCCAGAGCGCCCGGCACGAGCCGCGCGACCGCGTCAACGAGGACGACCGCCGCCGGCTCGCCGCCCGAAAGCACGTAGTCGCCAATCGAGACCTCGTCGGTCGCGAGCCGCTCGGCCACGCGCTCGTCAACGCCCTCGTAGCGACCGCAGATGACGACGACGTGTTCCGTCTTCGCAAACTCCGCGGCCAGCCCTTGCGTCAGCACGCGGCCCTGCGGCGAGAGAAGCACGACGCGCTTGCCCGCCGCGCGCAGACTCCCGGCGTCGCCCGCGCCCGCCAGAGATTCGACCGCCTCAAAGATCGGTTCCGGCTTCAAGACCATCCCGTCGCCGCCGCCGAACGGCCTGTCGTCAACGACCTTGTGCCGGTCGCGCGTCCAGGCGCGCAGGTCGTGCGCCGCGACCTCGACCAGCCCCGCGGCGCGCGCGCGCCTGACGATGCCGAAGTCGAACACCCCGCGGAAGAAGTCGGGGAAGATCGTGATGATGTCAAACTTCATTTTGGATTTTAGATTTTGGATTTTGGATTATTAGGCTTTGAACCGGCGCGGCCTCAACTCTGCGCGCCCAATCCAAAATCTAAAATCCAAAATCTAAAATTCCAACAGCCCTTCCGGCGCGTCAACGCGGATGAGCCTGCGCCCCACGTCAATCTCGACGCAGATGCTCTCGGCGAGCGGGACTAAGTTTTCAACCCCGCCGTCGTCGCGGATGACGAGGACGGGCGCTTCGCCGCCGGTGTGCAAAACCTCGCGCACGGTGCCGACTTCCCTGCCCTCGACCGTCTCGACGCGGCAGCCTTCCAACTGCCAGTCGTAGAACTCGCCCTCTTCAAGCTTGACCGCCTCCGCCTCCGGCACGGCCAACACGCAGCCCGCGAGCGCCGCCGAATCTTCCGGCGAGTCGAAGCCCTCGAATTTCAAAACCACGCGGTCGCCGTGCATCCAGTGGCCTTCGAGCGCGAGCCTGCGTCGAGTGCCGTCGGGGAAGACCGCGATCAACCCCGCGAGTCGGTCGAAGCGTTCGGGGAAGTCCGTCAGCAAGTCCGCCGCGACCTCGCCGCCGACGCCGCGCGGCTTCGCGACGCGCGCGACCGCCACCAACTCGACCGCGTTCGGACCGTCATCGCCAGTGCCGCGCCCGCCCGCCTCGTCTGCGCGTTCCGCGCCGCTCATTCGACGATTTCGAGGATGTAGCGGCGGTTGTGCTTCTGCCCCGCCGCGTGCAGCAGCGAGCGCAAGGCTTTCACCGTGCGCCCCTGCCTGCCGATGACCTTGCCCACGTCGGTTTGCGCCACGCGGATTTCGATGACGGTCGTCGAGCGGTCGCGCTCCACCTCGCGCACGTCAACCTCTTCGGCCTCGCGCACCAGATGCTTGACGATCAATTCGACGGCTTCTCTCATAAAGTCTGGAGTCTGGAGCCTGGGGTCAAGAGCAAAGCGGGACGATGTGCTGTCTTGACTTCAGACTTCAGACTGGCGACTGCCCTTTAAGCTTCCGGCTGCGCGGCCTCGGCTGACTTCGCCTGCCGGCGAATCAACTGGCGGACGGTGTCGGTCGGCTGCGCGCCGCGCCCGATCCAGTAGTTGACGCGATCCATCTTGAGACGAATCTCGGCGGGTTCGCGCGTCGGGTTGTAGAACCCGACGTTCTCGACGTAAGCGCCGTCGCGCTTCGACAGCTTCTCCTTCACCACCACGCGGTACGAAGGACTCTTCTTCGCGCCCATGCGCATCAGTCTGATTGCTAACATTCAACCTCCAAAGGCTAGAGATCAGAGGTCGGAGGTCAGAGGTCAGTAAGAGGGCTTGCCTTTAACTGACCTCTGACCTCCGACCTCTAACCTCTGTGTTTCTTCTTGTGCCGCGGCTTCTTCTTCTTTCTGTGGCCGGGCGCTGCGGGCAAGCCCGCGGGGAGGCCCGCGTCGCCGCCGCCGTCGCCCATCATGCCGCTCACGTCGGGCATTCCCATCATCCCCGCCGCGCGGCGCATCAGTCGGCCCTTGATGCCGCCTCCGCCTCCGCCCGCGCCGCCGAAGAGGCCGGAGCGCGAGAGCTGCTGCATCATCTGCCGCATCTCGACGTACTGCTTGATGAGCTGGTTGACCTCCGTCACCGAAGTGCCGGAGCCGCGCGCGACACGCCGCCGCCGGCTCGCGTTGAGTATCCGGTGGTCGCCCCGCTCATCCTTCGTCATCGAGTCAATGATCGCCTCGGTGCGCTTGAGTTGCCGCTCCATCTCCGCCGACTGCTCTTCGTCGAGCTGCGGCATCCCCATGCCGCCGAGCAACTGGTCGGGCAGGAGCTTCATGATCTTCGAGAACGAGCCGAGCCGCTTGACCTGACGCAGTTGCCCGCGGAAGTCGTCGAGCGTGAACTTGTTCTTCTGAAGTTTCTCTAGCTGCGCCTCGGCCTCGTCCTGGTCAACTTTGGCCTGCACCTCCTCGATGAGCGAGAGCACGTCGCCCATGCCGAGGATGCGCTGCGCGATACGGTCGGGGTAGAAGGGTTCGAGCGCGTCGTATTTTTCGCCGACGCCGACGAACTTCACGGGCTGCCCCGTCACCTGCTTGATCGAGAGCGCCGCGCCGCCGCGCGCGTCGCCGTCCATCTTCGTCAGCACGACGCCCGTGATGCCGACCCTGCGGTGAAATTCCTCAGCCGAGCGCACCGCGTCCTGACCCGTCATCGCGTCGGCGACGAAGAGAATCTCCACGGGCCGGGTCTCGCCTTTAATCTTGACGAGTTCTTCCATCAACTCGTCGTCAATGTGCAGGCGGCCCGCGGTGTCAATCAGGAGAGTGTCGTAGCCGGTCTGCTGGGCGTGCTTGTACGCCTCGCGCGCAAGCTCCACGGGGTCGTTCGACTCCGGCTTCTCGAAGATTGACTGTCCCGTGGCCTTGGCGATGACTTTGAGCTGCTCACGCGCCGCGGGGCGGTTCACGTCGGTCGAGACGAGAAGCGGCTTGCGCTGCTGGTTCTTCGCGAGCCACATCGCGATCTTGCCCGTCGAGGTCGTCTTGCCCGAACCTTGCAGGCCGACGATCATCACGACGTTCGGGACGGTCTTCGTGAAGACCAGCCGCGACGAAGTCCCGCCGAGCAGCTCGACCAGCTCGTCGAAGACGATCTTGACGACCTGCTCCGAAGGCTTCAGTTCCTGCCAGACTTGTTGCCCCTCGGCCTTTTCCTTGACCGACGCGATGAAGTCTTTGGCGACCTTGTAATTCACGTCGGCTTCGAGGAGCGCCAGGCGGATTTCGCGCAGCGCGGCGTCAACGTGCGCGGGCGTGAGCACACCCTCGCCGCGCAGGTTCTTGAGCGCGCGCTTCAGCTTGTCTGAAAGAGACTCGAACATAACTACACAGACACGTCCGCCGGCCTCAGCCGAAAACAAGGATGATAAATGCGCGGTTAAGTAGTGTCAAGCAAAGGGGCTTCCGCCGGGGAAAAGCCGTCGCGCGGGAATCGCCCGAATTTATTCGCCCGCGGTCGCGTGCGGCGGCTGACCCGCCCGCAGCCGAGGTCAAGACCTCGCACGCCGGAGTCCTGCCCCGGGAAAATAGTGTTTACATCCGCGCCGAAGCGATATTAGAATCGCCGCGCGGGGATTGCTCGACGCAATAAAACAAGCCGGGGGAACGACAAGCCGTGTCGCCTCGCACGTGAAAGACCTGCCTTCCGACGCGCGCCGCCGAACTTCAAACGCCGCGAGCGCCGGCGCGGCACGCAGAGCCGCCGGCCAGCATGACGCCCGGCGCGCGACAAAGAACTTGGACGGCTCGCCGAAGTTCTTCGCCTGAATCAAAACGGACGCGCCCCGCGGCGCTCACCCACGGAGGAGATTAGCAGATGGAGTTTGAACAGAAGCGGCCCCAGCCCGACGCCAGCGAAGCGGCTCAGGAGGAGCCGAGGGCTTTAAAAGAGTTCGTCGAGCCGGAAGTCTCTTTCCCGGTTGACGTGCTGGAGTCCACGACCTTCTTCCAGTTGGCCGACTCCGGCTCGACCACCTGACCCGACAGACGCCGTCCGCAGTTGCAGAGGGGTTGCGCCGTCGCCAGCGCAACCCCTCTAGTCATGCCCGAACTCATCAACCTTAGGCTCGACCGGCCTTCTCTTCCTGACGCCGCCCCGCATCACGCCCGACGCTCGCGCCTACGCCTACACTTACTTCCGCGTCGTCAGCGGCCTCTATCTTGTTGACGGGTTGAAGTAAGCGGCTTGACGTGTTGACCCGACTGACGAGTTGGCCTAACTGATTGGGAGTGAGTGCGGCGCGGCGTTCAGACTTCCCGCGCGCGCGGCTGGCCGCGTGAGTCTTTCGGCGGCGAGCGCGAGGCCCATGATGAAGTAGAAGGCCATGACGACCTCCGAGTCGCCGAAGTTGTAATGCACGAGTCCGCCGGTCACGAATCCGGCGAGTCCGCCCAGAGCGCCGAGCACGAGTCCGCGCTCGACCCAACTCTCGAACGCCCCGCGCCGCAGCACACGCCAGAGCGTGCGCGCGTAAACGAAGAGCCACGCGACCCACACGAAGAGCGTCGGCACGCCGCGCTCGAACGCGATCTGCAAGGGCGTCGAGTGCAGGTGTCCCCAAGGCTGCCGCCCCTGATCGAACATCCCCCACTCGCGCCAGTGCCGCTTGAGCGAGTCCATGCCGACGCCGACGACGAGGTTGCGCGGGCTGCTCGTCAGAATCCGCGTGCCGTCGCGCCAGACCATCAGCCGCCAGGTGGTTGACTGATCGCGCGTGTCTATAAATCCGACCTGTCGCTTCTGCTCAAGAACGAAAAGACCCGCGACGACGAGCAGCACGCCCAGGCCCGCCGTGACGAGCAGCGTCCTTCGACTCGCGCCGACGAGCGTGATGGTCAGGGCGGAGACGAGAAACCCTGCCCAAGACGCGCGCGTCAGCGTCAAAAGCAGCGCGCCGCACATCCCCGCGAGCGCCAACGCGAGCAGCGCGCCCTTTAGGTTTAACCTCCGCCGCAAAGCGACGAGCATTCCGAGCGCGAGCGACGCGATGAGTTGCAGCACCTCGGAGTAAGTCTGGTATTGCCCGTAAAACCCGCTCGCCCGCTCGTCGCGCCCGCGCGACCACGCGCCGATGCCGAGCCTCGACTCCGGCGTGTCGCCGACGCGCAGCGCGTCGCGCGCGACCTTGTAAGCCGGCACGACCTCGGCCCGATAGACGCGCACGCACGCCGCGCGCTCGTCCCACGCGCAGGCTATCGAGTTGTCCGTCCACCGATACGTCCGGTCAGCGGAAGGTCGCTCCGTCCTGATCTCGCGCTCGACCTGCTCGGGCGTCGAGACATCAACGCCGTCAACCGAAAGGATTGTGTCGCCCTCCTCGACTCCCGCCGCGCGCAGCGGGCTGTCGGCGGCGAGCGCGCGCACCTTGACGCCGTGGCCGACGGCGAAGACGCCGAACGTGTGGACGAGTCCGAGCGCGCACGAGGCGACGAGCGTCAGCGCGAGCGCGCGCAGCACGCGTCGGTCGCGAACGTTCTCCGCCGCGACGTAAACGATTGTGAAGAGGCTCGCCGCGCGCAGCTTGCCTATCGAAACGTCCGGGTCGTAAGAAGTGAGCGCCGTCAGGAACGTGAGGACGAAGAAACCGAGCAGCCACGGGTCAACCGGCGTGCGATAAATCTTCGGTCGCGGTCGAAACGCGAAGCGCAAGACCCAGCAGAGCATCGCCAGCATCCACGCGCCCTGCCCGACGGCAATCGAGTGCGGCGCGGCCAACGCGAACAGAAACAGGCACGCGACCGTCGCGCGTTCGAGCCAGAGGGTTAGTGATGAGTGATGAGTGATGAGTGATGAGTGGCCTGTCGCCGCGGGCCGCTCGCTCAATAAACCCTCATCAATGTTACCCGCTCTCAACTCATCACTCATCACTCATCACTTTTTCAGTACGCCTCGCCGCGCAAAAGCACGGGCAGCGTGCGGAGCATGATCTTGATGTCGAGCCAGAGCGACCAGTTCTCGATGTAGAAGAGGTCGAGCCTGACCATCTCGTCGAACGAGAGGCGGTTGCGCCCCGACACCTGCCACAGCCCCGTCATCCCCGGCTTCATGTCGAGCCGCTTCCGGTGCCAAAGCTCGTAGGCTTCGACCTCGTAGGGAATCGGCGGGCGCGGGCCGACGACGCTCATGTCTCCGCGAAGCACGTTCAGGAGTTGCGGCAGTTCGTCGAGGCTCGTGCGCCGGAGCCAGCGCCCGGTGCGCGTCACGCGCGGGTCGTCGTGGAGTTTATAGACGGGGCGCGCGTTGTCGCCGAGGTTCGTGTCGGGGCGGCCCTCGATGTAGCGGCGCTGGTACTCGCGGTGGATGTGGTCGTCCGAGCCTGCGCGCATCGTGCGGAACTTGAGGAAGAGGAAGATGCGCCCGTCCATCCCGACGCGCTCCTGCTTGTAGAGAATCGCGCCGCGCGAATCGAGCTTGATGAGTATCGCGATGAGAATCCACAGCGGCGAGAGGACGACTAGCGCGAGCGCGGCGACGAAGAAGTCCGACGCGCGCTTCAAGAGGCGCGCGCTCTGCGACAGAGGCTCGCGGAAGAGCGTGACGACGGGCAGCACGCCGATCTGGTCAATCTCGGTCTTGCGCGGCAGGCTGTTGAAGAGTCCGGGCGCGACGCGGAACTCGACGCCGCGCCTGCGCCCCGCGCGCATCATCGCGTCGAACAGCAGGTCGCCCGGAACGTTCGGGTCTGTGATGATGACTTCGTTCGCGCCCGTCTCGCGAATCGCGTCGGCGAGTCCCCGCACGTCCGCGACGACGGGCACGCCCTCGAACTCGCGCACCGCGTCGCCGCGGCCTGCGCCCGTCTCGACGACGCCGATCACGCGGTAGCCCAGCTCGCGCCGCTCCCTCATCTCGCGCACGCACAGAGCGGCTTCGCGCCCGCGCCCGACGACGAGCGTCGGAATCAGGTTCACGCCGCGACGTCTGACCGCGTTCTGCGCGAGCCGCGTCGCGAGCCTCAAGGCCGCGTAGGCCGCGAGCGCGAGGATGAAGTCGAAGACGAAGACGCCGCGCGCGTATGAGAAGGCGCGGAACTGGAACCCGCCGCGATACAGGAACGCCCACGCGACGATCAAAAGCGTCCCGACCGCCGTCGCGCGGAAGACGCGCACGCACTCGTCGAGGTACGAGAACTCGCCGCGCAGACGGTAGAGGTCGAAGTAAGCAAACGAGAGCAGCCGCACCGCGACGACGAACCACAGCAGCGCCGCGTAAGGCTGAAAATGCGCCTGCCAGAGAAGGCCGCGCGCGTCGAAGCGCTCGACCACCGGCCCGCCCTCGCGCAGAACGAAGGCCGCGACGAACGACGCGACCGCGACGCACACGTCCGCCGCCACGAGCGCCGCCTTCACCGCGGGCACGACCCAGCGCGGCGCGCGCGCCGCCGCACGCACCCCGCTCAAGTCAACGCTCAACTTTTCCGAACGCTCGGCCATCATACGGAAGCAGTGACAAGTGATGTCTGGTATGCGTAGAGAAGTTGCCACGCGCTTCCCGTCACTCGTCTTTCATCATTCACCGCTCGTCACTCTTCAACTGTTGCACTTCAATCGAGAATCAACCCCGCGACCTCTTCGCGCACGCCGACGGCGCGGCGCGGCGATGAATCTTTTTTCTTCTCGACCCGCAGGCTCTCCAAATCTTCGCGCGTGGCGATGCGCTTGAGCCGGCCTTCGCGCACGAGTTGCTCGTCAACCGCGGCCCAGCGCCCCGCATAGACGGTCGCGGCGGGGACGCCCAAGGCCGCGGCCTCGCGATTCATCGTGCCGCCCGCGCTGACCACCAAATCCGCCGCGGCGATCAGGTTCGAGCCGTCGAGCGCCGCGCGCGGCACGACGAGATTGTCCGAGCGGAACCGCGCGGCCAGAGAGTCGCGCTGCGCGTCGCCGCGCGCGAGCAGCACGACCTTCGCGCGGGGGCTTGCGATCAAACGCGCGAGCAGTTCTTCAAACAACTCGTTCTCGAATCGGTGGTACAGCGCTTCGCTCGCGGGCGGGCGGACGACGACGAGCGTGTCGCGCGCGTCGTCAACATTGAACCGCTCGCGCAAGTGGTCAGCGAACTTCGGGTCGGGCGCGAAGTCCGCGAGGTAAACGTCCTCCTTGATGCCCCGGTAGCGCCGAACCTTCGACCCGCGCGCGCCGAAACGCCGGAGCGCGTCTTCGGGAAAAGCTTCCGGCACGACGACGCGCGAGGCGAGCCGGAACGCGACGTGGTTCGCGGGCTGATGCTCGTAGTCCATCAGCGTCACCGCGCGCATCCCCAAGAGCCTTGCGGCGACCACCTGCGAGTAAGAGTTGTGACTGACCGCAAGGCCGAAGCCGCGGCCACGCGCCCAACGCGCGAGCGCCCACGCGCGCCCGAACAGATTCGACGCCTTGCCCGACAGGCGACCGCCGCCGTGCCCGCCGATCACCGCCGGCTCGAAGCCCGCGGCCTCGGCCAACTCGACCGTCTGCGCGAACCTCCGCGCCGTCGTCTCTACCTCGTGCCCGCGCGCGCGGAACTCCGGCACGAGCGCGCGGAAGAAGGGCACGTGCGGCGAGTTGGCGAGGTCAATCCAGATTCTCATAGTGAGCGGTGAGCGGTGAGCAGTAAGCAGTCAGAAGGATCCACGAGCCGACCATCACCCGATCACCGCTCACTGCTTACTGCTCGCCGCTCACTTCCAACAATCTCGCCAGCCCGTACATCATCCAGCCCTGCGACCAGCGCATGAAGGGCGTGCGGACGGTGTGGAACCGGCGCTTCTGGTAGTAGAAAAATCCGCGCCGGTCGAACAGCTCGCGCACCGACCAGCGCGCGACGCGGCGCGCGAGGTCAATCGCGTCAGGCTCAATGTCAATCAACTCGGCGCAGGCGACGAGGGCAGCGCCCGCCGAGTGCGCGTCCGCCGGGTGCGCCGAGCGATGGTAGTATTTCGGCCAACCGTCCGCAAGAAAGAAGCGCTCGCGCCAGAACTCGTAGCCGCGCCGGATCGCGCGCCTGATCTCTTCGCCGTCCGCGCTCGTGTAGCCGCGCGCCGCGGGGCTGCCTTCCGCCGTGCGCAGGAAGCGCGCGAGCGAAGTGAGGACGAAGGCCGTGTGGAAGTTGTCGGCCCAGGATTGGTAAGAGTCCGCGCCGTAGCCCCACGAGCCGTCGGGGCGCTGGCGTCGGACGACGTAACGCGCGGAGCGGAGCGCGAGGTCGAAAGACGCAGTGTTCGACGCCAGCGCGCCGACCAGCGCGAGCGCCTCGCCCGCGAGCAGAGAGGCGTTGAAGACGCGCGTGCGGTCGAGCGGGGTGTAGCTGAAACAGACTTCGTCCTCCGTCTCGTCGCTTCGGTTCAAATCCCTGACGATGAACTCGCGCGCCGCCAGCGCGGCCTCGGTGTACGCGAGATAGTCCGCGCCGCCCGCCGCCGAGCGCGCGTCCGTGTCGAAGGCGGCGCACGCCTCGCAAAGCGCGCGGACGGCGAAGGCCGTCGGCACGAGCGTCGGCGTGCCGAGCGGCGCGTAGAACGCGCGACCCTGCCAATCGAAGTTGTAGCCCCACGCAGCGCCGCTCTCAGTTTCCACGCGCGCCGCGAGCAAGTCGCCGAGCAGCGCCCGCGCTTCGCGCCAGTGCTCCTGCGCCTCGCGCTGACGGTCGGCCTCGCGCGTCGCCCGGAAGCGGGAGAGCGCGGCGAGCGCGAACAGCGCCGTGCCCTTCGAGTTTCTTCCGCGGGGGACGAGAGCTAGGCGGCGGAGGCAGACGGGCGAGCGCTTGAGGGCTTGCGTCCAGGCGAGGCGCGCGAGGCGAGAGCGGCGGAACGGCGTTGACCGGAACAGGCGGCTATTGAGCGCGTCGAAAGGGTCGTGCCCGGCATAATCGTGCGCGCGGCTCCACTCACGCGCGGACTCGTAAACCGCCTCCAACTCTTCGCGCATCGCGGCAAAGATACAACACGCCGGCGCGCGCGCGCGAACGCGTCGGGTTTGCTGGACAAGGCACGCCGTTGTTTGGCGGCGCGCGCCGAAAAAATTTTGCGTGCGGCGGGGACGGCAGACGGAAGCCGGCGGCAGTCGTTTATTGCTCGGCCTCGTCTTCGACGCCGATGCGCTCGCGGACGGCGTAGATGCTCTTGGCCTGCGACTCGTGGTAGGTGCGGACGAGCATCTCGGCGAGCAGGCCCATGAGGATGAACTGCAATCCGACGGCGAACATGACGACGGCGATGCCGAGCAGCGGGTTGCGGATGAAGGACTCGCCCTCGATCTTCCGCAGCAGCGCCCACACGCCCGCCACCAGCGAGAGCGTGAACGCGCCGAAGCCGCAGAAGCCGAAGACGTAGATCGGCTTCGTGTGGTACGAGGCCATGAACTTGATCGTCATCAGGTCGAGCATCACCTTGAAGGTGCGCGACAGCCCGTACTTCGACCTGCCCATCGTGCGCTTGTGGTGGCGCACGGGAATCTCGGTGACGCGCGCGCCGACCCAACTCGCGTAGATCGGGATGAAGCGGTGCATCTCGCCGTAGAGTTTTACTTCTTTGAGGAACTCGCGGCGGTAAGCCTTCAGCGAGCAGCCGTAGTCGTGGAGCTTGACGCCGCCGATGAGCGAGATGAGCCAGTTGGCAATCGCCGAAGGAATCTTGCGCGTGACCATCTTGTCCTGGCGCTCCTTGCGCCAGCCCGACACCACGTCGAACCCCTCGTCGAGTTTTTCGAGTAGGGAGCGGATGTCCGCCGGGTCGTTCTGAAGGTCCGCGTCCATCGGGATGAGCACGTCGCCGCGCGCGGCGTCAATGCCGGCGGCCATCGCGGCGGTCTGGCCGTAGTTGCGGCGCAGCGCGATGACGCGCACGCGCGGGTCGAGGCGGGCCAGCCCGCGCAGCACTTCGAGGCTGCCGTCGGTCGAGCCGTCGTCAACGTAGATGACCTCCGCCGAGCGACCGAGCGCGGCCAGCGCGTCGTCAATCTTCGCGTGCAGCGGGCGGAGGTTGTCGGCCTCGTCCTTGACGGGCAGGAAGAGCGAAATCTCCGGCGCGGGGCGCGTCGCGGCGGGGCTTGCCGCGACCGTCGCGTCTTCCGCGTCCCTCAAATCTTCCGTCTCGACCGGCGCGGCTGGGCGTCGCCGCATGACGGTCTCCTCTTCGTCGTAAATCTTCATGGCAGTCTCCGAAATGATGAGTGCGGGGTGATGAATGATGAAGGTTAAGGGCCTTGGGCTTTCAATTCATCATTCCGCACTCATCATTCATCGTTTCTTTTGAACCACTCGACGAAGCGTCGGATGCCCTCTTCAATCGGCGTCCGTGGGTCGTAGCCGAGGAGCCTCCGGGCTTTCGAGATGTCGGCGAACGTCCGCGGCACGTCGCCGGGTTGCAGGGGCTGTCGGTCAATGACCGCGCCGCGCCCGATCTCGCGTTCGAGCAGCGAGATCAGTTCGCCCAGACTCACCGTGCGCGACTCGCCGAGGTTGATGACCTCGTAGATGCTCGCCTCGTAGTCAATCGCCGAGCGCACGCCCGCGATGATGTCTTCAACGTATGTGTAGTCGCGCCGCGTCGAGCCGTCGCCGAAGACCGGGATGGGTTTGCCCTCGCTGATGAGCCGCGCGAACTTGTGTATGGCGAGGTCGGGCCGCTGCCGCGCGCCGTACACGGTGAAGAAGCGGAGGCAGACGCAGCGCAGGCCCCAAAGGTGCGAGTACGTGTGGCACAGCAGCTCGCCCGCCGCCTTCGTCGCGGCATACGGACTTATCGGTTTGAAAACGGGGTCGTCTTCGGCGAACGGAACCTTCTCGTTCTCGCCGTAAACGGAAGAGGACGAGCCGAAGACGAACTGCCGGACGCCGCGCGCGCGCGCAAGCTCAAGCAGGTTGAGCGTCCCCGTGATGTTCGTCTCGGCGTACAGCACAGGCTCGGCGAGCGAGGGCCGAACGCCCGCCCGCGCCGCAAGGTGGACTACACAGTCGAATCGCGACTCTCTGAAAATCCTCCCGAGCGCCGCGCGGTCGCGGATGTCGGCCTCGTGGAGCGTGAAGTCGTCGCGCCCCACGTGCGGCGCGACGTTGCGGCGTTTGATCGCGGGGTCGTAGAAGTCATTGAAGTCGTCAACGACGGAGACGCGCCAACCGCCCTCGCCGAGCAGACGCCCGACCAGATGCGAGCCGATGAAGCCTGCGCCGCCCGTGACGAGAATGTTTCTCATTCATGACGAGTGATGAGTGACGAGTGATGAGTGATGAGTTAAGACGGCTCGCCTCCGACTCATCACTCATCACTCGTCACTCATCACTCCCTTCCCTTCTCCGCGTAAATCCAAAGGTGCCAGCCCCAGCGCGAAGCGAGGCGCGACTCGACCGAGCGCGGGAGCACGGGGCCGACGACGGGCAGCCAACGCTTGTTCAGGAAATGCACCGCGAACTCGACGCGCGAGAAATCCTTGAACAGCTCTCGCGCGTCGCGCCGCGAATAGACGCGCGTCAGTGGGTTGCCCGCGCCGTCCGTGTTGCGACTCAGGAACTCGCCCGCCGAAAGGTACGCGCCCGCGTCCTGCTTCAAACGCGCGGCGTGCTCGCGCAGACTCTCGACCGGCTCGCCAGTCAGGCTGTGCGCGAGCAGCACGCCCGCTTCCGTTTTCAGAAGCCGCGCGCCGACCCGTCGCAGCACGCCGATGTTGACGCGGTAGTTGTACGAGTCGCGGTGGTAGAGCATGACGACGGCGCGGCCTCCGGGCCGGAGCACGCGCCGAACCTCCCGGACGGCGGCCCGCGCGTCCGGCGTGTGG
>DASRCS010000063.1:0-22826 GCA_035652995.1 Pyrinomonadaceae bacterium
CGCGAAGACCTGCCCGATGAACTGCACGAGGATGCGCGTCGTGATCAGCGCGTCGATGACCATGCCGAGCGAGAAGAGGCTGCACAGAATCGAGATGACGCCGATGGCGAGCAGCGAGACGTGCGGGAACCTTTTCGACGCGTGGAGGCGACCGAACACCTTGAAGAAATACCCGTCGAGCGCGGCGGCGTAAGGGATGCGCGAGTAGCCAAGGAGCAGCGCGAAGACCGAGCCGAACGCCGTCCACAAGACCATCGCCGTGAACAGCGTCGCCGCGCCGCGCCCGTAAATCCTCTCCATGAAGATCGAGACGACGAACTGCGAGTCGGGCCGCAAGTCCGCCGGCACGAAGTCGCGCCACGGCACGACGCCGATGACCGAGAGGTTGATGGCGAAGTAGATGACCGCGACGCCGAGGACGCTCCAGATGATCGAGCGCGGGATGACTCGACCGGGGTCTTTCACCTCGTCGGCGATGTAGCACACGTCGTAGTAGCCGAGGTAGTCGTAAACGCCGATGCGCGTCGCCGCGCCGAGTCCGAACAGGAATCCGACGGAGAAGTTGAACGCGCCCGGCGGAAAGTCGAACGCGACGCGCCGGTCGAAGTGGAGCGCGCCGGTGACGATGACGGCCAGCGTCGTCAGAAGAGTCCCCACCCACAGCGCGACCGTGAGCTTGCCGATGAAGGTGATGCGGCGGTAGAGCAGCAGGACGTTGACGACGCCGACGGCGACGGCGATGAGGATCGTCCCCGTCGGCGTGAGGCCCCGCCAGATGTAGCCCGCGTACTGCGCGAAGCCGATGTAGCCGGAAGCGATTTCGAGCGGCCCGCTCAGGATGAACTGCCAGATGAAGAGGAAGGCCATCATCCGCCCGAACGTCTCGCGCCCGAAGGCCTCGCGCAGGTAGAGGTACGAGCCGCCCGAACCCGGCATCATCGCGCCCAGCTCGCTCCAGATCATCCCGTCGAAGACGGCGATCAGCACGGCGATGACCCAGCCGATCATCGCCTGCGGCCCGCCGAGCGCCGACATCAAAAGCGGGATGGTGATGAACGGGCCGACGCCGATCATGTTCGACATGTTGAGCGCCGTGGCCTGCACCAGCCCGAAGCGCCTCAACAGTCGTCCGCCGTCTTCCCCTGTGGAATCGTTTTCAGTATTCATCAACGCCGAAGGTGTCCCGGACAGAAGTCGTCTTGAACAGATTAAAACCCATCCGCTGGCCGTCGGCAACAAAAGAGTGTCGCGCCCCCGCCGGTCTGAACTCCGCCTCCGCAAAATCGGGCCGGACGGGCGAAGCGCGCGCGCCGCGCGTCTCACAAAATTTGTTTGACGCACTCGGCAGCGCGTGTTAATTTCGCGTCGTTCCTGAGTCAAAGACGTTTCGCATTCCTCAAAGGCCCGTCTCGCGGGCCACGCAAGCCGGCTGCGTTACGACCGCTGGCGTGGGCAGCCCACTAAAATCCTGCCCCCTCAGACGAAAAGTTTTACCCGTCAGCCCTAACAAAGATGGAAGGCACGCCCCTATGAACAAGAAGCGTCTCCTCGTGATTATCCCGACCGCCTTGGCCGCGGTCTTCTTCGCAAGCGTCGTCGTGCTCGCCATCGTCACGACGGTCAGCGTCTATCCCGGCAACCTTCAGGACTGGCAGCCGCAGACCACCGCCGGCTCGCAGCCGACGCCGGCCTCGACGCCCTCGGTTGATTTCGTCTTCGGCCCGACGCCGCCGCCCTTGAACCGGGGCAGCGCGCAGTTGAGTGTCGGCTCCGACGGCGGCGCGTCCGCGCAGTTGCGCCAGCCCGACTACGCGGGCACGGCGCTGCCGAACCCGACCCCGGACGCGGTTCCCGCCGGCAACGAACTGACGGCGCTCACCTATCACACATACGTCCAGATCGGCGGCGCAGGCTCGCAGGCCCCTTTCATCATCCTCGACGTGAATTACAACGGCGGCAGCACGGTGGACGACCAGCTCGTCTTCGAGCCTCAGTATCAGATCGCGGGCTTCTGTCCGTCGAACCCGCAGGGGCCTGTGGCAGCGGGCACGTGGCAGGCGTGGGACGCCTTCAACGGCTGCTGGTACTCGACCGGCGGCGTGGCCGGCTCCGGCCCCGGCGCGAACGTCAAGCCGCTGCGCACGATCACCGCCGCGCAGCCGAACGCGAAGATCGTCAACGCGGAGGGCAGCGGCGGCGTCCAGATCGTCGCCGGACTCGGCGGCGTCATCGGCGGCGGCGCGGCGAGCGACTGGGCGGGCTTCGTCGGCAACGTTGACGACTTCGAGATCGGCGTCGGCTTTAACTCCGACACCGGCCCCAACGTCACCGCCTACGACTTCGAGCCGAAGGCCCCGCCCGTCCCCGGCTCGCGCGGCGTCGTCATCTCCGAGCTTCGCAACTCCGGCCCCGGCGCCGGCATCTCTTTCAGGTCGAACGCCGCCGCGGAAGTGTCCGCCGGCAACGGCGACGAGTACGTCGAGCTTTACAACACGACCGACACCGACATCTCCGTCACGGATGTGGAGCAGTCCGACGGCGGCTGGACTCTGCTCAGGCGCGGCGCGACGTGCGTTGACCCGCCGGTGATCGTCGCTACGATACCCAACGGCACGATCATCCCCGCCCACGGCCACTACCTTCTCACGGGTTCAAACTACAGCCTCGGCCAGTACCCCGCGGGCGACGGGTCGAGCCAGAATCCGCAGACGACCGCGACGCCCGACCAGATTTACGACGATTCCATCGGGGGCGACGTTGACGTGGGACTCTTCAACACGACCGACCCAAGCTCCTTCGACCTCGCGCACCGCCTCGACGCCGTCGGCTTCAACAACGGCACGGGCGGCACCTGCGACCTTCTGAGCGAAGGCAACCCGCTCCCGAACACGCGCGACAGTTCGCAGCAGTACGCCTTCGTCCGCCGCGAGCCTCTGACGGGCGGCGTGCAGGACACGAACGACAACGCGGCGGACTTCGTCGAGGTCTCGACCGACCCGACGACGAACGTCGGCGACAACCCGTCGCCCGTCCTCGGCGCGCCCGGCCCGCAGAACACTTCGAGTCCGGTCAGCAGCAACACCCTGTTCGGCTCCGACCTGACCGCGCCGTCCGTCGCGCGCGAGCTTGCGCCGAACCGCGAGCGCGACCAGTCGCCGGACACCTGCGCGCCGCAGGGCACGCTCCGCATCCGCCGCCAGATCACGAACAACAGC
The DNA here is from genome assembly GCA_035652995.1 of Pyrinomonadaceae bacterium. Taxonomy (GTDB): domain Bacteria; phylum Acidobacteriota; class Blastocatellia; order Pyrinomonadales; family Pyrinomonadaceae; genus QHXN01. Next base: position 3,216 of record DASRCS010000063.1, read on the forward strand.
GGCTCGTTCATCTCGCGCCTGCGCTTCCGCGTCGCTGACGTGACGACCGTCAACAGCCAGAACGAAAGCGACGCCAGCGAGCCGCAGGCCATCCTGCACGTCCGCAGCTCCTCCGGCGAAGACCTCACGGGAGTTCCTGGCCGCGGCAACATCCACGTCTTCGGGCTTCAGGACGAGCAGGAGTTCCTGGAGAATGAGACGCAGTGCGGCGGGCTGAACAACAGCCTGACGCCGTCCGACGGCGAGGAAGACATCATCAGGCTCGACAATCCGCTCGCGCCGGGGCAGACCATTGACGTGGTCTTCCTCCTCGGCGTCGAGAAGGTCGGGCACTTCCGCTTCTACGTCAACATCGAGGCGCTGGAGAGTTCGGCCCCGGTCGTGAAGGGGCCGCCCACGTCGCCGACGCACCCTTCGACGGCGAAGAAGCCGATTGCGAAGCACGCGCTGAAGCAGCCGGGCGCCGGAACGACGCCCGCCGCGCCGTCGAGCACGCCGAGCGGGAGCCAGACGCCGAAGGGCGGACAGGGCGTGACCAAGCCCGTGCGCCCCGCCGTCACGCCGGGCGTCTGGCGGAAGCTCTCGCCGGACGCGACGCCCGACACGCCGCCCGTCTCGATGCCCGTCTCGATGCCCGTCTCGATGCCCGTCTCGAAGCGGACACCGCGCGACTCGAACTAAAACCGCCCGGCCCGCGCGGCAACGAGCGAGAGCGACTAAAACGACGAACGGCTGAGTAAGCAAGTTACTCAGCCGTTCGTCGTTTGGCTTGCTGATTTCGCCGCCCGTTACTCACGTCAGCCAGTGGAGCGCGTCGGCGTCCGCATCATGCGCGCCGCCGACGACCCTGATGAAGTAGTCTTCGAGCGAGAGCGCGCCGCGTGCGTCTTCGCCCCCGACGGCGATGCCCCGTCGCAACTCTTCCAACGGCCCCGACGCGACGAGTCGTCCCTCGGAGATGATCGCGATGTCGGTGCAAAGCCGCTCGACTATTTCGAGGACGTGCGACGTGAGGAAGACCGTCAGCCCGCGCGCGGTCAGGCGCGAGAGCAAGTCCTTCAGCGTGCGCGAGGCGATGGCGTCAACGCCCTCGAACGGCTCGTCGCGGAAGAGGATTTCGGGACGGTGAATCAGCGCGCACGCCAGCGCCAACTTCTTCTTCATCCCGTGCGAGTATTCGACGACGAGCTTGCGCGGCTCGCCGTTCAAGTCCATCAGCTCGAGCAGCTCGCGCGAGCGCGTGCGGATGTCTTCTCGCGTGAGTCCATACATCCGGCCCGTGAACGCCAGCATCTCCGCGCCCGTCAGGCGCTCGAACAGATTTAAGTCTTCGGGCACGACGCCGATTCGCCGCTTGACTTCGAGCGGCGACGCGGCGATGTCGAGTCCGAGGACGCTCGCCCTCCCGGCGGTCGGCGCGAGCAGGCCCGTCAGCATCTTGATCGTCGTTGACTTCCCCGCCCCGTTCGGCCCGAGGAAACCGAAGAACGCGCCGCGCGCGACGCGCAGGTTGATGCGGTCAACCGCGGTGAAGTCGCCGAAGCGACGCACGAGGTCGGAGGTCTCGATTGCCGGCGCGCTCGTGGCGACGCCCGCGGACGTGTCGAAGCTCATCGAGACCTTTGTAAGCGCCGCGCGCGCCGACGGTCAAGCGACGACTCAGCTTCGCGGCGCGATGTAGCTCTGCCGCGACTTGACGGCGAGCTTGCCCTCGGCCTTTTCGACCGCGGGCGAGACCTTGAGCCGGAGCTTCCGAACCGTGCCGTCGTGCTTCCTGTTGGTCGGGACGAAGCCCATGCTGTAGCGCGAGCGCAGGTGTTCGACGAGCGTGTCGAACGTCCGGTCGAGGTTCTCCGGCTTGTCGTCGAGGACTTCGCCGCCCGTCTCGTCGGCGAGGTTATTGACGCTGAGCACCGGCGCTTTGAAGATTCGACCGACGCCCGTCGCCGCGTGCATCACGCCGTTCTCGACCTTCTGCTCGCCCGTGCGCGGGATCAGCCCGCAGACGACGCTGCCCGACTCGAAGACCTCGCGCTTCGCTTCCGCGCCCGAAGGCCCGCCGTCGCAGTCGAAGTTGCTCGTCACGCCGGTGATGACGATGATGACGCGGCGGCCCACGGGATTGCCCGCGCGGATCATGTAGTGCGCGGCGTCGTAGAAGGCGCGGTTCAGACAGTGGTTCGCCTCCTCGTCGTGTCCGGGCACGCGGTCGAGCGCGTCGGAGACTTCGGCGCGGTCGCGCGTGAACTCCTGAACCAGATCAACCGAATCGTGGTAGGCCATCACCGCGACTTCGTCCGAAGGCTTCAGACGCGCGAGCGCCTCGCGCGCCGCGTGGCGGACGTTCTCGCCGAACGGGTCGAGGCAGCCGCCGCGGTCAATCAAAAGCAGAACGGAGAGCGGCAGGCTGTTCTGGCTGAAGTGCGTGATCTGCTGCGGCACGCCGTCTTCGGTCAGCACGAAGTCTTCCTTCTTCAGCCCGCCGACGACGCGCCCGGTCTTCTTCTGCAAGACCGTCGCGTCGAAGACGACGAGATCAACGTCCGTCTTCACAACGTCGTCGGATTTAACCACCTCTTCATCGCCGACGCGCGCGGGCGTGTCAGCTCTCGGCGAGACGACGCGCGGGCGCGACTGCGGCTCGACGGTCGGCGTCGTCGGGAAAAGGAGAGCGAGTGGGATGACGAGCAGCGCGAGCGTGAATCTTTTCATGTCGGGCTTCCTTCCGGTCTGCTCTTTCGGCGTCGGCGACGCCGGGGCGATTCTTTTTTCGTGCGAGCGCGTGTCGCTCGGCGAAGAATGTTTGAAAGTTGTCTGCGCGCGCATTGAGCAAGGCACGTGCCCGCGGCGCTGGCCCCGGCGCGTTCGTTCCGAAGGCGTAAGTTTTTTGCGGGATGTCGGAGCCGGCGAGAAGCGGTCGGATGCGAAACCGTGCAAGGCCGACACGATATCGTCGGCAGCCTTAGGTCAATCGCGGAGGAAGGGTCTTGCCTCGGTCGAGCGGACGTGTTGGGGGAAGTCGCGGTGCGTGCTCATCATGAAGGCGGTCGAGCTTTGGCGCATGGCGTTGCCGTGCGTGGCGAGGATGCGGTAGAAGCGGCTGAAGTGCGACGCGCCGAAGTAGTAACCGTCGCGCATCGAGACGAGCACGTCCGCCGTGTGTCGCACGCGCGGCGAGTGCAGCGACCCGAACACGTTGGCGAGCGCGTCCGGGTACTCGTGCCTGAACGTTCGCTCAAGCCACGCCGCGTCCGAAGCGAAGCCGCGACCGTCAATCAATCCTTCGTCTTCGAGCGCGCGCGCGACACCGGCGAGGTGGAGCGGGTCGCCGTCTCGCTGCGAGTAGCGGAAGAAGACTTCGCCGCCTCGCTCCTCGCGCTCGACGACAGCCGTGCCGCGCGCGCCCGTCACCGTCGCGGCCTTGCCTTCGTCTTCGCTGAAGACGCTGAAGTCAACGCCCTCCAACTGCCGGAGCGCGTCGGCGAGTTCCGACTTGTCCGTCTCCTCGCCGCAGTAGAGCGCCGCGTAGCCGCACAGTCCGAAGGCTGGCGCGGCGACGCGACGACGCCCGCGCGGACGACGCTTCAGATTGCCCGTGAACTCGTAGCCGCAGCGGCGCAGGTGTGTCTGAAGGTGCGCGCGGCGGTTCTCTTCGAGGTTCATCCCGTGGTCTGAGAAGAGGACGATCTCGGTCTCCGCGCCGCACTCCTTCTGAATCCCGCGCATTAGATCGTCGAGCGAGCGGAGCGCGGCGCGGAGACGTTCTGGCCCGCGTATGTGCAGCAGCCCGTCCGTCGCCTTGATGAAGCCGAAGAAGTCGCGCCCGCGGTTCGCCGCGAGGAAGCATTCGCGGAAGCGTCGTGTGTCGGCCTTCCAGACCGACTCGGTCGCGACGTAAATCAAAAACTCGAACGGCAGAGGCTCCTGGTAATCAAGCTCGTCCATGTAGGACGAAGGAACCTTGTCGGGCGTGCGCCGACCGATGTACTTGCCGACGCCGCCGCGAAACTCCCCCGCCCCGCGGTCGAAGTAGAGGCTCTCGTAGCCGTTCGGCAGCGACGAGCGCAACATCTGCGCGAGCGCGACGTTCGTCATCGAAGGGAACGGCGAGAGCAGGCGCGCAGGCTCTCTGAAGTTGTCGAACAGCCCGCGCGACTTCGCCTCGACCATCAGGTCGAACGGCACGCCGTCGAGACCGAGCAGCAGACGCCGCGGTCGCGCCTGCGCCTTCAGGAGTCGCAGCGCCGCGCGACTTTCGCTCTCGTCGGTCGCACCGCTTCGCGCCGCGACGAGCGGCGTCGGGTCATGCGAGGGGCAAACTTCATTCATAAAAATCTTCCCTGTTCGCTCAAATTTCAACTCGGCTTCACCGCATTCGCCGCGTCGCCGCCCGCGTTTTCGGCTGACTTGCGTGGCAGTTTGTAAGGCTCCTTCAGGCCGCGCTTCGCGTCCTCGTGCGAGTCGAAGACGTTGGGGAGCGCGAGCACGGCCTTGTACTGCGCGAGCGCCTCGTCGCGCCTGCCCGCAACGTCGAGCGCCTGCGCCGCGCGGAGTCGTGCGCGCGTCACCATCGAGCCTTCCGCGCCCGGCGCGCCCGCCGCGGCCAGCAACTCTTTCGCCGCGCGTTCGGGTTGACCTGCGACGAGCAGCGCGTCGCCGTAGCTGTAATGCACGAGGTCGAGCGGCGGGCGCGGAGTATTCGGCGCGGGGTGTTGCGCCGTGGCAAGCAGCGAGTCGAAGATGGCGAACGCGTCGGCCTCGGTCTTCTTCGCTGATTCGGGATTCGTCGCGCGGTCAACCTCGGCCTGCGAGACGAGCGCGTCCGCGGCCTCCATCTTGAAGAGGTAGTTGCGCGGGTACTTCGCGGCGAGTTCGTTCGCGTAAGAGTACGCGTCGCGGTAACGCTCCTCGCGTTTGAGCAGCGCGATGAGCAGCGACTTCGCGTCGTCGCGCGCCCAGTGGCCTTCGCGCGCGACCTCTTCGAGCGTCGCCAAGCCCCGCTTGCGCGAGCCGTGGAAGCCGAGGAACGTCGCGCCGAGTTTGACGATGGGCGGGAGCGTGCCGACGACGTAGTCGTACATCCCGACCGTCACCTTCGCGTCCGTGTAGTTCGGGTCAATCTTCAGAATGTCGCGGTGATGATCAACCGAATCCGAGCCGTTCCGCAGCGCCGACATGAAGCTGCGCTCGACCATGCTGCCCCACGCGGCGCGCAGACCTTCGGACGCGCCGAGGTAATAGAGCGCGTCAACGTCCTTCGGGTTCTGCCTGAGCCTTGCATCGCAAAGCTCCTTCGTCTTCATCGTCAGCGAGCGGAACTCGTCCGCGACCTTCGGGTCAACGCGGTCGTCCTTCTCCTTGTAGAAGCCGTCGTTGTTGTAGAGCGACGCCTGCAAGCGGCGCGACTCGTTCAGCGTCTTCAGCCAGAGTCCGGCGGCGAGGAACTGGTAGCCTGCCGGGTGATCGGGAAAGAGCTTCATCATCTCGGTGAAGCGTCGCCGCGCGCCCTCGTAGTCGAGATTGTAGAGCGCGTCGAAGCCTTCCTTCCGCAGCTCGTCGAAGCGCTTCTGGTCGAAGGCCGCGGGCGCTGGTCTCTCGCTGACCTTCGCGGCCTTCGCAGCCCTCGGCGGTTGCGCCGACGCGGCGGAAGCGCCGAGGGCAAGTGCCGGGGCGAGGAGGAGTCGAGACGCGATGCTTCTTGTTTTTATCATCACCTTTTCGAGCTGTTCGTTTTTTACTTCAACCGTCGAACGCTTCGAGGTACTTGACGCCCGCGCCCGTGTTGAAGAGCACGACGCGCTCGTCCGGTTTCACCTCGCCGCGCTCGATCAACTTTCTCAGCGCCGGCAGACACGCAGCGCCTTCGGGCGCGGCGAAGACTCCCTCGGCAGAACCGATCTCCTTAACAGCGGCGAGCAGTTCCTCGTCGCTCACCGCGATGGCCGTCCCGTTCGATTCGCGAAGCGCGTCGAGAATGAGAAAGTCGCCGATGGCCTTCGGCACTCGAAGACCCGACGCGACCGTCGCCGCGTTCGGGAATTCATCCGCGTGGCGCTTCCCTTCCTCGAACGCTCGGACAATCGGCGCGCAGCCCGACGACTGCACCGTCACCATGCGCGGGCGCTTTTTCCCGACCCAGCCCAACGCTTCCATCTCGGCGAACGCCTTCCACATCCCGACGAGTCCCGTCCCGCCGCCCGTCGGATAGACGATCCAGTCCGGCAACTCCCAGTTGAGCTGTTCGGCGACCTCGTAACCGAGCGTCTTCTTGCCCTCGACGCGGTACGGCTCCTTCAAAGTCGAAACGTCGAACCATCCTTCCGCGTCCTTGCGCCTTGCCACTTCAGCGCCGCAGTCGGTTATCAACCCGTCCATCAACGTGACGCGCGCCCCCGTCTGCTCGCACTCGACGACGTTGGCGCGCGGCGTGTCGCGCGGCATGAAGATGTGCGCTTCGAGTCCCGCGCGCGAGGCGTAAGCGGCGAGCGCGCCCGCGGCGTTACCCGCCGACGGCGCGGCCAGCTTCGTCGCGCCCAACTCCTTCGCCATCGAGACCGCCGTAGCCATCCCGCGCGCCTTGAAGCTCTGCGTGGGTTGCTGCGACTCGTCCTTGATGTACAACTGCGAGAGTCCCAAGGACTCGCCCAGCCGCGGCGCGTGCAGCAGCGGCGTGAATCCTTCGCCGAGCGAGACGATGTTTTCTTCGCGCTCGACGGGCAGCACTTCGAGGTAACGCCAAAGGTCGGCCCTTCTTCCCTTCAGATTCTCTTTCGTCAGAGTGCGCCCCGCCTGTTCGAGGTCGTACCTCACGAGCAGAGGCTTTCCACACTCGACGCAGAGGTTGTGCAACCGTTGTGCCTCGTGCCGCCGCCCGCACGCGGCGCATTCCAGATGCGTGACATTCATCGCCCGTCGCCCTCCTCAAAATTCGCTGATTTCCCGGCCAAAAACGCAAGATTTCGCGCACAAGCAAAAACGCCGACGGACGAGCGAGCGACTGTTCGGAGTCGAACTTTAACCCTTCTCAACGTCGGGCCGCGCCGCGCTTGTGACACTTTCAAGTCTCTCACAACGCCGCGCGGCCTGTCAGTTGGAGCGTGGCTGCTGCACGCACGCAAACAGATGGATGCAGGAAGGAAGTATTGAATGAGCGGCGGGATTTGAGGTCGGCGGGAATTCAGCGACGACGCGAGAGTCGCTTTGCTGACATGACGACAGGCGCGACAACTCTTGAAAGCTGTCGCGCCTGTTCTCTTGAAATGTCCGAGGCCGCACGCCTTCACTCCGCGGCGGCGACTTCGGGCACATCAATTTTCGCCCGACTGCTTCTGTTGAGCGGCTGCGCCGGAGATCGTGACCAACTGCCTCTCGCCGGGGAAGGCGATGCCGACGAGCGTCTGCGTGCCGTCGCCGACCAACTGAATTTCGAGCCTGTGGATGTCAGACTTGCGCGCCTGCGTGCCGACATCGGCCTTCGCGATGACGGCCTTCGTCTTGCGGTCGCTGACGGTCAGTTCGTTCTTCTGGTCGTCGAAGCTCAGGTTGTACGTGCCCGCCTTGACGGTCGTGCCGCCGACCGTGAAGTCCTGTCCGAAAGTGACTGCCTGCACTTTGACCTTGGCCGACGCGCTGGCGGCTGAGGCGGCGCAGATTAGGAGTGCGATGGCGATGCGTTTCGTGATTCTGTTCATTGCGGCGTGGTTCCTTTCTGGTTTGGGTTCTCGGTCGGCGACTCGGTTGGCGGGACGGTCGCCGTCACACCACGCACATACGCGACGGCGCGCGGCCATCGTTCATTGAATGTGACGGGACGGGCGCACGGAGTGACGAACGCCCGAAGAATGTTACCGGGGCGTGAAGCCACGCGGCGGCGAGCCGCGCGCGAAATTCAACTCGACGAGACGGACGTGCGCGCGCGGCGGCCCCGTTTGCGCGCGCCGCGGGCGGGTGTTAGATTCAAACTCATCCATCGCTTCGGATTTAATTCGGATATTCAAAGGCGGTCGGCGACAGAGAGTCGGTTTTGTCTTTGCCGATTGCCGAACGCTGACTGCTGACAGCTTCGGATGGCAATTCGTCTCATCGCCCTCGACCTCGACGGCACACTGCTCGACTCGCGCGGCGAGCTGTCGGAGCGCAACCGCGAAGCGCTCGGCGCGGCGCGCGCGCGCGGCGTCTCAATCGCGCTCGTCACCGGACGCCGCTTCCGCGACGCCCGCCCGCTCGCGCTCGCGCTCGGCCTCGACGTTCCGCTCATCTCGCACAACGGCGCGCTCACCAAGCACGCGCGCACGCTCGAAACCGTGAGCGCCGTCCTGATGCCGGTCGAGGCGGCGCGCGCCGTCGTCCGGCTCGGTCGCGCGCACGGCGCGGACGCGCTCGTCAGCGACGACCACGTCGGCGAAGGCACGCTCGTCTATGACCACATCTCCGAGGGCAACACCGCGCTCGCGAAGTACATCGCCTGGACGCGCCACGTCGTCGGCGACGACGCCGCGCGCGCAATCCGGCGCGTCGCTTCGCTCGAAGAGTACCTCGACCACGACCCGCTGCACATAGCCTTCTCCGGCGGCTGCTCCGCGATGGAACGACTCGCCGAAGCGATGCGGCGCGAGTTGGGTGATGGGGTCAAGCTCCTGCTCACGCTCTACCCGAAGACCGACTTCGCGCTGCTCGACATTCTGCACCCCGCCGCCTCGAAGGGCGCTGGCCTCGCCGCGGTCGCCGCCGAGGCAGGTCTCACGCGCGAAGAGGTGTTGGCCGTCGGCGACAACTTCAACGACATCGAGATGCTCGAATGGGCGGGCACGGGCGTCGTCATGGGCAACGCCGAGCCGCACTTGCGCGAGCGCGCTGACTTCCACGCGACCGCGACGAACGACGACGACGGCGTCGCGGAAGCAATCGAACTCTACGTTCTTCAAGAACGGAAGTCAGAATTCAGGAGTCAGGAGTCATAATGGAAACCTATTTCTTCTGACTCCTGACTCCTGAATTCTGACTTCCTATTTCCGAAGGAGTTTTATGGCAAATCGCATCGCGAACATCAAAACGAACATGGGCACGATCCGCTTCGAGCTTCTGGAGGACGAGGCCCCGAAGACGACCGAGAACTTCCGCCTGCTCGCCGAAAAGGGCTTCTACGACGGCGTCATCTTCCACCGCGTCATCAACGGCTTCATGATTCAGGGCGGAGACCCGACGGGGACGGGCCGCGGCGGACAGTCGGCGTGGGGCGGTCGTTTCGACGACGAGATCAACCGCTCGTCGGAGCTTTACAAGGGTAAGTACACGAAGGGCACGGTCGCGATGGCGAACGCCGGGCCGAACACGAACGGCTCGCAGTTCTTCATCATGCACGTGGACTACCCGCTCCCGCCCTCCTACACGAAGTTCGGTCGCGTCATCGAAGGTCAGGACGTTGTTGACAAGATCGCCACGACGCAGACCGCGCCCGGCGACCGCCCCGTCAAGGACGTTGTGATGGAGAAAGTGTCAATAGAAAGTTCCGAAGGCTGAGGGATAAAAGTACTGAGGACTGAGCAAGAGATTGTCTTTAACTCAGTCCTCAGCACTCAGTCATCAGTACTTCACTGCGCCCCGTGGCTCTTCAGAATCTGGACGACCCTGTCCTGTCCGTTCTGCTGCGCGAGGGAGAGCGCGGTGTGACCGTCAGAGGTCTTGGCGCTCGGGTCAGCGCCGTGGTCAAGCAGTTCCTGGACGGTGCCCGCGAGTCCGGTGTTGGCGGCGGCCATGAGCGCGGTGAAGCCTTTGGGCGTGTGCGCGTTGGCGTCCGCGCCGCGCGCGAAGAGCGCGTCGAGCGTGGAGATTCGACCGTAGGCGGCGGCGAGGATGACGGGCGTCAGGCCGGCGTCGTTGTGCACGTTCACGTCCGCGCCCTTCCCGATCAGCGTGTTGACGAGGCTGTCGTCGCCGTCGCGCGACGAGGCGAAGAGCAGGGCCGTTCCGCCGTTGTTGCCGCGCGCGTTCACGTCCGCGCCGCGCGCCAGAAGCATCTGCACGATCTCAACGTCCCTCTGAAACTGCGCCTCGTCCGCAGGCCCGTGCGGCTGCCCGCCCGCGAACGAAAACTTCTGCGTCGCGGCCTTCATCAGCGCCGTGTCGTTGTCCTTGTCGCGCGCGTTCACGTCCGCGCCCTTCGCGAGCAGGAGTTTCACCACGTCCTCCTGACTCGACCAGCAGGCCCACAAAAGCGAAGTCCAGCCGTCGTCGGCGCGCGCGTTCACGTCCGCGCCCTTCGCGAGCAGAACGCCGGCCACGTCCGCGTGCCCGTTCGCCGCGGCGAAGACGAGCGGCGTGCGCCCGTCGCGGTAGCGCGCGTTCACGTCCGCGCCCTTCGCGATGAGCGAGTTGACGACGGCGAGTTGTCCGTTCGACGCGGCGAAGATGAGCGCGGTGCGACCGTCAGAGGTCTTCGCGTTCACGTCGGCGTTGTGCTCGATGAGCGCCTGCGCGGTCGCCGCGTCGCCCGACTCCGATGCGACCATCAGAGCGGTCACGCCGTCGGCGCAGCGCGCGTTGGCGTCCGCGCCCTTCGAGAGGAGCGTCTGCGCCGCGTCGGCGTTCTTGCCCGCCGCCGCATAGACGAGCGCCGCGCAGCCGTCGTCGGACTTGGCGTTGGCGTCCGCGCCCGACTTCAGAAGGTCTTCGGTCGTCGCGGCGTCGCCCTTGTTGGCGGCGACGAGCAGGCGCTCGTTCGTCGTCGCCCTCGGCTTGACGGCGGGCGGTCGCGGCCTCGCCTGCGCGACGGTCTTCGGCTTCTTCGGCTGGACGGCGAACTGCCCGACGCCGCCCGTGATGTCGCCCTGCGCCGGGGCCGAGACGGCGAGCGCGAGCCAGGCGCACAAGGCGAGCGCCGCCGCGCACGGCTTCCGAAGCTTCATTCGGGTTTCGTTTCTCATGGTGTTCGATTCGCCGTGCGCCGCGCGTCAGAGTCGCGCGGCGACCGAGTGGTTGACGGGGCCGTGACCGTGGCCGAGCCGCGGCGCTCGTCTGATCGCGTCGGTGACGAAGCGCTTGGCCGCGCCGACCGAGTCCTCAAGGTTCATCCCGCGCGCGAGGCACGCGGCGATTGCGGCGGAGAGCGTGCAGCCCGTCCCGTGCGTCGAGGCGGTCTCGACGCGCGCGGCGACGAACCTCTTGGCCTCGCCGCCTTCGTCGAGCAGAACGTCAACGGCGTCGCCGCTCAGGTGTCCGCCCTTGACGAGAACCGCGCGCGCGCCCGCGTCGAGCAGCGCGCGCGCGGCGGCAAGCATCCCTCGCTCGTCTTGGATTTTGAGTCCGGTCAGCGCCTCGGCCTCCGGCAAGTTCGGCGTGACGATGCGCGCCAGCGGCAGCAGCTCACGTTTTAACGCATCGAGCGCCCCCGCGTCTATAAGTGCGTAGCCGGAAGTCGAGCGGACGACCGGGTCAACGACCGGCGCGGGCAAAGCAGTTTCGCGGAACAGGCGCGCGACCTCTTCGATTATCTCGCGCGTCGGAAGCATCCCGGTCTTCGCGCCCGCGACTGTAAAGTCTTCGACGACGGCGAGCGCCTGCGCGCGCAGAGTCCCGGCGCTCTGGTGCGCCGCGCCGAAGACGCCCGAAGTGTTCTGGAACGTGAGCGACGTGACCGCGGCGGTCGCGAAGCAGCCGAAGGCCGCGAACGTCTTCACGTCCGCGATGACGCCAGCGCCGCCCGACGGGTCGAACCCGGCGACGGTCAGCGCCACGGGCAGAGTCTCGCTCTCGACGTTCTTCGTCACGTTGTCACCTGTCACATTCATCCGGCGCGCAGGCTCTCGATGTGATGCACCTTCCGCGCAAGGTTTTGCCCGTTCGCGAAGAGGCGGATCGCCGCGACGCCCGCCGCGCCCGCGCGCAGGACTTCGCGGACGTTCCCTTTCTCGACGCCGCCGACGGCGACGAGCGGGAAGGGCGCGAGCGCGCGTGCGGCTTCGCTTAAAACTTCGAGGCCGAGCGGCGGGCCGTATTGCCGCTTCGAGGGCGTGTCGAAGACGGGGCCGAAGACCGCGAAGTCCGCGCCGCCTTCGCGCGCCGCGCGGGCCTCTTCGACGGAATGCGTCGAGACGCCGATCAAAAAATCTTCGCCGAAGGCGCGGCGCACAACCGACGCTTCGAGCGAGCGCGTGCTCAGTTGCGCGCCGTCGCACCCGGCGGCGCGCGCGATGTCTGCGCGGTCGTTGACGAGGACGCGGGTCGCGCTCCCGCGCGCAATCGCGGCAGCGCGCGCGGCGAGTTCGTGGAGCGTGCGCGCACACAGGTTCTTCTCGCGGAGTTGGACGAGCGAGACGCGCGCGGCGACGGCGCTTCGGACGAGCGCGAGAAGCGAGTCAAACTCTTCGCTCGCGGCGTTCGTCTCGGCGGAGGTCTCGCCGCCCGTGATGAGATAGGTTATGGGCCGGCGGAAGTCACGCCGCATTGTGCGTGTCGCCCGTCGCCGTCTCGCCCGCCGGGCGCGGCGTCGCGCCGGTCGCGGGCGCGGACGGGTCGCGGTCGGAGTTTTGAAGTCTTCGCACCGTGTCGCGGAAGTGGAACATCTCCCAGAAGGCCATCGCGAGGTTCAGAAGGCCGAGGCCGGTGACGGCCCCGCGCACCCAGCCCGAAGCGACCGCGTGTTGGAGGCCGGAGAGTCCGACCTTGTGCGCCGCGACGACGAGGAAGTAGTTGTCGCCCCAGTCGCCCATCCCCCAGGGCTGCCACCAGGGCAGCACCGTCAGGAAGATGCCCGCCTCAAGGCACAGCACGATGTAGAAGATGACGGTCAGCCGCGAAGCCATGACGGGTGAATGGTAAATGGAAAATGGCGAATAGTAAATCGTGAACGGCGGTCGGGCGTCGTCCGCGTCGGGCCGTCCCGCAGGCGACCGGCGCGACGCTCAACGACTACTGCCGCTCACGACCTACTATTCACCATTTACCATTCACTATTTACTTGCCTTATGAAGCTCGCGCAGACGGTCGGCGACGCCGCGGTACGAGACGTTGATCGCGTAAACTTCCGAGAGGACTTCGACCGCGCGGTCGTTGTCGCCCATCTGCTCGTATGCGGTCGCGAGGTCGTAGCGCATCGCCTGGTACTCGTCCTCCGTGTGGCCGGGCGCGTCGAGTCCCTTCTTAAACCACATCGCCGCGGGTCGCGCGAGGCCCTTCTCCATGAAGCAGTGGCCGAGTAGGTTGCAGCACTGGAGGAAGCGCGGCGTGCCGTCGCCCGGCGCGGTCAACGCCGCGGCGGCCTGAAATTCCTCGACGGCCTGATCGAGCAGGCTCATCTCGCGGTAGGCGAGTCCCATCTGGTAGCGCGTGTCGAAGTCCGCGTCCGCGTCCTCTTCCGAAGAGTCCTCGACGGCCTCGCGGAACTCGTCGAAGATGGCGGCGAGTCCGGGGTCAATCCCTTTGGCGGCGGCGACCGCCTGCGGCTGCGACACGACCGGCGGCGCGGCGTGATGCGAGTTGTTCGATTCGACCTGCGGCGTCGCGGCGAAGTTCACTTCCCCGAAGTCCGCCTCCGCCGCCTCTTCGCGCGCGGCGGCGAACTCCGGCGCGGCAGCGAAGCCCGCGCCGGCGTCGCCGCCCGCGGAGGCGAGTCGCGCGCGGCGCGCTTCGATCTCGGCGTGTGGGCCGTACTGGCGTTCGAGCATGTCGAGCGTGTCGCTCGCGATGTCGGCGTAGCCCTGCTCGATGTAGAAGTCAACGCTCTCGATCTCCTGCCGGAGCATCTGCTCCACGCCGCTCGGCGTCACGCTCGACTGCGCGGCGGGCGCGGGCGCGTCCATGCCGAACTCGAACTCGTTGTAACCTACGGGCGCGGGCTGCCCGCCCGGCTGCTGGCCGGAGTAGGAGTCGGCGGCGAGGCCCGCGTCGGTCAGGTCGTTGAGGTCTGAGAACGAGGCGCTCACGTCGGCGTGCTCGGCTGCCGGCGCGGCGGCGGCGGAGACCGCGCCCCACTCGAACTGCGGCGCGGGCGGCGGCGGGGTCGAGTTGTTTTCGAGCATGAAGCTCTCGAACGTGGGCGCTTCGGCCTCGGCCCTGCGCGCGGCCTCCTCCTCCTCGTCGAGGAGCGGGCCGCCGAGTTCTTCGAGCCGCTCGCGGTGGCCCGCGTCTTCGGGCGCGAGCCGCGTCAGTCGCGTCAGCGCGCGCCGCTCTTCGTCCGCGTCGCCCATCGCGTCCGCGGCGTCGGCGAGCGATTCGAGCGCCGAGCGCAGCCGCGAGTTGTCGTGCTGCGCCTTGTAGATGCGGACGAGCAGGCGGTGCGCGTCGAGCTGCTCGCGGTCGCGCGCGAGTATCTCCTGCGCGAGTTCGGCGAGCGCCGCCTCGTGCCGGCCCGCGAGCGCAGGCTCGGTCGCCCAGACGAGCAGACGAGTCGCGTCCTCAGCCGAGCCGAGCCGGATGTGGAGACGGACGGCGTCGAAGACGAGCGCGAAGCTCGAAGGGTCGCGGCTGACGAGTTCGCGCGCGGCGCGCTCGGCGTGCGCGGCGTCCTCGGCCTCGACGTAGGCGCGCGCGAGCATGGCGCGCACTTCCAAATCGCCCGGCCTCTCCCTGACGGCGCGCTCAAGAACCTCGGCGGCCTCGTCCGCCGTGCCGAGGGCCGTGTGCGCCGTGAGCAGTCCGTGGAGCGCGGCGTGCGAGGCGGGCCTGTGCGCGAGCGCCTTGACGAAGGCGTCGAGCGCCGGCTCGAACTCGCGGCGCGAGGCCAGGCGCTCGCCCGCGATGGTGTATGCTTCGGCGGCGAGGTCGTGCAGGTTCTCTTTCGCGTAGCCGTCGGCGAGCCGGAGCCGCACCTGCGTGTTCGTCGGGTCGAGGTCGGCGATGCGGCGGAAGACTTCGAGCGCCTCGCGCGTCTCGCCCGACTGCGAGAACGCCTCGCCGGCGATGACGTACTGCTGCCGCGCCTCGACCATCAGCCCCTGCTGCTCGTAGAGCGCGGCGAGCGCCAGCGCTATCTTGTGATCCTTCGGGTCGAAGCGCGTGAGCTTCTT
This sequence comes from Pyrinomonadaceae bacterium, assembly GCA_035652995.1. Lineage (GTDB taxonomy): Bacteria > Acidobacteriota > Blastocatellia > Pyrinomonadales > Pyrinomonadaceae > QHXN01. The sequence goes on from DASRCS010000063.1 coordinate 18,218, forward strand.
GTACATCGCGACGGCCTTGAGGGTGAAGCCCTGTTCGCGATAATGTTCGGCGACCCTTCGGTAGCAGGCGGCGGCCTCGGTGCGCTTCTCGACGCGCGCGTAGAGGTCGCCCAGCGTGTTGAGCGCGCTGAAGTCGTCCGGCTCGTAGCCGACTATCCGCTCGTACTCCTGTATGGCCGAGGGAATCTTGCCCTGGGCAAGGGACTTCTCAGCCGCACGGATTGCTTTTACCTTGTCGAATGCCATCGGGAAAGTTTTATGTTTGTCCGCCGAGGGGGAAGGCGAATCAGAACCGGCGCGAGTCTGAGAGGGCGGCGGCAGGGTGCTGCGGCCCGGCAGCAAACTTCTTGTCCGCGGCTCCAGTCCCTGCCTCCGAGGACAGGCAATTTTTACGCTAACACGCGCCCGACGCGGGTGTCAACAAACTCTTCCGGCGACCCTTGATGAGCACAGAAACAGCGGAAAAATCGCGCGCCGGAGGGGGACGCGCGCTCGCTGCCGGGCGACTCGCGCTCGCGGGTTTTCTGCTCTACGCTCTGGCCGCGCCGCACTCGATTGCGGTCTCGTGGATCGGACTCTCGGCGGCAATACTCGCGTGGCTCGCGCGCGCCGCCGCGACGCGCAACGCGGGAGTGAGGCGGACGGCGCTCGACCTGCCGCTCTGGCTTTTCTTCGCGTGGACGGCCCTCTCGTGCTTCCTCTCGGCGGAGCCGCGCGTGAGCGTCCCGAAGCTCGTCAACGTCAGCACGCTCCTGATGTTCTACCTCACGCAGAGCCTGCTCACGCGCCGCACGGCCCTCCTGCTCGCGTGCGTGTTGATCGTCTCGGCCTCGGCGGGCGTGCTGTGGGGCGCGGGCGAACTCGTCGTCGGGCGCGGCGTCGTCGTCAGCGCGCTCGACGCCGACAGCCCCTTGCGCGCCGAGACTCCGCTGCGCGAGGGCGACGCCGTGTGGCGCGTGAACGGCCACCGCGTCGCGTCCGTTCAGGAGATTGACGACGCGATACGAAAGACTCCGGCGGGCGCGGGCGCGACCCTGAGCGTCATCTCGCGCGGCGAACACGTCGAGTGGCCGGGCCTCGTCGTCACCGAAGAGATGCGCCGCTCGCCCTCGCCCTCCGGCATCACCGGCGGCGGGCGCACGCACAACTTCCGCGCTTCGGGCTGGACGCGCCACTACGAGACCTTCGCCGAGTCGCTCCAGATCGTCGCCCAACTCGCGCTCGGCTTCGCGCTCGCCGCGTGGCTTCGACGAAAGCGCGACGAAGATGTTGCCGTCGGAGCGGAGAGGGCGGGCGCGCGGACAAGTTCGGACAAAGATGTTCGGAAGCGGATTCGGCGAAGCTTGACGAGCGTCGCGCTGCCCGCCGTCGCGTTCCTGATTCTCTCTGCGGGGATAGCGCTGACGGCGATGAGGACGACGCTCGTCGCGTTCGCCTTCGGCGCGTGCGTCGTCGCTTGGCGCGCGGCCCGTGGGCGTCAGCGCGCGGCCATCGTCGCGGTTGTCTGCTTCATTCTCGGCTTCGGCGCTGTCGCGGTGTGGCGCACGCGCGCGAGCGGCGCGCTCGAACTGAAGGACGCGAGCGCCGACTCGCGCCTCGTCGTCGCGCGCATCGCGGCGCGGCGCGTGCTGCTGCACCCGCTCTTCGGCCACGGCATGGACGCCGTCCACCAGCACTGGAACGAGTGGGGCTTCCCCGGCACGGACATGCTCGCCGCGCACTCCACGCCGATTCAACTCGCCTTCGACCGCGGCCTCCCCGCGCTCATCTTTTGGCTCTGGCTGATGTACGTCTTCTGGCGACTCACGTCGCGCGCCGAACGGATGTGGCGCGACGCTTCGGACGCCCCGACGCACGGCCTCGCGCTCGGGCTGACGGGCGCGCTCGCCGGATTTCTCGCCAGCTCGCTCGTCAACTACAACTTCGGCGACTCCGAGGTCGCGCTGCTCGTCTGGTGGATGATGGGCGTCGCGGTGATTCTGAACGAGGAGAGAACTGCTTAGGCCAGAGGCGGGGGGGGAGCTAACAACCGATACTCTGCGACGCTCACTCTTTGACGCTCAGCTCGTACTTGCCCTCGTGGCGCGCGAAGAATTTTCGGAGGAAGGCGAGCGCGTCGGCGGGCGGCATCGAGTGGAGCGGCTCCATGTCCTGGTTCGCGGGGAAGCGCTCGCGGCGGTCGCGGCGCTGGAGGTAGCCGCGGCGGTAGGCTTCCGTCGCGTCGAGCGAGCGCGCTGCGCCGACGAGTTCGCGCGGGGCGATGAAGGCGTTGTTGTATTCGAGCGCGAGGAGCGCGTAGTCGTGTCGCGCGCAGAGTTCTTCGAGGCTCGCGATGCTGTAGCCGAAGAAGTGGTGCCGCAGGCTGAAGTCGGGGTCGTAGCGGACGACGAAGCGGACGGGCGGCGGAATCTTCTCGTTGATCTCGGTGACGACGACGCGCGGGCGGAAGCCGCGCAGGATGTAGTCGAGGACGAAATAGTCGTAGCTGTCTATGTCGAGGCTCAGGACGCCGAAGTCGTGCGGGACGCCGTGCTCGCGCAGGAGGGCGATGACGTTCTGCGGCGCGACGAGCGCGTGCAGCGCCTCGACCTCGACGAAGTTCCGGTACGCGCGTTCGAGGCGGCGCGCGCGGCGCTCGTCGCCCTCGACGCCGAGTCCGCGCCAGCCTCGTCGGAACAGAGCGTAAGTGTTCGAGCCGCGCACGCCGTCGCCCGCGCCGATGTCCACGGCGAAGCGGCTGTCTTCTTCGCGGAGCAGTTCGCGGACGAGGCGCGCGAGGATGCGCTCCTCGTCGAAGTTCGAGTAGCCGCTGCGCCGTATGCGCTGCCCCGCGCGTTGCAGGTGCAGGCCGAGGCGGTTGACGTATCGCTGCGCTTTCTTAGCCATCGGAAATCAGAACTTCGTCGCGTGCCGGCGGGACTTCGGGTCGGGAGCGCGGCGGCGAGACCGCAAGAGCAGCCTTTATGCCAAAGCGCCGGGGGCAAGTCAAATGTGATTTCGGAATGCGGATTCGGGATTGCGGATTTTAAGAAGGCAAGCTTCTCATCGTCGCCACTCGGACTCAAGTGTGGAGAAACATTCGGGACAACGTGGCTCTCATCAAGTGCCAATCCGCATTCCGCAATCCCTCAGATCACGTCCGCGAAGTTCTTGCGCGTGCGCGCGAACCACCAGTAGCCGAAGAGGAAGACGACGAGCGCGACGGCTGTCAGATAAAGTAAGCCGCCGAAGTCGGGCGCGGCCCCTTCGAGCATGACGCGGCGGTAGCTCCGAACGAGCGGCGCGAACGGGTTGAGTCCGAGCGCGCCGCGGAAGCCCGCGGGGACGACCTGTTCCGGGTAGATGATCGGCGTCAGGTAGAACCAGGCCATCAGCACTATCCCCAGCACCTGCGCCGTGTCGCGTATGAAGACCCCGAGCGACGCGACGAGCCACGAAGCGCCGAGCGTCAGCATCAATTGCGGCACGAGAAGCAGCGGGAGCCAAAGGATGGTCGCGTGCAGCTCTCGCCTGATGACGATGGCGGCGAGCAGGAGCGCGATAGTGCCGAAGAGTTGGCCCGCGAGGCCCGCAATCGTCTGCGCGACGGGCAGGGCTTCGAGCGGGAAGACGACGCGCTTGACGAGGTTCGAGTGCGCGACAACTATCCCTGCCGACTGCTGCAAAGACTCCGAGAAGGCAGTCCACGGCAGCAGCCCGCAGAAAAGGTAGAGCGCGTAGTCCCAGGGCGTCCCCTCCGGCGTGAAGCGCGCGCCGAACAGCCCCGCGAACAGGAACGTGAAGACGGCGATCATCACGGCGGGCGTCAGCACGGCCCAGACCATTCCGAGCGCCGACCCGCGGTAGCGCGCGACGATCATGCGCCGCGCCAGAGGCCACACGAGGTCGAACCTGCGCGGCAGCTCGAACAGCGGACGCCAGACCGCGCGCCGCGCCGTCTGTGCAGAGATCATGCCGGGCATTGTAAAAGGGGCGGCGGCGAAAGGCGAATATGTTTATCAATTGCCACGCGCTTTAGCTCGTGGGCGAGACTATGAAAATATCGGCTTTAGCCGAAGCTTCGGGCTAAAGTCGGGAATAACTTTGGGCTGGCTGCGACCCACGAGCTTTAGCTCGTGGAACTCATAAGTCTGCAAAACCACCCGCCGCCGCCGCGGAAGGTACCGCCCTATTTTTTCCGCTTGACCCCGGAATCAATTCCGAACTTTATAATGCGTCACCGATGAACGCTCCCGCGAAAAAGATTTTCATGCGCGCCGGAAGTCTCGCGCGCGAGGCGAGCGTCAGCACCGACACGCTGCGTCATTACGAACGTAAGGGAGTGCTGCCCCGACCGCGTCGCTCGCCGAACGGCTACCGCGAGTACCCGCCCGAAGCGCTCGCGCGCGTGCTGCTCGTCCGCCGCGCGCTGGCCTTCGGCTTCACGCTCGACGAGCTTGCGCGCGTGCTGCGTGCGCGCGACCGAGGGGCCGCTCCCTGCAAAGAGGTGCGCGCGCTCGCCGCCGCAAAGCTCGCCGGTGTCGAGGCGCGGCTCGAAGAGCTTACCGTCTTGCGCGACGAGCTGCGCGCGACGCTCGACGCGTGGGACTCGCGACTGTCGAAGACCACG
>DASRCS010000064.1:0-29561 GCA_035652995.1 Pyrinomonadaceae bacterium
CTCGGTCAGCCTCTCGTACTTGATGTCTTTGACCACGCCGACGACCTCGCAGTAAGACGTGCCGGTGCAACCCCCACGGCTGGCCATGTTCTCCAATGCTTCGAGTGCCCGCGCGAACTCTGAAAAGCGCATATCGTAATCCCGCCCCTGCCCCTTATTGTAATTAGCGACTAAGTTAGCTATAATAGCCAAGTCGTAGCCTTAGTTCAAACGGGGTTCATGCTTATGCGTACTGTCAACATCGCCGACCTGAAGAACAACCTGAGCGCACACCTTGAGCGCGTGCGCGCGGGCGAGGAGATGCTCGTCAAAGATCGCAACCGCCCCATCGCGCGGCTCGTGCCGCTCGCCTCTGGCGAAGATTTGGACGCGGAGGAGATGGAACTGGCGGCGGCGGGCATCGTCCGTTTGCCCACCCGAAGCCTGCCGGATTCGTTCTGGAAGATGCCCGCGCCGCAGGTCTCTTTCGAGGACGCGGTTGCAGCCGTCACCTCCGAGCGGGACGAGGACTGATGCCCTCAGCAAAGAAGTCTGCCAAGGCCGCCCCGAAGATCGAGCGAGCGTTCTGGGACACGAGCGCCATTGTCCCACTATGCTGTCAACAGGACACGTCGCAGGAGATGCGCCGGATCGCGCGGCGGATCAAGCGTGTCGCCGCGTGGTGGGGAACGACCGTCGAAGCGCGGAGCGCGTTCAGCCTCTTGGTGCGTGACGGTCAGATGACGGCGAAGGGTTTACAGCAGGCGGTGGCGCGGTTAGAGGTGCATCGTGCCTCGTGGGTCGAGGTGCTGCCGGGCGACCGTGTGAGGGAGATCGCGGAGGGGTTGCCGGAGCAGTACGGCTTGCGGGCACTGGACTCTTTTCAATTAGCGGCGGCGCTCGCCTGGTGTAAGGAGCAGCCGCGCGGGCGGCTCTTCGTATGTTGTGACGCGAGGCTGGCGGAAGCGGCGACGAAGGCGGGCTTCGACGTGCTGCCGTAACGTAATACCGTCATCAACGGATGAGAGGTGCTAATAAAATCCGGTAGTAGAAACGGTAGTAAGTACCGACCTGTTTTGACTTGTACGGAGTTGTACGACCTTGTCTCGAGAAGTACGAAACTATATGTAGATACAAGCAGTTACAAGTCCGTACGAGATAAGTTCAGAAGTCTGCAAAACCTTTATTCATCGGTTCGATTCCGATCGCCGCCTCTTCAGAATCACTCAGTTACGGGCAGCCAATTGGCTGCCCGTAGTCGTTTGGTCTGTCAGCGGTCTGCCAAGTAACGAGAGGCCAAACGACCTGCTCCGCCGCCGCTGCTGACGGCGGAATTATTGTTGATCGTGCTTGGCCGGTTGTTCGAAACTTTTAAGCGCGGCGTGAGTCACGGCTTCGCCTTTGAACTGCGAGAGGTAAAGGGGCAGCCGGCGCGCGGCGAAGAGGCGCGCCTCACGCAACGCGAGTCCGAGTCCGACGAGGGCCAGCGACCGCGGCGGCGCGAACCTGCGACCGCCGACGAGCGGCCACACCAGATAATTCTTCTGAAACAGCGAAGCCGCCGCCGGGCCGGAAGCGCCCGCCCGCGCCTCGCGCACGGCCTCGTCGCGGCGCGGGCCTTCGGGCAGACGCAGCGCCTCGTCCACCGCGCGCACGGCCCGCTCGCTCGCGGCGATGCTTCGCAGCGAGGCATCGCAGGCCGTCTCGCTGATGAACCCGTACTCGCGCTTCAGCCGGGTGAGCCGGCGCAGCGCTTCGTAGGTCGCAGCCGCGATCTCTTCGCGCGTCATCGAGTCGGTCTCGTAGTTGAGCATCTCCTTCCAACTCGGCGCGGCGAGCGCCGCGCGGTACTCTTCGAGCTTGCGGAAGCGCACACGGTAGCCGTGGCGCGCAGGCTCCTCGTAGGCCGCGCTGCCGGGGTCGAGAAACAGGGCGAGCGGCGCGACGAAGAACTCAAGGCGCGGGTCGCCGTTGAAGCGTTCGAGCAGGCGGCGGCAGAACGAGTCGAAGCCGACCGCGTCCGCGTAGCTCTGGCCCGGCAGCCCGACCATGAAGAAGATGTCTATGCGACGCGCGCCGTGCTTGAGCGCCTCGCCGATGGTGCGCTCGATCTCTTCGTCCGGGCAGGCGAAGCGACGGTTCAAACGGCGTATGCGCTCGACGTGCGATTCGAGCGTGATCTCCAAGCTCCAACGAGGGAGCGAACGGCCAACGCGCGCGAGGTAGTCGTCGGCGACGGGCGAGAAGAGTTCGAGCACGATCTCGTTGCGCGGGCGCGCACGCGCGAGCAGCTCAAGTACGCGGCGTGCGTAGCCGGCCCCGCCCATGCGCAGGTCGTTGATGAGGAAGACGGGGCCGCGGCTGAACTTCCCCGTGCGCTTGATGTCGCGGACGAGCAGGTCGGGCGGGCGCAGGGCGGGCCGCTCGCGTTTGCAGACCGTCCGGTAGGCCGCGCGCGAGCCGCCGCACAGGACGCACCGCATCGAGCAGCCGCGCGAGGTCAGCAGCGCCGTCACGGGGTAGTCGAGCCAGCCGTTGAACGGCACCACGTCTCTGAGGCTTCGATATTTGAAGACCGAGCGCGCGACGTAGAAGATGTCGGGCACCGGCCCGCCGTCGAGACGCGGCGGCACATAGCTCAAAGGGTTGACGACAACAGTTCCGTCGCGCTGCTTCCGGGTCAGATTGGGGATGCTTCCACAGTCGCCGCCGAAGAGTACGACCCGAAGAAGCTGCAGCACGGGTTCTTCGGTCGAGTCGCCGCGCAGGACGAAGTCAACGAAGGGCGAGCGGATCAACTCCTCGTGAAAGTACGAAGCCGAGAGGCCGCCGAAGAGGACGGGCGCGCGCGGGTGATGCCGCTTGACGATCTCCGCGACCTTCAGCGCGCCGTGCGCGTGCGGCAGCCAGTGCAGATCGATGCCGAAGAGCGCCGGGTCGAGCGACGCGATGGCGCGCTCGGCGTCGTAAGTCGGCTCGGAGACCATCCGTTGCGCGAGGTTGACGATGCGAACGTTGTGGCCGTGTAATTCGAGATGGCTCGCGATGCTCGTCAGGCCGACGGGGTACATCTCGAACGCCGGCGTCGAGAAGATGACATCACTGATAGGGCCGTACTCCGCGCCAGCCTCACGGAAGTCATACACGCTCGGCGGGTGGAGCAGAACCAGGTCTGTGCCGAATAGTCGCATGGATTATCTCGCCGCCGGTTAAGGCGTGGTCGCGGCGGGCGGCGACGCGCCGCGGCTCTTGACTCTTTGAGCGCGTCGCCTTTAAGCCCCGGCGCTAGGAGCCGTCGTGCACGATCACGGGAGTCCCGATTGGTACCATCTCGCTGAACTCCCTCGCGGCGAACACGGGGATGCGGACGCAGCCGTGGCTCGCCGGGTAGGCCGGCACGGAGAGGCTGCCGTGGATGGCGAAGCCTTCGTGGAAGTAGTCGGGGTAGTACATCAAACCGAGGTGGCCCCTGCGCCAGCCGCTGACCTTTCGCTCGACGGCGAAGCGACCGCGCGGCGTGCGTGCGACCGCCCACTCGCCCCGGTCGGAGTAGCGCGCGCCGCTGCCCGTCGAGACCGGGAGAATCTTCGTCACGACCCCTGCGTCGTCCACGAAGAAGAGCACCTGGCGGCTGATATCCACCTCGACGTGCGCGGGGCCGCCTTCGAGCGGGCGCGGTCGGCTCGCGCCCCTCAAGGCTTGAAGTTCTTCGAGAGTCAGGACGCCGGTTCTGTCGCGCCGCTCGACCTTCTGGAAGGCGACGAGCGCCTGACGCGAGACCGCGTCCCACTTGCCGTCAGCCTCGCCCGTCCAGTAGCCCAGTTCGCTCAGGAGCCGCTCGGCTTCTAAAACCTCTTCCCTGCTCGGCGCGAGGACGGCGCGCCTCTGCCGACGCGCTCGCGCGACCGCGTCGCCCGCGAACGCGGTCGCGATTAACAGCGCGCAGATGAGTGCGAGTGTGAATGATTCGTTGATCGCTCGCCCGTGTCTTGCATATCTCATGCCTCATTCAAGTGCGAACTCGTTTCCGCGTTTGCGTCGAAGAAACGTCGGCGAATCCGGCAGGAGACGGCTTCCGCGCGAAGCCGTCTGTCGGGCTTGTCGAGTTCAAAGCGGTGGCCGTGCGTGATTTCACGCACGGCCACCGCTTCAGTCGAGCGAGGTCAGGAACGGCGAGGCTTCATCCCTTCGTCAAAGTCCGCGCGCGGCAGTCTCACAGCCCGCTCTCGATCCATAGGTCTTCGACGCCGCCGTTTACTTTAATGACGCCCAGCCGCGTGAGCCGCGCGCCGTTCTGCCGGTTGAACTCCCGGAGGTGTACGGCTCCCAACGCGCCCGCGTCCCTTCCGACCTTGCTTCGGCTTTCATGTCGCCTCACCTCGACCCGTCAAATCAACTCGTCGAATCATCATCAACAGGATCATGCTTCACTGTCGCGACGCCTGACGATCTCCACCGAACACTTCGCGTGTGACAACACGGACTGCGAGACGGAACCGAGGATCAGGCGATCAAGGTAGCCGTAGCCGTGCGAGCCGACGACGACGAGGTCTGCGCCCCAGTCTTCGGCCTCTTCAGTGATGCGACGCTTCGGCTGCCCCGTCAGCATCTCAACCGTCACCTTGAGCGTCTTGTCCTCGCGCGCGTCGAGTATCTTCTTCGCCGCTTCGAGCGCCTCGCGCGCCTGCGAGCGCTGCCACTCGCTCAACTCCGCGAAGTAGTCCTCGTAAGCGCCGGCCCACATCTCCGGCGGCGGCGGCTGCGTCGGCTCGACGACGTAGATGACGCGCGCCTCGCTGCCCTTCGGCCAGGGCCTCCGCGCGACCTCCCTCACTGCTCCTTCGCTGAACTTCGACCCGTCGGTCGCTACCAAGATTTTCATAACGCCTCCTTCCCGACTCCGTGACGCCGGAGACCGACAGCCAAAACCTGAAAATCGCCCGCCGCGATACAGAGCAACAGACATACCGCTTCGCCCGCCGCGATAAGCTGGCGCGTTCGGCGGGAGCGCCCGGCGTCGCGGGCGTAAAAGTACGCGCGGGGGCGGAAAACTACGCCCGCTGCCGACGCCCGCCTCGGCGTCGCGATATTGAATGGATGTCGTTTACGAGGTCAGGCGGCGGGCCGGATTTCGGAAGCCTACGAGCTTTTCGGCGGTCGCCTGGACGGCGTTCCTCAAAGTCGCCGTCAGGCGGGGACGAGGAGCGGAAGATGAGGATATGACCTGCGACAGACGGGCCGCCATCTAGCGAGACGGCGAGCAGGCGGTCGGACGCGCCGGTCGAGCCTACGCGCTGCACGTGCCCGAGCGTGGTCGCACGAAGCTCGAATCCCAGACGCTCCCGTTGCTCTTTGAAGAGGCGCAGAGGGCCGTAGCGTTGAAGCACGCCCTCGGCCACGACGACGATGAACGGGGCGTAGCCGAAGGAGAATTTATCCGTCGCCGCCGTCGTGCTCCTCTCCACTCGCGCGCAGTCGGCTTTGGACAGGTAGGCGAGGTAAATTGCCGCGGCGGCGGCTTCTGCTGATTGCGCGCAGCCACAAAAGCCCCACGGCCACGAACGGTAAAAGGTACAGGAGTAAGTCCCAGCGTCCGTAGCCGGGCGGGGTCGCTTCGACATCCGTCGCGGCCTCGCCGCCGCCCTGTGAGCTTTGCACCCGGACGCGCACGTGCCAGAGTTCTTCGGCGTCGAACGGGACGAGCGCCTTGTACTGCACGCGCCCGCTCAGGTCTTCGCGCTCCGCGGCGTACACGGCTTCCTGGAGTCTCCCGCTGACCGGGCGGACGCCGACCTCGACGTGTACGTCGTCGGGGAGTTTACCTCCCGGCGTCGGCTCAAGCGTGATGAAGAAGGTGCCCGTGCCCACGTCCGGGTCGGCCCAGACCGAAACCACACACGGCCCCAGGGTCTTATCCACGAGGATGGGGTACGGCGGCCCTTCGTGCGCGAAGGCTCGCGCAGAACAGGCGAAGAAGAGCAAGGCCGTAAACATGAAGCCGCCGAGTCGGCGCTTCGCCAACCAGCGGCGGGACGTGCTCGCGCGCGGGCGCAGGTTGGTATGGTTAGCTGAACGCATCAGTTCCCCATGAATGTGCCGCGCATTTCCATCGGCTGTGACATGAGCCAGAGACCGGAGACCCAGAGGGCCACGAAAAGAGTCGCCCAGACGGCGAAGGCGCGCCGCGGGTGCGCGGCGGAGTCGTCCTCGGCGAGGCGGTAGGCAAGCAGCAGCGAGCCGAAGAGTCCGAGGCCGAGCAAACCCAGTTGCACAGGGTAAACGGTCTTCACGGGAAGCCCGACGAGACTCCACCGCGGCTCTCCCAGAACGGGCCAGCCCGCGCCGGCTGCCGCGCTCTGCGCGACGGGGATGAAGGTGAGCAGCCCCGTCAGAAAGTGGAAGCCGTAGTGCGCGAGCCAGACGCCGAAGCCGAGGGGGATGAGCGCGTAAGAGTAACGCACGACCGTCGGGAGAAGCGTCCCGCGACGCCCAGCCCAACGCATCGTCAACCAGCCCGCCGCGAAGAGCAGGATGGCCGGCTCGACGACGAGGAACAGCGCGAAGATTAAGCCGAGCACGGGGGCCTCGCTGTTGACGTGAAGGACGCCCGCGAGCCAACTCTCCAAAGCATAGACGGGGCTGACCATGCCGAAGGCGTTGAGCAGCGCGCCGAAGGTGAAGACGATGGCGAGCGCGGCCAGGTCGCTGCGGCGCGAGAAGAGGCCGACGCCCGAACGCCTCCGGTCGGTCAACAACTCTTCCGCGGGGAGGCGGCTGACGATGCCGACGTTGTCGTGCGGGCACGCCTGCACGCAGTCGAGGCAGAACGTGCAGTCCATGTTGCCAACCTTGCGCGGCTGGAAGAGGGCCAGCTCGCATCCGCGTTGTATGACTGTGAGAGGTCGAGGCCGAGTCGCGGCGATTGAAGTCGCGAGTGGCTGCGACTCGCCGTCGGTTGCCTGTGTTCCGCCGCGCCGCCCGCGGATGCAGTCTTTCGTGCGACAAGCGTCGCAGACTTCAACGTCACGCACCTTCACTTCGAGCGGCGAGACGGTGGAGGCGACGAAATTGAACTGTCCGAGCGGGCAGACGAATTTGCAGAACGACGCGTGTTTGAAGAGCGAGTCAATGGCGAGCGCGCCCGCGAAGTAGGCGACGGCGATCCACGCCGTCCACCAGGGCGAACTCCACAGGTCGAACAACTCGTAGGCGAAAAGGATCAGGACGAAGAGCGCGAGCGCGAGCCACTTGTTACGCAAGCGACGGGGCCAGTTGAAGCGCGGGCGGACGATGCGCCGCGCAAGGTTGCGCGGCAGCATGAACGGACAGGCCATGCAGAAGAAGTTTCCGGCGAGGAGCAGGACGAGGACGAGCGCGCCGCGGAAGTGAACCCAGCCGAGTGTCGTCGCCAGATTTTTCGGCGCGAGCTGCGGCCCGAACAATCCGTGTAGGATCATCAGGACGCCGACGACGAACAGCGGGATTTGCAGGAGCGTGCGCGCGTGACGCCAACGGAGGAGTCTGCCGAGGACGGGAACTCGCAGAAGGTCGAAGTGCTGCGAGTCGGTGTCGGCGGGCGGCGCTTTGGTTGAACGGTCGTACAACTTCCTTACTCGGCTCGGACGCCCTTCACGTCCAACTGACGCTCCAGCTTTCGCCCGTCGGAAAGCGCCGCGTGCATGAGGACGACCCAGTCGCCGCCCATCGTGAAATCGAGTGGAGCGCTGTATCGCCCCGGCTCGACCTCCTTCGCCTCGGCGAAGACGGGAGACATCCCCGCGTGCGTCATGTCTCCTTCGAGGGTCACGCGCGCGCCGGACACGGGCTTCGCGGCGTCCGACAAACTGATGCTTATCGTGGCCGGGCCTACTCTGGGCGGCTGCGGCGAAATGTCATACGAGACGACGACGGAAGACGCAGGCTCCGCCGACCTTTGGCAAGCGCCCGCGAGGAGCGCGGCGGCGCACGCGAAGGACAGGGCGGCCCGACGAAAGCCCGCCGTCGGAATCACACGCGCCGCGCCGCGCCGGTCTTGCCGCCCCATGTCTTAAAACTTCCTCGCCTGCTAATCACGCGACGGCGCAAACCTGTTCGTGCGTCAGGGCGCAAGTGCAGGAGGCGTGCGCCTCTTCCCCTTCGGGCGGGAACATGTGGTAGTACATGCCGATCATCATCGGGATGAAGACGACCGAGTTGTAGAAGAGGTGTATCTCGACGCGCCAGGTCGGGATAGCGATCTGCAAGATGCTGAGCGGGATGGGCGATCCGAACAGGTTGTGGTGGAAGATGATCTGGCTCAGCAACAGCGCGTGCTCGATGTGATGCCAGAACTGTATGACGAGCGCGACCGTCCACCATTTGAGAGATAGTCCCGTGAAGCCTTTGCGGAGTGTCCAGATGCCGACGAGCATGACGAGGGCGTAGCCGTAGTGCAGCGACTCCGTTGTGACCAGCCACGGGTACCACAGGCCGAGGATGCCGTTCGCCTGCGGCCTCGGCCAACCGAGGACGTAAATCTGGACGGCCTGCGCCAAGTGCTCGGCCCAGTGCCCAAGCACTACGACCATGAAGAGCTGAAGTGCGCGCTTGTGCCAACGCGTATTAAGCTTCTCGTAGAAACTCGGCTCAGCCGACGGGGTTGTCATGGTTGCTTGATTCAGAGAGACGGCCACGGACTCCTCCTTCGCGCGTCGGCGCGCGGGATAAAACCTCTGCGTTCCGGCTGTCGTCGTTGACCGGCAGGAGACACCTGCGGGCGTTCGGGTGCGACGGCGAGTTTAACTTGAAGGCGTATTACCACACAACTTCCTTAGCCTGTCATCAGACTTTGGTCGGGGGCGCGTCTCAAACTTTAGTTTGATGACAGCCCCTTCACGGAATGTTAGGGTTCGCAGGCGCATTCCACGTCTGGGTTCTTCCGGTTGATGCAAAGCTTCCCCTACAAGCGACGCCGCAGAGACTTCCTCGCCGTCCTCTCTGTCTTAATCATCGCCGCCGGCTTCGCCGCCTGCCGCCGCGCAGACCTGCCGGAGAAGGACTCCGACCGCTACAAGGCCGAGGTGAAAGCCTTCTACGTTGGGCTTTCGGCGCTACAGGTCGGCGACGACGTGCGCGCCGAGGAGAAGTTGAAAGAGGCCACCGCGCTCGCGCCCGACGAGCCTGCGCCCTGGGCCGACCTCGGCCTGCTCTACCTGCGGCAGAGGCAGTTCGATCAGGCCGCCGCAAATCTTGAGAAGGCCCGCTCGCTCGCGCCCGACAACGCAACGCTCTACGTCCTGTTGGGTAAGCTCGAAGGCGCGCGCGGCAACAGCGCCGAGGCGATCAAGCAGTACCGCCGCGCGGCGGAACTCGACCCGCGCAACCTGAAGGCGCTCTACGCGCTCTCGACCGAGGTCGAGCGCGAAGGCGGCGAGGGCGGCGAAGATGAAGAACTGCGCCTGCTCCAAAAGATTCTCGAAGTCCAGCCCGACAACCTTTCAGTCCAACTCGACGTTGCGCGCCTCGCCGCCAAGCGCGGCGACGCGGAACTCTTCAATCGCCTGATGTCGCGCTTCGACGCGGAGTCGCAAACCTGGCCGCCCGAAGCGCAGGAGCAACTGAAGGCGGTCAAAGAAGCCGCCGGCTCGAACCCGCGCTCCGCCGCGCCGCGAGTTCAGTTCCTGCGTAACGTCCTTTTGCGCCTGCCCGAATACAGGCAGAGCCGTCTCGCGGTCGAAGACCCGCCGGAGATTCTGAGCGAGCCTTTCACGCGCTTCCTAAAACTCGAATCGCCCTCGCCCCAACCCGCGCCGCCCGACGACGCACTGACCTTCGACGTTCGCCCCGCGCAGGACTTCGCCGACGGCAACTTTTTGTGGGCGGGCGCGGCGTATCTGACGGGCGAAGGCACGCCCGCGCTCCTCTTCGCCGACGGGCGCGAGGCGCGTCTGTCAGGCGGCGCGCGCCTCGCCTTCCCCGGCGGCGCACAGCCCGTGCAGCCGACGCCCGCCGGCATCGCCGCGCTCGACTTCGATTACGACTTCAAGACCGACCTCGCCGTGGCGGGCGAAGGCGGCTTCCGCCTCTACAAGCAGGAGAGCGCAAACTCCTTCGTTGACGTGACGGAGAAGGCGAAGCTGCCGGCCTCCGTCACGAGCGCGTCTTATTCGGGAGCGTGGGCCGCGGACATCGAAGCCGACGGCGACCTCGACATCGTTCTGGCCGCGAAGGACGGCCCCGTCGTCGTGCTTCGCAACAACGGCGACGGCACTTTCGCCGAGCTTCACCCGTTCGAGGGAGTGAACGGCCTGCGCGATTTCGCCTGGGCCGACTTCGACGGCGACGGCGACCCTGACGCGGCTTTGCTCGACGCGCAGGGAAACCTCTTCGTGTTCACGAACGAGCGCGCGGGTCAGTTCCGACGCCGCCCGACGCCGCAAGGTTTGAGCGCGGTCGCGCTCGGCGTCGCGGACGTTAACGGCGACGGTCGGTTCGACCTTCTCCTGCTCGGCGCGGACGGCGTGCTGCGTCGCCTCTCTGACAAGAACGACGGCGCGGACTGGGACTCGGATGAAGTCGCGCGGCTCGCGGGCGCGCCGCAGGATTTAACGGCGGGCACGGTAAAACTCTTCGTGACCGACCTCGACAACAACGGCGGGGTTGACTTGCTCGTCTCGGCAACGACAGGCGCGCGCGCTTGGCTGAGCGACGAGCGCGGAAATTTCAAGCCCCTCAACCTGCCGGACGCCGTCGCCAAGTCGCGCAGCGTCTCGGTCGCGGACGTGGACGGCGACGGGCGGCTCGACCTCGTCGGCGTCGGCGCGGACGGCAAGGCTTTCGTCGCGGCGGGGCGCGGCTCGAAAAATTATCACTGGCAGGTGATACGCCCGCGCGCGGCGGCAGCCACTGGCGACCAGCGCATCAACTCGTTCGGCGTCGGCGGCGAGATGGAGATTCGCTCCGGCCTGCTCGTGCAGAAGCAGCCAATCGCGGGGCCGGTCGTACACTTCGGCCTCGGCGAGCAGACCGGCGCGGACGTTGTGCGCGTCGTGTGGCCGAACGGCTCTGTGCGCGCCGAGTTCGAGTTGAAGGCGGATCAGTCCGTCGTCACCGAGCAGCGTCTGAAGGGTTCGTGCCCGTCGCTCTTCGCCTTCGACGGTCACGCGATGCGCTTCGTGAAGGACTGCGCGCCGTGGAGTCCGGCCATCGGGCTTCGCATCAACAGCTACCAGACGGCGAAGGTTTCGCAGACCGAGGAGTGGGTCAAGGTCGGCGGCGACCAGCTCGCGCCGCGCGAAGGCTTCTACGACCTTCGCATCACTGCGGAGCTTTGGGAGACTTACTACCTCGACCACTACGAACTCGCCGTCGTTGACCACCCCGCGGGCACCGAAGTCTTCGTTGACGAGCGCACGGCGCGCAATCCGCCCGCGCTCAAAGTCTATGAGACGGCGACGCCGCACGCGGTCGCCGATGCATGGGACGAAGAGGGGCGCGACGTGACCGACGTTGTGCGCCAACTCGACGGGCGCTTCCTCGACACGTTCGGTCGCGGTCGCTACCAGGGCGTGACGCGCGACCATTACGTCGAGGTTGACCTGAGCGATGCTCCGACTGACGGCCCTCTGTGGCTCATCGCGCAAGGCTGGCTGCACCCGACGGACGCCTCAATCAACGTCGCCATCAGCCAGGGCAACAGCGCGCCGCCTTCGGGCCTGAGTCTCGAAGTCGCCGACGGGCGCGGCGGGTGGGCGGTGGCGAAGCCAGACCTCGGATTCCCCGCGGGAAAGAACAAGACGATCCTCGTTGACCTGAAGGATGTTTTCAAGCCGGGCGCGCCGCGCCGTCTGCGGCTTCGCACGAACATGGAAATTTATTGGGACGCGCTCTCATGGGCGACCGAGGCGGCGGGCGCGCAGATGAAGGTCGCGCGGCTGCAACCTTCGACGGCGGAGTTGCGGCACCGCGGCTTTTCGGAAATGACGAAGGCGAGCGAGTCAGCGCCGGAGACGCCGGAGTACGACCGCATCACCACGACCGGCCAGAGGTGGCGCGACCTCGTCGGCTACTACACGCGCTACGGCGACGTGCGCGAGCTTCTCTCGGAAGTGGACGACCGGGTCGTGATTGCGAACGCGGGCGACGAGTTGCTTTTGCGCTTCGCGGAGCAGACGCCGCCGCCCGCGGGCTGGTCGCGCGATTACGTGCTCGTCGGGAACGGTTGGATCAAGGACGGCGACTTCAACTCGATGTGGTCGAAGACGGTGCTGCCTTTGCCGTCGCGCGACCAGGAGTATTACACTACCCAGCCGACACGTCTCGAAGACGACCCGGTCTTCCGCCGTCATCCCCAGGACTGGCAAAACTACCACACGCGCTACGTCACGCCCCGCGCCTTCAGCGACGCGCTGAGGGAGAGATAGAGGAACAAAAGGCGTGCGTCCAAAGTGCGTGTGCGCTCGGCGTGAGTTATAGGAACGCGCTTTCGGTTTGAACTGTTAAGAATTGGATGAGGACGAAGCGCCGCCCGCGTTTTGTCCGTCAGCTTTGAGCAAGATGCAGAAGAGTCTTACCGCGCGAATACTTTTAATCCTGTTCTTCGTCGCGCAACTCGCGACGCCCTTCGCCATCAAACGCTGGCAGGGCGGGACGGTCGCGCGCGCGGGAGAGCGGACGGACGCCGCGCCGGGTGCCGCGCTCGGCCCTTACGGCTTCCGCTTGGAAGAAGTGTCGAAGTCCGCCGGCATAAACTTCACCCACACCGCGCCCACCCTCGACGCGAAGCTCGCGCACATCATGCCGGAGGTCGCCTCGATGGGCGCAGCCGTGTCGGTCGTTGACTTCGACCGCGACGGCTGGCAGGACATCTACGTGACGAACAGCGGTGAGGGAAGCCTCAACGCGCTTTATCGCAACAACCACGACGGCACGTTCACGGACGTTGCCGCGCAGGTCGGCCTGGCCGACGTGAACCGCGCGGGCACCGGCGTCTCGATGGGGGCGGTCTGGGGCGATTACGACAATGACGGCTACGAAGACCTCTTCCTCTACAAGTGGGGCCGGCCCGAACTCTTCCACAACGACCAGGGCAAGGGCTTCACGCGCGTCACAGACCGCGCTGGATTGCCCTCGTGGGTCAACGCGAACACGGCCATCTGGTTCGACTACGACCGCGACGGCAAGCTCGACCTCTTCCTCGGCGGCTACTACCCCGAAGACGTTGACCTCTGGCACCTGAAGAACACGCGCATGATGCCGGAGAGTTTCGAGTACGCGCAAAACGGCGGTCGCAAGTATTTGTTGAAGGGTCGCGGCGACGGCACGTTCGAGGACGTGACCGCGAGCGTAGGCATTGACACCCGCCGCTGGGCGCTCGCGGCGGCTGCCGCGGACTTGCGCGGCACGGGTTACCCGGACCTCTTCATCGCGAACGACTACGGAGTGTCGGAACTCTACTTCAACGAGGGCGGCAAGCGCTTCCGCGACGCGGGCGAGCAGACGGGCGTCGGCTTCGCGCCGAAGAGCGGGATGAACGCGGCCTTCGGCGACATCTTCAATCAGGGCAAGTTCTCCATCTACGTCTCGAACATCTCCGAAGAGGGCGTGCTGATACAGGGCAACAACCTTTGGGTTCCGCGCGACGGGACGGGGGGCGACGCGCTCAAGTACGACAACCTAGCGCGCGACGTGGGCGTGGAACTCGGCGGCTGGAGCTTCGGCGCGCAGTTCGGCGACCTGAACAACGACGGCACGCTCGACCTGTACTTAGCGAACGGCTACGTCTCGTTGGAGAAGGGATCGAATTACTGGTACGACTTCTCGAAGGTCGCGGGCGGAAATTCCACCATCATCTCGGACGCGGCGAACTGGCCGCCGATGAAGGGCCGGAGCCTTTCGGGCTACCAGCAGAAGCGCGTCTGGGTGAACGACGGCGCGGGCAAGTTCACGGACGTGGCGCAGCAGGTCGGCGCGCGCGACACCTTCGACGGTCGCTCGGTCGCGCTCGCAGACCTCTGGAACCGCGGCGTGCTCGATGTCGTCGTCGCCAACCAGCGCGGGCCGCTCCTCGTTTACAAAAACACCGTCGCGCCGGAGAACAACTGGATCGGCTTCGACCTCGAAGGCTCGGAGAGCAACCGCAGCGCCGTCGGCGCGGAGGTGCGCGTCTATTGGAACGGCCAGCAGCAAGTGCAGGTCGTTTCGGGCGGCAGCGGCTTCTGCGCGCAGAACCAGCGCCCTTTGCACTTCGGACTCGGACGAAACGCGAAGGTGGAGCGCGCAGTCATCCGCTGGCCTTCGGGCAAGACGCAGACCATCAAAGCGCCGGAGGTCGGCAAGGTTCATCACGTGAAAGAGGCTTGAGTTTCACGCGCCCGGCGCGAGCGGCAACGCGAAAGCAGACTGTAAGAGTTCGGCAGATGAGCGCAACAACGACAGCAGAGAGCGCGACGGTCAAGGCCCCGGCGGCGGGGGCGAAGCAGCCGCGACTGTTCGGCATTGACAGCCGCTTCGTCGCCCCCATCTTCATCACCTTCATCCTGCTCCTGGGTCAGTTGACCTACGGCATACTCGAAAGCTACCCGGTGACGGCGCTCGCCATCGTCGCGGCCATCGCCGTCGAGATGCTGCTCGGTCGCCTGCTCGTCGGGCGCTGGCCGCACCTGGCGAGCGCCTACATCACAGGCATCAGCGTCGGCATACTCACGCGCAGCCCTTACGGCTGGCCCTTCGCGCTGTGCAGTGCGCTCTCGATCACGTCGAAGTACGTCCTGCGCGTGCGCGACCGTCACATCTGGAACCCGTCGAACTTCGGCATCAGCGTGATGCTGCTCATCGCGCCGTGGGCCTACTCGACGCTGAGCATTCAGTGGGGCAATAACCTCTGGCCGATGCTCGTCATCTGGGCGCTCGGCGCGCTCATCACGTACCACGTCCGGCGGATTCACATCACGGCGGTTTACGTCGTCTCGTTCTTCGCCTTCGCCGCCTTGCGCAGCCTCGTCAACGGCCACACGTTCCTCGCGGAAGCCGCGCCGATCACGGGGCCGATGTACCAGCTCTTCATCTTCTTCATGATCACCGACCCGAAGACGACCGTGCGCTCCTCGAAGTGGGCGCAAGCGGCGGTCGCCTTCGCCGTCGCGCTCGTCGAGTGCGTCCTGCGTCTGGACGAGAACATCCACGCGCCCTACTACGCGCTCTTCGTCGTCGGCCCCGTCGCCAACCTGATAGAGATTTACCTGACCTCGCGCCGCGTCCGCCGCGCGCAGACGACAGCCGCGGCAGCCGCGACCTGAAGTGCACGGCGCGCGATCAGACGCAACCTTCAGACGAGAAAATTCTTGACCGATAACAACTGACAGAAAAACTCCTGACGAGCAAGGCGGAAAACTAAAAACATGCGTCGCTCCCCTTTCATACTGGCTTTCATAATTTTCTGGCTCGCTTCCCTCTCCGGCTGCAAGCAAGACCCAACGTCGAGCGTCGCGCCCACAGCGCCGCAAGATCAGTCAGCCGCGGCATCCGCGTCGCCCGGCGAGACGCCGACGCCAAGCCCGACACCCGGCGCGGACGCGCCGCGCCCTTCGGGGCCGATTGAGTTCACCGACGTGACGGCGCAGGCCGGCATCCGCTTCAAGCACAACAGCGGCGCGGCGGGCAAGAAGTACCTGCCGGAGACGATGGGCGCGGGCGCGGCCTTCCTCGACTACGACAACGACGGATGGCAGGACATACTGCTCGTCAACTCGACGAGTTGGCCGGGCGACAAGGGGCCGAAGACTTACCCCGCCCTCTACCGCAACAACCACGACGGCACGTTCACCGACGTGACGCGCGCGAGCGGACTCGCCGTCGAGATGTACGGCATCGGCGTCGCGGTCGGCGACTTCGACAACGACGGCTTCGACGACATCTACGTCACCTGCGTCGGACAGAACCACCTCTTCCGCAACCTCGGAGGCGGCAGGTTCCAGGACGTGACGCAGAAGGCCGGCGTCGCCGACCCCGGCTTTTCGACGAGCGCCGTGTGGTTCGACTACGACCACGACGGCAAGCTCGATCTCTTCGTCGCGCACTACGTCGAGTGGTCGCCGGAGACGGACGTGAACTGCACGCTCGACGGGACGAACAAGTCGTACTGCACGCCGCAGAAGTACAAGGGGCAGACATCCAAACTCTTCCACAACCGCGGCAACGGCACCTTCGAGGACGTGACGCAGAAGGCCGGAATCAACGACCCTGCGGGCAAGTCGCTCGGCGTCGCACTCTTGGACTACAACGACGACGGCTGGCTCGACCTCTTCGTCGCCGACGACACGGAGCCGAATCACCTCTACAAGAACAACGGCAACGGCACCTTCACCGACGAGGCGCTGACCGCGGGAGTCGCCTTCGGCGAGTCGGGCGCGGCGCGCGCAGGCATGGGCGTTGACGCCGCCGACTACGACGGCTCAGGCCGCCAGAGCATCGTCATCGGCAACTTCACCTCGGAGAGCATGGCGCTCTACCACAACGACGGCGGCGGCCTCTTCACCGACGAGGCGCGCGCCTCCGGCATCGGCAAGATGTCCGAGCAGTCGCTCACCTTCGCCACCTTCTTCTTCGACTACGACCTCGACGGCCTCCTCGACATCTTCGCCGTCAACGGCCACGTCTCCGACGACATCCAGAAGGTTCAGCCGAGCGTCCGCTACGCGCAGCCGCCGCACCTCTTCCGCAACCTCGGACGCAAGAAGTTCGAGGAAGTGACCGAGAAGGTCGGGCGCGTGCTCGGTCGCGCAATCGTCGGGCGCGGCGCGGCCTACGGCGACTTCGACAACGACGGCGACCTCGACCTGCTCGTGACGGCGAACAACGGCCCCGCGCGCCTGTACCGCAACGACAACGCGAACCAGAACGACGTGCTGAGAGTGAAGCTCGTCGGCACGCGCTCGAACCGCGACGCCATCGGCGCGCGCGTCACGGTCACGGGCGCGAACGGCTTCAAGACCGCGAACATGGTGCGCTCCGGCTCAAGCTACGCGTCGCAGAACGAGCTGCCGCTCACCTTCGGCTTGGGTAAGCCCGACGGCACCGACCGCGCCTTCAACGTCGAGATCGTCTGGCCGAGCGGAGAGCGGATGTCGCTCCCGCAGGTCAAAGCCAACCAGTCGCTCGTCATACAAGAAGGACAGGGCATAGCCAAGTCCGAGCCTATCGTCTTCGCGCGGCCCGCCGCGACGCCGACGCCCACACCGACGCCGCAGGCGCAGTAGGCAAACGTCCGCCGCCGAGATTGAAAGTTGTTGTTGAATGTCATGAAGCTGCACAGGTTCTCCATCGCTTTCGCCGCCGTCGCCGCCGCGTCTCTCGTCTTTGTCGCGCTGCGCCCGCCCGTCGCTTCGACGCAAGCGCCCACGGCAGAGGCGAAGGCGCGCGAAGACGCTTACCGCGCGAACAACCTCGGCGTCGCGCTGCTCGAACAGTTCAAGCACAAGGAGGGCGCGGACGAGTTCCGCCGCGCGCTCTCGCTCGACCCGAAGCTCACGCTCGCGCGCATCAACCTCGCCATCGCGCTCTACAACGTGCCCAACCTCGTCGCGTCGCAGAAGGAGGCCGAGGCCGCTGCCGCTGCCGCGCCCGACGCGCCGCAGCCGCACTACATCCTCGGCCTCATCGCGCGACAGCAGAACCGGGCCGACGACGCCGTCGCGGCTTTTCAGCGCGTCCTCAAGATTGACCCGCGCGACGTGGGCGCGAACGTAAACCTCGGACAACTCCTTTTGCAGCAGCGCAAGTTCCCGGAGGCCGTCGCGGCCCTGCGCGCCGCTTTGGCCGAAGAGCCTTACAACGGCACGGCGCTCTACAACCTCGCCACGGCGCTGCTGCGCGCCGGGCAGCGCGACGAAGGCCAGCGACTGATGCAGCAGTTCCAGGCCCTTCGCGCGAGCGGCGCGGCGACGACCATCGGCCAGAGCTACCTCGAACAGGGGCGCTACGCCGAGGCCGTCGTCTCGACCGGCGCGGAAGCAGACCTCGTTGACAAGCGCACGCCCGAAGTCCTCTTCACGGACGTTACGGCGAGCGCGCTCCCGACTGCCCCTTCAGACGCGTGGCCCGTCAAGAACGCTTCGCTCGAACAGAGCGGCGGCGCGGTCGTGCTCTTCGACTACGACGGCGACGGACAGCTCGACCTGTTGGAAGTCGCGGGCGGTCGCCAGCGCCTCTACCACAACGACCGCGGCAAGTTCACCGACGTGACCGCGCAGTCGGGCGCGCTCGCCAAAGAGGTTGACGGCGTGGCGACCGCCGCCGTCGCGGGCGACTACGACAACGACGGCAAGCCGGACATCTTCGTCATCCGCTACGGCCAGAGCACGCTCTACCACAACGACGGCGGCGGTCGCTTCAGCGACGCGACCGCGACCGCGAAGATTCCGAACTATCCTTACCTCTCGCGCTCCGCGGCCTTCGTTGACTACGACCACGACGGCGACCTCGACATCTTCATCGCGGGCGACTTCGACGCGGCGAAGGCTTTGAAGGACGAGGCGAACTCGAAAAGAAGCGCCGGGCAGACGCCTTCGGATTTGACGGCGGTTCCCCTCTCCTTTAACAACGCTCCCGCGCCGAGCCTGCTTCTGCGCAACAACGGCGACGGGACTTTCACGGACGTGACCGCGGCGGCGAAACTCTCCGACCCGGTCAGCGCGCGGGCAGTGGTGCCGACGGACTTCGACAACCGGCGCGACGTTGACCTGCTAATCGCCTCCGCGACAGGCACGCCCGCGCTCTGGCGCAACATGCGCGACGGCACGTTCCGAAACGTCAGCGCAGATGTCGGACTCGACGCGAACACGCTCGCGTTAACGTCGAGCGTCGCGGCGGGCGACGTGAACAAGGACGGCTTCACCGACTTCTATTTCAGCAACGGCACGACGGGCCACTTCGCTCTGAGCGACGGCAAGAATCATTTCCGTCTTCAGGACGGGCCGACGCTGCACACGACCAGCCAGACCTCCGGCTTTTCCATCGGCCCGCAGAATTACGCCTCGCAGTTCATGGACTACGACAACGACGGCCTGCTCGATCTCGTGACCGCGGGGGTCATAGGCGGCAACGAGCCGCACGTTGAGCTACACGTTTGGCGCAACACAGGCGACGGCTGGGTGGAGGTGAGTGACAAGGCCGTGCGCGGCATCAAGGCTGAGGTCGGCGCGAAAGGCTCTGCGCTGTCGCGCGCTCCCGTGCTCGCCTCCGGCGACCTGGACGGCGACGGCGACACGGACATCGTCTTCGGCGTGCCGGGCGGAGGGCTTCGAGTTCTACGCAACGACGGCGGCAACCGCAACCACTCTGTGCGCGTGCAGCTCGCCGGGAAGGTGAGCAACCGCAGCGGCGTCGAGGCGAAGGTCGAGATGCGCGCGGGGAGCCTTCAGCAGAAGCTTGAGACTTACGCCGCGTCACCCGCGCCCGCGCCCGCTGACCTCGTCTTCGGGCTGGGGCAGCGCGAGTCCGCGGACGCCGTGCGTATCATCTGGCCTTCGGGCGTCGTGCAGGCCGAGACGCAGTCGGCTTCAGGCGCGCAAGGAGTCGCGCGCATCGAGCCGGGCGCGATGAAGGTCACGGAGCTTGACCGCAAGCCTTCGTCGTGCCCGTTCCTCTACACGTGGAACGGCTCGCGCTTCGAGTTCGTCACAGACTTCATGGGCGGCGGCGAGATGGGCGACTGGGAAGCGCCCGGCGTCTATAACACGCCCGACCCTGACGAGTACGTCCGCATCCGCGGCGACCAACTGAAGCCGCTCGACGGTCGCTACGAGATTCGCGTGACGAACGAGTTGGAGGAGGTTCTCTACGTTGACCGCCTGCAACTCGTCGCCGTCGCGCACCCGCGAGGCGTCGAGGTCTATCCAGACGAGGGACTGCGCGACGCGCCGCCGCCCTTCAGGCTCTACGCGGTGAAGGACGCGCGCCTGCCCGCCGCCGCGACGGACGGACACGGCCACGACGTTCTCCCGCTCGTCAGCAGCCTCGACCGACGCTACCCTGACGACTTCAAGCTCGGCCCCGTCCGCGGCTACGCCGAGACGCACGAGTTGACGCTTGACTTAGGCAACGATGAAGGCGGAAGGATGAGGGCGGAAGGGAATGCCGAGGGTCGCGCTGCGTCGCCTTCATCGGGCGGCGCGCGCACGTTGCTCCTGCTGACGGGTTGGACGGACTACGCCTTTTCGAGCGACAACGTGGCCGCCTCGCAGGGCGGTCTGACGATGCAGCCGCCCGCGCTTCAGGTCAAAGACCGTGACGGGAAGTGGCGGACGGTCGTCGAGAACATCGGCTTCCCCGTCGGTCGCCCGCAGACGATTGTCGTTGACCTGACGGGCAAGTTCCTCTCGGCGAGCCGCGAGGTTCGCATCGTCACGAACATGAGAATCTATTGGGATCGAATCCTCGTGGGGACGGGCGACGCCGCCCCCCGCTTGAATCTCACGAGGCTCGACCCCGCGAAGGCCGAGTTGCGCTGGCGCGGCTTCTCCGCGGAATTGAAGCCGGACGGACAGGAGCCGGAGATTTACGACTACGAGCGCGTCTCGACCGCCTCGCCGTGGAAGGCGTTCACCGGCAGCTACACGCGCACGGGCGACGTGCGCGAGCTTCTGACGAAGACCGACGATCTGTTCGTCGTCTCGAAGCCCGGCGACGAGATCGCGCTCTCGTTCGACGCCTCGGCGCTGCCCCCTCTGCCCGACGGCTGGACGCGCACTTTCCTGCTCTACGCCGACGGCTTCAGCAAGGAGATGAACATCCACTCCGCGAGTCCCGACGAGGTCGCGCCGCTCCCGTTCCACGGGATGAAGGGCTACCCCTTTGACCCGACGCAGGCCAACGCCCTGACGCCCGCGCGCCGCGCTTACGTCGAACGCTACAACACGCGCGTCGTCACGAGGGCGCTGCCCGCGTTGGAGTGCGGCGGGCAGTAGCAGGCGCGGAGAAGGCACTTGTTCGTTAGGCCCGCCGCGGCGAATGAGGACGAAGCGTGACGAGAAGAAAGATCGCCGTCGTGACGAGTTCGCGCGCCGACTACGGCCACCTCTACTGGCCGCTCAGGGAGTTGGCCGCGCGCCCTTCGGTCGAGCCGCGCCTGATCGCAATAGGCCCGCACCTCTCGCCTGAGTTCGGCCACACTGTCGAAGAGATCGAGCGCGACGGCTTCGCCGTGGACGAGCGCGTCGAGTGCCTGCTCAGCTCCGACACGGACGTTGGCATGGCGAAGACCATCGGCGTGGCGACGCTCGGCGTGGCCGACGTGCTCGCGCGGCTGCGGCCCGACATACTCCTGCTGATCGCCGACCGCTACGAGATGCTCGCGCCCGCGGCTGCGGCGCTCGTGCTCAGGATTCCGGTCGCGCACATCGAGGGCGGCGAAGTGACCGAGGGCGCGATTGACGACGCCGTCCGCAACGCGCTCACGAAGCTCTCGCACCTGCACCTGACGACTACCGAGAGTGCGAAGCGTCGCGTGCTCGCAATGGGCGAGGAAGCCTGGCGCGTCCACCGCGTCGGCTCGCCGTCGCTCGACAACCTGCGCCGGCGCGAACTCATCCCGCGAGACGCGCTCGGCGCGCAGCTAGGGTTAGACCTCAGCCGCCCGACGGTCGTCGTCACTTACCACCCCGTGACGGTCGAGCGCGAGACGACCGCGGAGGCCGGGCCGCTCTTCTCCGCGCTCGAACGGCTGCCGCAACAGATCGTCTTCTGCTACCCGAACGCCGACGCCGGGAGCCGCGCCATCGTCGAGCGCGTCCGCGAGTTCTGCCGCGTGCGCACGGACGCGCGCCTCTTCGTCAACCTCCCGCACCTGACTTACTGGAGCCT
Organism: Pyrinomonadaceae bacterium; assembly: GCA_035652995.1. Classification (GTDB taxonomy): domain Bacteria; phylum Acidobacteriota; class Blastocatellia; order Pyrinomonadales; family Pyrinomonadaceae; genus QHXN01. The sequence goes on from DASRCS010000064.1 coordinate 21,817, forward strand.
GCTCGCCTGCGCGGAGTTGTTCGTCGGCAACTCCAGCAGCGGCATCATGGAGACGCCTTCGCTCAGACTTCCCGCCGTCAACGTCGGAATCAGACAGGCCGGGCGCGAGCGTGCGCGCAACGTGCTCGACGCTGAGCCGACCGCCGACTCGATCATCGCGCAGGCGCGGCGCGCGCTCGACCCCGTCTTCCGCGCCTCGCTCGAAGGCATGACGAATCCTTACGGCGACGGCCACGCAGCCGAGCGCATCGCCGAACTGCTGACGGAAGTCCCTCTGGGCGAGAAGCTGTTCGTCAAGCGCGCCGTGCCGCTCGAAGGACTCACGTGGCGGCACGACGCGGAGGCGGGGGGCGCATGAGAATCCCTCTCTCCGCGCCGGACGTGACCGAGCGCGAGATCGAGGCCGTGGCCGCCGTCCTGCGTACGCCGCACCTGAGCCTCGGGCCGAAGCTCGCCGAGTTCGAGCGCGACGTGGCCGCCTACGCCGGCACGCGCCACGCCGTCGCCGTCAACTCCGGCACGAGCGGGCTGCACCTGTGCGTCCGCGCGCTCGGACTCAAAGACGGCGACGAAGCGATCACGACGCCGCTCAGCTTCGTCGCCTCCGCCAACGCGCTTCTTTACGAGGGCGCGCGCCCCGTCTTCGTTGACATAGACCCGCGGACTCTGAACCTAGACCCGCGGAGAATCGAGGCGGCGTTGACGCCGCGCACGAAGGCCATCATGGTCGTCCACCTCTTCGGCAGGCCCGCGGAGATGGACGCCGTCATGGCCGTCGCCGAGCGACACGGTTTGAAGGTGATCGAGGACTCGTGCGAGGCCATCGGCGCGGAGCAAGGCGGGCGCAAGGTCGGGGGTATCGGCGACGTAGGCGTCTTCGCCTTCTACCCGAACAAGCAGATCACGACGGGAGAGGGCGGCGTGCTCGTCACCGACGACGCGGCGCTCGCCGACGCCGCGCGGCGGATGCGTAACCAGGGGCGCGACCCTTCGACGGATTGGTTCGAGCACGTCGAACTCGGCTACAACTACCGCATCTCCGACATCAACTGCGCGCTTGGGCTGGAACAGCTCAGGCGCATCGAGAGCATCCTCCGCCTGAGAGAGTCGGTCGCGCACAGGTACGCGGAGCGGCTGCGTCAAGAGCCGCGGCTGCTGCTGCCCGAACCTTCCGTCGCGGGCGGGCGCGTGAGTTGGTTCGTTTACGTCGTCAGGCTCGGCGAGAACTTCACGCGCGAGCAGCGCGACCGCGTCGTGCTTGCGTTGCGGGAGCGAGGCATCGGCTGCGGTCGCTACTTCGCGCCCATCCACCTGCAACCCTTTTACGCGCGCTCGTTCGGCTACCGCGCCGGCGACTTCCCGCACGCCGAGCGGAGCGCCGAACGCGCCATAGCCCTGCCCTTCTTCAACAGGCTCACCGAGGGGCAACAGGACGAGGTGTGCCGGCGACTGATCGAGTCAATCGACAGGGCCGAGGCGCTCGCCTGAGTCGTCCGGCCCGTCGCGCTCCGCGCGTTCCAGCACGTAGAGCAGTTGCCCCTGAAAGACGCAGCGCCGTTGCGCGCCGGTCTCGTAGTCAACGACGTGCCTCGCGCGCACGCGCAGGCCCGCGCGCCGGGCCTGCGACTCGACCTCGCGCGGCGTGAAGACGTGACCTCGCGCGCATATGCGCCCGCCCCCGATCTCCCAGTCGAACGTGATGTCGCCGTTGGTCTCCGCGGGGCAGACGAGATCGAAGAGTGCGCGCGCGGCGGTCTTCGGCGTCCCGTAGGCGCGAGCGTTGTAGCGGTTGTTAACGTCGAGGAAGATGAGTCCGCCTTCCGCGAGCAGTTCGCGCATACGGCGCAGCGCCGCGAGCCGCTTCGCGTGCGTCTCGACGTGGCCGAGGACGTTCCAGAGACAGGTCACGGCGTCGAACTTCCGCCCGGACTCCGGCAGTTCTTCCGCGCCCGCCTGCCAGACCTCCACGCCCGCCAGGCGGCGACAGTAGTCGGCCATCACCGCGCTCGGCTCCGCGAGCACGAGGCGGCGGACACGGCACGCACGCGCGATCCCTTGAGCGCGCACGCCGTCGCCCGCGCCCACGTCGAGGAGTGAGCGCGCGCCCGCGCTGGCGAGACGGGAGATAACGATCTCATCAACGGCCCGCAGGTAGTCGGATTTCCTCTGTGAGTAAGCGCGGTAGTGCGGGGCGAGCGCGTCGTATGCCGACACGCTCGACACACCGACTTCCGTCTGCCCTTGCCGCCGCAAAATCAAACCGCCTCCTGACAGAAGCCACGCGCGACCTTTTATTCATCCGAAATGGAAAAGTAACAAGTCGGAGAAGATTGCTCAACTCTTCGCCTGTACTATCCTCCGCGTCAAGGGGGAACAACGCAGTTCCGGTTTCGGGGGAACGCCGGAAGCTGCGGATGGCGAAAGTTAAGAACCCTGTCTCCGTCGTTTTGGGGGAAGCGACGGAGACAGGGTTCTTAACTTTGTGCGAGTCGGTCGGCAACAGTTCGACAAGGCCACGGCGGAGGCCGTCAGCCCGCGCTCATCTTTAATTTCTTATCCGTTGAAATAGCACCACGCCCCTCCCCTAAACGGGAAGAGGGGCGTCGCTGCTGTGGACAATGCTCCGGCCATTACGCCGGGGCGTCTTTAGAAGCCGCCGCCCGTGGCGGCGGCGTCCTAACTTGTTCGACCGTCAACGAAAGCCGTAGCCGTTAGACGGTTCTTCGTCCCGTCAAGAGGTTGATGACGAAGATGACCAGCGCCAAGACCAGCAGTAGGTGAATCAGGCTGCCGCCGATGCCACCAATGAGACCCACCAGCCAGAGAACCAACAGAATCACTAAGATAGTCCAGAGCATAGCTTCCTCCCTTTTTACCCGCCGTGGTTATTCGTATCTCTCAACTACTCACGCTCTTTAGATAGACAACGGACGTGCCACAAGGACGGATTTATAATTCACCAGCCGCTAAACTTAATTGAGCGCGGCGGTTAGACGAACTGCCTCTGCCGCCCCGACTCTTTTACCGAATTAGTGAATGCGCGGAGCGGATTAAAAGGGTTCAGGAGTCTGAGGTACGCGACGGACTGAAAGCGTTCAAACGGGCGGTGAAGTACGCTCGACTGTCGCGCCGATGATCTATTGTCGTGGAAGTTAGCCGTCGCTTTCTGCCTTCTCGTTTTCGACTATTGATGCGCGCCTGAGCGGGAAGCCTTAGCGACTCGCCGCTCAGGCGCGCACGAGGTTGTGTCTCATTTAGTCTTGGCGGGTGTCACAGATTTTACTCTCGCCGGCGCGCACCGCTTGAGACGCCAGGTGATGACGGTCTCTTCCCTGCCGTCGTCGGACTTGATGGTCTTAGTCCCCGTCAACACGTCGGGCTGCCGCGGGTCAATCACGCCTTCGACGCTGACGGCCTGGCGGTCGAACCTCGTCTTGTCGTCGCTAGTGCTGTCCGTCGGCTGGTTGTTCTTCTCCTGACAGTAACCCGTCGGGTGATTCCAGGTGCGCCTGATGGACGTGCCGTTGATCTCCGGTATCCCGGCCATGATGCGGTAGCCGTCGCCGTCGAATTGAACCGTCACGTCAGTGTCGCCCTCGCCCGAAGTCTTCTCCGTCTCCTCGATGCCGCTGTCGTCTTTGGTCGTGGTCTTTTTGTACCAGCCGCAGTCGCCCGGCTCCATCCAGAAGTTGTGGCTCAGGTAATACCTTTCGCCGGAGGCGCTGTAGGTCGCGGCGAGGAGCGAGACCGAGGCCGTGTTGAGCTTGGGCACTGTGACCTTGACCTCGCCCGTGTAGGTCTGGCGGTTGACGGTCTCCTTGTAGCCGCTCATCTGTAAATCTGAAGGCACGTCGCCGGGCTTCGTTGTCTCCTTCATGACCTGCTCGAAGCTCCTGCGGATTTCGACAGTGCCGTGCCAGTTGCCGTCGCAGGCTTCTTCCTTGTCGGCCTTCGCGAATTGCAGCCAGCCGAGACCGATGCCGCGCCGCGAGACCGATTTCACGGAGAAGTCGCCGCCGCCGCCCGAAGGCGCGGTGAAGGTGAAGACCGCGGTCGGCGTCCCCAACTGCTTCGGCGGGGTTATGTCTTCGCCGACGGCCTCGATCTTCGCGTTGAACTTCGAGAGGTCTTGCTTGCTGCGGCTGACCGTCGTGACCTCGACGCTCTCGCCCGGCTGAAGCTCGGTCTTCGGCGCGCTGCACTCAACGTCAACGCACTCGCCGCTCTCAAGCCGCGTGTTTAGAGAGAGCATCAGCGCGTCGAGGTGTTCCCTCATCATCGTCAGACCCGTGCCCGCGGCGTCGGCGATTCGCTTCACCTGCGCTTCAGTCAGCGCGTCGGGCGAGCTGACCCTCGTCGTCCCAAACACCGGCCCCAACGTTTTCGTCGCCCCGCTGTACTCGCCGGGGACTGTTTGGGGCGGCTTGCTGTCCGACACGTCGTAGATGAGGCGGCGCGTCCCGTCCGACCAGCCGTCTTCGGGCTGCGCGAGGCCGCGCTCGCGCGCGCGGTCGTAGCCGTTCAGCGTCTCCGCCGACTCGCCTTTCATGTCGAAGTGCGCGAAGACAGCGTCGTCGTTGACGTAGCCGGTGATCGCGAACTCGACCGTCAGGTCGCGGGTCATGGCGGCGATGTTGCTGCCGAAGTTGACGGTCGTCTGCGTGGTGATGACCGCCTTCCCGTGGCCGCGGACGACGCCGCTCGCGTCGGGGCACACGTCGAGCGACGCGCTCCACGAAAGCTTGTTGACGCGCCCGACTTTTTTGTCGTCGGTCTTCGAGACGGCGTCGATCCTCTCGGTCTGCTCCGACTCGGCGCTGAAGGTCTTCCCGTCGAAGCTCTGTTTCAGGCCGGCGTCTTCCGTGCGCTTGATGTTCGCCGCCGCAAGGTCAACCTCCTTCGTGTCGCTCGCGCTTGCCGCAACGCTGCTTTCGGTCTCCGCCGTCTCGACCCGCAAACTGTCCTCGACGGTCGAAGTCCGCGCGGCGTAAGTCGCCGCGGGGTCATCGCCTGACGCCGAACTCTCCGGCGCAGCGTCGAGGCTTTCGTCGCCGTCAACGCTCGGCCCGCCGCGACGCGAGACGCTTCTGGCCGACGGCTGCTCCTGCGCGCGGCCCTGCTTCAACTGCGCGTAACGCTTCTCGCTGATCTCCTTCGCCTTCTTCTCCGTCTTCGCGAGGTCGCCTTTCGTCGCCGACGCGAACGACTCGTAGAAGTTGACCGCCTGCGCTTCGAGCGCGCCCTCGGCGTCCTCCGACTCTTTGCCGACCATCTTTTCGAGCAGTTGAGAGAAGACGCCGTCCCCGCCGCCGCGCCGAAACATTCGGAATGCCTCGACGGGGTCGCCCGCTCCGAGCGAGAGGCCGACGCTCAAGGGCCGCGCGGCGGCGGCGGGCTTTGCGGTCTGCGCCGCGAGAGGCAGCGCGTTAAGAAGGACGCTAAGAATCAAACAGACGTTGGGCCACAGTTTTATTCGGCGCATGACGTTTCCCTCCGGCACGTAACGCGCAGAGCGAAAGCGCGGCGTATCAGACGGCGAGACGTTCCGATGCAAATAAGCAAGGCGGTCGGCGACCGCCCGTCGAGACTCACAACTCGGACGCACTGACAAAGAAAAAACGCGTGGGCGCGATGTCGAATCGCGCCCACGCGAGAGTCCTGAAGTTGTCTCGCCGCTTCAAAATTCGGCGAAGTCAGGTTCACAGCCTGGCCGAGTCGAGGATCATCTGCGCGGCCTGCTCGACGACCGGCGTGATAATGTCATCGCCCGCCGACTTGGCCTTCGACTTGAACTGCCGCGAGGCCGACGGATTCGAGGAGCCGGGCTTTTGCAGCGAAACGTCGAGCGTCAGCTCGTCCTTCTGCTTGACGCTGGCCGACATCGAGCCGGCGCTGACGATGGCCGTCGTCGCCACCTGCCCCGCGATGTTGCCCGCGACGCTGCCCGTGTGGCCGATGCCGACCTGCCCGACCGCGGGCGCGACGACCTTGCTGAACATCCCGAAGCCGCCCCCGCCGCCGCCCTTCCTGTGCGAGACGTTGGCGTAGATGACGAAGTCGCACTCCTTCTGCCTCGCCTCGGCGTCAACCTGCGAGGGCAGCTTCGCTTCGATTTGAACCAGCTCGACCGAAGGACTCTTCAGGTAGTCGGCCAGGGTGTTCTGCACCGCCGCCGCGAGGTCTGCGGCGCTCAAGCCCTCGCCGACGCTTCCAGTCTTCACGGCGGCGAGGCCGAGCCGAACCACGCCCTGCTTCTTCGCCCCGACTTCGCTTGCGGGCTGCGCCGCCTGAGAGTTCGCCATGCTCTTCACGTTCGCGCCCATGCCGGAGTCGGCGGGCGAAGTGGCCGCGCCCGCGCCGTAGCCCGCGCCGCCGTCGCCAGCCGCGGCCATCTGCGACGTGCCGGAGAAGTCTTTGACTTCGCGGTAGTCGGCGGGCGCGTCGAAGAGCGAGGCGTCGAGCGTGGCCTGCGAGAGTTCGACGACCTCGTTGACCATCGAGAAGCTCTCCTTGCCGTCCTCGTCGAAGCTCGTCATCTTCTCCCACACGGCGTAGCCCTTCTTCGCCGCGCCGACCGTCTTCGTCTCATACCTGTCGTTGCAGCCCGAACGCTGCTGCGGCGCGCGGTAGGCGCTCGCGCGATCCATGTCGCAGTCGAGGACGAACGCGGCGTCAATGTACCAGCCGTCCGTCACCATCTTGCTGTCCATCTGCGTGCAGGCGTCGGGCGAAGACTTCATCTCCATCGTCGTGATGACGTGGCGCGCGGTGTAGCCGAACATCTGCCTGCGCTCGCCCGTGTCTTTGGTCGTGACGGTCGAGGTGACGACGCCGCCCTTCGTCGCCGCGCCCGCCTGCGCGCTCGCCGCGGTCGTCGTCGCGGTCGTCGCGCCCGCCGTGTCGTAAGGGTGGATGGTGTAAGCCTTCGCCTGCGGCATGATCTGTATGTCGCGGCGCATGTCGCACTGCTGGATGGTGATCATCTGGCCGCCGGACATCTCTGTGCGCGCGCGCTTGCCCTTGATGTAGGTCGTGTTCTCGCTCGTCTGCCCCTGCGAGGTCTGGCGCGTCTTGATCTTCACGTCGGCGCGCGCCGCCGCCGCCGAGCAGGCGACGCAGAGCAACACGAGCGCGAGGCGGCTGGCCCCCTTGATTCTTCCCTTGCTCATCATCTTCTCTTCCCTCCGCTGAATCGTGAATTGAATATTTCGAGGAGCATGCCTCCCTGATGCCCGCCCCTTCACCCGGCCACTCCGGCTCGCAAACTAACGCGGCCCGGAACGTGAAAAGGTATCAGCGAAAAATTCCGTTATGGTTTTTCCGCGCGGCCACACTTTCCTTGATACGCGTCGCGCCGTTTCTGCGCGTTACGGGCCGAGACTTTTATTTCGCGGTCACGAAGGCCCAGTCCCGCCCAGCCGCGCGTGCGGGCGTCGTCACCGACGACGTTAAAGCGGCGCGCGCCCTCGGCTTTGCCTTTCCCACACGCCGGGTATAAGGTTGCACTCACAACGTTCCCGTTTCGCCCCCAATGGAAAGAAGGTCGCCCCGCGAACTATGAAACGCATGGAAGTCTTCAACGCCTGGGGCCGCATCCTCACGGGACGTTACCCGGCCATCTCGATTGAGATCACGCGCGAATGCCCGCTGCGCTGCCCCGGCTGCTACGCATACGAGCCTGAGCACCTGGGCGCGGACGTGGGGCCGCTCAGGACTCTCGCCGACTTCAAGGGTCAGGAACTCGT
>DASRCS010000065.1:0-36519 GCA_035652995.1 Pyrinomonadaceae bacterium
GCACGTCGGCGTCTTTGATGTAAGCGTTCGGCACGCCCCAGCCTTTGACGAGCAGGTTGATGTGCGAGAGCGGCGTCGATGGCTGCGAGACGATGACGCCCGCCACGGGCGGCAGGCTCAGCGGCACCTCCTTGAGGACGAGTATCTCGTTGAATCCTATCTCGACGTGGTCGTCCAGCTTGTCAATGATGTGGATGCGGCCCAGGCCCTTCGCGACGTTGAGCGCCTGATACTCCTGATTGTGCGCGATGTCGCTTTGCAGCACGCGGTCGAGTCCGGCGATTGAGGCCGAGTCCTCGTCCTGCTTCGTCGAGTTGGGCTTGAACGCGACCGAGTCGAAGAAGGTCTGCTTCAAAATGTCCGCGGTCAGTTTTATCTGGTCGGCGGGAATCTGGTCGCCCTCCCAGAACTCGAAGGTGTAGCGCTTGACGGGCTGCTGCCACGCGAGCGTGCCGAGGATGAAGCGGCGGTTCGGGTTGATGTAATTGTTCTTCCAGAACTCCTCGCCGCGTTCGAGCGAAAGGTACGTGCCGTTGATGAAGTCCTTGTGGAAGCGGTAGCGCTGCGAGTTGACGTAGTAGATTTTGTTCCCGTCCTTGCGGTCGATGACGAAGAGGACATGCGGCAGCGCGTAGGGCTGGTCTGTGTAAACACGCGCGAGCCGGTCGAACTCCGCGCGCGAATGAATCGCGGGCAGCGAGCGCACTTCGTCCGCGGATGCTTCCGCCCGGCTCGAAGACTGCTGCGCCCGCGCGACTGCGCGCGGCGAAACGGAGACGAACGAAACGGCGAGGCAGACAGTCGCCGCGAGAGCTTTCGGGAATTTCATAAGCTTCATCCTCCGCCAGTCAACTTCGCGCCTTCGCGCCTGAGCAATTCTACCAGATCGTCAACGTGCCGACTCTCGGTCAGAAAGCTGTTGACGTTAATCCTCAGCGCCCGCCGCCCGTGCAGGACGGTCGTCGCGAACCAGGCCTCGCCGCTCTGCTCGGCGCGACGTTGCAGCGCGCGCTGCAACTCGTCCTGCTCAACCGGCGACATGCCGCGCGCGCCCTTCGGCAAGAATCGGACGCAGCACAAAGCCGTCTCGACCTCGCCGACGCGCTCGAACTCTTCCAACTCGTCGAAGCGCGCGGCGAGATATTCAACCAGCGCGATCTGCCGCTCGACGATTTCGGCGTAGCCGCGGACGCCGAGAGCTTTGAGCGCCATCCAAACTTTCAAAGCCATCGCGCGGCGCGTTCCGAGTTGTCCGTAGCGGAAGAAGTCGAGCGCCACGTCCGCGCCGCCGCGCTCGTCGCTCAGGTATTCGGGCGTGATGTCGAACGCGTCGCGCAGAACCTTCCCGCCGCCGCGCACGAGCAGCGCGCCGCACTCGAACGGCACGAACATCCACTTGTGCGGGTCAATCGTCACCGAGTCGGCGCGCTCAATCCCGCGCAGACGCCAACGGTGCTTCTCCGAGAACGCGAGTCCGCCGCCGTATGCCGCGTCAACGTGGAACCAAAGACCGAACTCGCGCGCGATGTCGGCCAACTCTTCGAGCGGGTCAACGACTCCGGTCGAGGTCGCGCCCGCCGCGCCCGCGACGCACACCGGCGTGTGGCCTTCCGCGATGTCGCGCTCAATCGCCTCGCGCAACAAGTCCGTGCGGATGTGGAAGCGCTCGTCCGTGTCAACCTTGCGAAGGTTGTGGCGTCCGATGCCGAGGATGTCAACGCTCTTGACGAAAGAGTAGTGACACTGCTCGGAGGCATAGACGAGGAGTTTGCCCTTCGCGTCCGACGCGCGCAGACCACGGTCGCGTGCGCCTTCGACGGCGCGGTCGCGCGCGCACTTCAGGCCGACGAGGTTCGCTTCCGAGCCGCCGCTCGTCAGCGTCCCGAAACTCTCCGGGCCGTAGCCCACTAGTTCGCAGAGCCAGCGCAGCACGCGCGCCTCGACGACGCTCGCCGAAGGCGAGTTGCGCCAGGCCGCGCCGTTCTGATTCATCGCCGAGGCGAGCGCGTCGGCCCAGACGGCGACGGGAAGCGGCGTCGGGTTGAAGAGTCCGAAGTAGCGCGGACTCGGAATGTTCATCGCGTGCGGCAGAACGTCTCGGCGGAACTTGGCGAAGATGTCTTCGACGCTCTGGCCTTCCTGCGGCAGCGGCTCGTCGAAGAGAGCTTCGAGTTCCGCAGGAGTCGCGGTCGAGCAGACCGATGCGCTGTCGAGCGCGCGCGCGTAGTCGGCGATCATCTCGACGGCTACGCGACCGAGGCGCTCGTGCTCGGCGGCGAGCGCGTCCGCTGCTGTGCTGTGTTTCGCCTCCGACATCCGTTATGCTTCGTCTGAGTTTTGGGGATGACCGAACGAAAATTATCACCGCGCGACGAGTTTGACAAAGCGCTGGCGGCGCACGCCTCTGTCTTCGGAGTCCTGCCCGGCGACGCAGAGCGTGCGCTGCTCGGCGACTATTTCGAGTTCGTCTCGTCATGGAACGAGCGACTGCACCTCGTCGCGCCGTGCCCGCCCGCCGAGTTCGCGACCCGACACGTCCTCGAATCGCTCGCCGCCGCGCGATTCGTCAAAGAGGACGCGACGGTCGTTGACGTTGGTTCGGGCGCGGGACTTCCCGTCATCCCCTTGCTCGTCGCGCGGCCCGGCATCAAAGCCGTCCTCTTCGAGTCGTCGAAGAAGAAGGCAGTCTTCCTGCGCGAAGCCTTGTCGCGTCTCGGAAGGAGTGACGCGGCGCGAGTCGTCGCCGAACGCTTCGAGAAGACCGAGCCGCCCGCCGCGGACTTTCTGACCTGCCGCGCGCTCGAACGGTTCACCGACGCTCTGCCTCAACTCGTCGAGTGGGCCGCGCGCGTGCCGACGCTTCTGCTCTTCGGCGGCGCGTCGTTGAGGTTGAGACTGAATGAGATGGGCATGAGCTTTGCCACCAAGCGCATGCCCGAATCGGAGAGTCGCTTCCTTTTCGTTGTCTCAAATTCTTAGCCGACAAAATCTCGACAAATAAAAAGGGCGAGGCCCAAGTGCCTCGCCCGATTTGTGTGAGCTTGAGCGTCTGTCAGCGAATCACATTGATGCCGATTAGCTGCTGGCCGGAGATGACGTACTCGGCGGGCGGCAGTTCCTTCTCGGCGACGGGCGAAAGGACGGTCGGCGTGTAGCCGCCGGAGGTGCGGTCGCTGTTGAGCGTCGCGACGAACGAGGGCGGGAGGTTCGGCATCTCGTTCGTGCCGATGACCGCGCCGTTCGTCACGCGGAAGAGTTTTACATAAAGGCGGTCGCTCTTCTTGATCTTGTTTATCTCGCCGACGAGCTGGCCCAAGTCCTTCGGAACGAAGCTCTGCGACGCGGAAGCCTGCTGGAGTGCGCCGCCGTCGCCGACGAAGAGGATGAGTTGTCCGGGCGGGATGTCCGACGGAATCTCGACGGGGATGCGCTGGACGAACTGCTTGCCCGACTCGGTTCGGACGTATGCCTGAACCTCGACCGTGTCGCCGCTGCGGACTTCCGTCTGGTCAATCGCGATGCGGTCGAGCGTCGCGGCGCGGCGCGTGTCAACGGAGGCGATGTCGAGAGTGATGGGGCCGAGTTCGACGTTGTCGAAGCCGCTCGAAAGAAGCGCCTGCACGGGCGCGGCGACCGAGCCGGCGGCGTTGACGCCAGCGCTCGATGTCGAGAAACGGCGTTCGAGCGTGATCGGCTCCTGCCCCTTCACCGCGATGGTGCCGCGCACGCTCACCGTCGAATCGCCGAGGCTGCGCTCGCTCGAAGTGATCGTGCTATAGACGGTCATGTTCAGCAGGAGCGGCGTCAGGAACTCGTCGTTGGCGACCTCGTACTTGTAGGTCTCGACTTGGTCGCGGCTCGTGTGCAGGTTGATGGTGACGGGAATCATCTTCGGCGCGTGGCCGAGTTCGCCGTAGATGCCGGTCGAGCGATCCTGCGAGATCGAGCCGACCATCGAACCGGGCACGGTCAGCTTAAACGAGTTCATCGTGTTCGGGATGACCGTGACGACCGTTGATTCCGACATCGGCATATCGCTTGAGCCGAGGCTCAGGAACGGGTGGCCGAAGGCGTAGATGCGCTCGCCGTCGCGGTGCGTGACCGTCCCCGAAGCCGCGACCGAGAAGTCGCCGCGCACGAGTTCGACGCTGATCGAAGTCCCCGGCGCGAGCGTCTGATCCGTGACCTTGCCCATCGGCGTCAGGGGCGACGCGCCGCCGACTCCGGCGACGGGCAGCAGGCCGTAAGACTGTAGCTGCGGCGTGAACTGCGCGACCGTCTGCGGCGTGAAGCCGTTGAAGACGAGCGGCGTCGCAATCGGCGCGAACTGCTGTCCGAGGAGCGCGGCGAGAGGCGACCCGGTCGCGACGGGAGCGACGAACGTCGCGGCCCCGCCCGACCGGCCTTGCGGGAGTTGCGGCTTCCAGTCGAGTCCCGAAAGCTGCGAGTACGAGACGGCGTGCGGCTCGCGGAGGAAGCCGAGTTGGTCGCGTCCTCCGCTCGACTGCGTGCCGCGGTCGAACATGTCAATCATCTGCTTGATGGGCGTGATGCCCGCGATGGGTTCCTTCTCGAAGGGAAAGGCGTAGGCGATTGCGCCGACGAGCTTGCCGTCAATGAAGACGGGCGAGCCTGACATCCCTGCGAAGACGCTCGTGCGCTCGGCCAGAGGGCCGGAAAGCCGCGCGATGATGACCGACTGGCGCGGCGCGGGGAAGCCGGGCAGCACGCCCAGGACTTCGACGCCGAACTCCTGCGGCTCCGCCCCGGCGAAGACCGTCCGCGCCACGCCCTTCTGCCCCGCGCGCACGTCTTCGAGCGGGAAGAAGTCTGTCTTCTGCGCGCCGGACTCCGGCGACTTCTGCTGCGCAGAGCCGGTCGCGACGAGCGCAAGAAGGATGACGAACAGCGCGATTGCGTTTCTTCGCATGAAATTACCTCTGGCGGAATGGGAAAGTCTCGCTCTTTGAATCGGCCACTCGAACAACTCCGGCTTGCCAAAACCTCCGCACGCGGGTGGAGCGAGAAGGGAGGCCCGCACTTGCCGACTATAGCCGCGCGTAAACCACACGGTCAAGCAACAAACTGCGAGGGAAAGATGTGCGGCAGACCAAGCGGGTTGCACGCGCCGAATCTTTAATCGCCGACGCCTCCAGGCTCGAACTTCGGCTTGCGGCTGCATGAAGGCGCGTGCTAATTTTCGCGCGCGCGTGCGGAACATTTCTGAATTCGATGGGTTTATACTCGCGGGCGGTGCTTCGAGCCGGATGGGCTTTGACAAGTCGCGCCTGCGAATCGGCGGTCGCACCTTCGTCGAGCGAATTGCCGAAGCGCTCTACTCGGTCGCGGCGCGCGTGAGCGTCGTCAGCTCTCGCGATGACGCGGCCTCGCACGGACTCCGAGTCGTCCGCGACGTTCACGCGGGCCGCGGCGCGCTCGGCGGAATCCACGCCGCGCTCGCGAGTGGTCGAGCGCCGCGCGCGTTCGTCGTCTCGTGCGACTTGCCCTTTGTCACTCCCGAACTTTTTGCGCGACTCGCGGAGTTTACGGGGCAAAGCTCCGACGCGGTCGCACCCGTTCAGGAAGACGGTCGGCAGCAGCCGCTCTGCGCGATCTACTCGCGGGAAGCCTGCCTGCCTGTCGCGGCAGAGTTGATTCGGGAAGGAGACCTGCGCCCGCGCTCGCTGCTCCAAAGGGTGCGGACACGCTTCGTCGCCTTCGACGAACTCTCAGACCTCGAAAGCTCGGAACTGTTCTTCGCGAACGTCAACACGCCGGAGGATTACGAGAAGGCAAAGCTGAAAATGCCGGCGGCGAAAGAATCGCGTCAATAAGCATTTTTCAACGCGACGCGCGCGCAAATTTTCATACCGGCGTTTTACTTTTATCTTTCGCCGAACGCGGCTTGCCTTTACAATGACGCCACGATGTCTCCTCGACGCAGAACCGGGCGGAAGATACTCGTTTCGCTGTTGCCGATCTTCCTGATCGCGGCGCTCGCCCTCATCGCCCTGACCGTCTGGCTCGTCCTCGGCGTGACGCGCCCGCCGCGGCAGAGCTATCTCGTCACGCCGGAAAAGTTCGCGCGCTTCAGCGACCGCGGCCTGAAGGCCACGGAAGAGACCTGGCAAAACCACGACGGCACGAGCGCGCGCGGCTGGCTCATCCGCGGCTCGGAGGGTCTGCCCGCCGTCATCCTCCTCCACCGCTACGGCGCGGATCGCTCGTGGCTCCTGAACCTCGGCGTCAAGCTCAACGAGACGACGAACATGACCGTGCTCTTGCCCGACCTGCGCGGCCACGGCGAGAACCCGCCGGTCGCCTCTACTTCGTTCGGCACGCTCGAAGCCGACGACCTGCTCGCGAGCATTCAATACCTGCGCTCGCTCAAATCCTCGCAGGGCCGCGCGCTCGTCGGCGAAAACTTCGGCGTGTACGGGGTCGAGATCGGCGCATACGCCGCCCTCGACGCGGCCAAACAGGAGAAGAGCATCAGCGCGCTCGTCCTCGACTCCGTGCCCGACAGCCCGGACACGGTCATCAACTCGGCGGTCAACAACCGCACCGGACTCGACAACGCTCTGCTGAGGCTTCTCGCCCGCGTCGGCACGCGGCTCTACTTTGCGGGGCACTACAAGAACGACGCCGCCTGCACCGTCGCCGAAGGAATCGGCGAGCGTCAGGTGCTTCTGCTTTCGGGCGCGGACGCGGGGAACTTAAAACAGACGACCGAGACGCTCGCCGCGTGCTTCCCTTCCCGCAGCAGCGTCGAGGTTCACACAGACCTCCCGCTCTCCGGCTTCACGCTCTCCTCCGCCTCGCCCGAACAGGACGAGGCATACGACCGCCGCGTCATCGAATTCTTCAACCGGACGCTCGGCGCGGGCCAATGACGATCTCCGTCTAACGCTCGCCGACCCGAAGACAACGACGCGACGACTCCTGCCGACCGCGATTCCAGAATCACAGACCGCGACTGCTCAAGGCCCGCGCAGCTTCACGAATTCGAGAGCGATTCTCCCGTTGTCGCCGACGCGTCGCGCTTCGAGTTCGGCGTCCTCGCGAAGCTGCGCCTCGTCCACGACCGGGACGAGCACGAGCGCAGCGCCCCCGCGCCGCCTGACGAAGTCGGCGACCTCGCCCGCGCCTTCGAGCTTCAGAGGCTCGCCGCCCGCGTCGTAGGCGAGCCGGCCCGCCGCGTAGAACTCGGACGTTCGCTCGATCTCGTGAAGGCAGACGACCGGCAGGCCGCCGAGGCCGGCCTTGTCCGCGAGCGCCAGCGCGGGAGCCATCGTCTCTTCGCGCGCGGCTGGCGCGAGCGCGCACACGGCGATGATCGGAACGGTCAAGAGCGTCGCGCCCGCGAGCGTGAGAAAGCAGAGCGCGCGCCGTCTCGCGAACAGGATTGCGACGACTCCGGCGAGCGCCGACGGCAACAGAAGGGCCAGCGCGCAATCAATCGGCGTCTGCCGCAGCGACTCGGCGAGCGGCCTCAGCCCGAAGAAGATGAAGCCCGCCCCCGCCGACGTAAAAAGCAGAGCGAGCGCGCCCGTCAGCCTCATCGTCAACACGCCGCCGACGCCGCGCAGATACCTGTGAACGTGAACGCCCGCGAGAAGCAGCGCGCCCGGAAGCGCCGGCAGCACGTAGCCCGGAAGCTTCGACTCCGACGCCGAGAAGAACAAGACCGGCAGCACGAGCCACGCGAGCGCGAGCACCACGAGCTTGTTCGTCGCGTCGTCGGAGCGCGCCCTCGTCTCCCGCAGGCGCAGGATTTCCCCGACGAGGAAGAGCGTCCACGGCAGCGCGAGCGCAATAATCACGGGCAAGAAAAAGTAGAACGGCTGCGCGTGGTGATACTTGTCCGAGACGAAGCGCGCGAAGTGGTGCTCGATGAAAAACTGTTGGACGAAGGGCCAGCCGTTGCGCGCGACGACGGGCGCATACCACGTCGCCGCGACCGCGACCGCGAGCGGCGCACCCCAGACGACTCCGAGCCGCAAAAGCTTCGGCCACTCGCGCCGCAGAATAAAATAGAGCAGCACGACGCCCGCGGGGATGACGACGCCCACAAGCCCCTTCGCGAGCAGCGACGCGCCGACGAACGCGTAGAAGCCGGCGAGAAAACCGCGCCGCCGCGCGTCGTCCCTCTCGACCTCCGAACAGTAAAAGCAGGCGAGGCTCGCCGCGACCGTCGCCGTCAGGATCACGTCGAAGCTCGCGGCGCGCGCGAAGGCGAGCAGCCCCAGAGTCGAAGCCGCGATAACCGCGCAAGTGAAGCCGAACCCGCGCAGGCTCTCGCCCGACTCCGACTCCGCGCGCCGCGCGACCCAGCCCACGGTCAGGACCGTCGCCACGCCCGCCAAAGCCGAGCCGGCGCGCGCCGCGAACTCCGTCACGCCGAACAGACGGTAAGCCGCAATCATCAGCCAGTAGGCGAGCGCGGGCTTCTCGAACCACGTGTGACCGCCGAGCGTCGGCGTCACCCAGTCGCCGCGAGCGAACATCTCACGCGCGACCTCGGCGTAACGCGGCTCGTCCGGCCCGAGCAGCGGCACCGCGCCGAGGCCGTAAAAGTAAACCGCGCACACGACCGCGAACAGCACGAGCCACGCGCGCTTTGCAAGCATGAAACGTTGCAAGTATAGTCTCCGAAAAGCTGTCAGCGTTCAGCGTTCAGCCAAATGCTTTTCGTCAAACTCGACGAGTATCATTCATGTCGGCACTTCATTCAACCGCGCTGAAACTTCGCACGGCGGTCATCGGCGTCGGCAGCCTCGGTCGCCAGCACGCGCGCATCCACGCCGCGCTCGCCGCCGAAGGTCAGTCGAGCTTCGTCGCGGTCTGCGACACGAACGAAGAGACCGCGCGCTCGGTCGCCGAAGAGCGCGGGACGAAATGGACGACCGACTGGCGCACGCTCGTCGGCGACGTTGACGCCGTCAGCCTCGCCACGCCGACCGAGTCGCACGCCGAGATCGCCTGCGCGCTGCTCGAAGCGGGCGTCCACGTCCTCGTCGAAAAACCGATCTCGCGCACGATAGATGAGGCCGACGCGATGACCGCCGCCGCCGAGCGCGGCAAGGCGACGTTGATGGTCGGACACCTCGAACGCTTCAACCCCGCGCTCGTCGCGCTCCGCCCGCACGTCCGCAACCCCGTCTATTTCGAGATTCACCGCGTCGGCCAGTTCACCGCGCGCTCGCTCGACATTGACGTGGTGCTCGACCTGATGATCCACGACCTCGACATAGTCCTCTGGCTCGTCGGCGGCGAGGCCGAGGTGACGGACGTTCGCGCCGTCGGCCTGCCAGTCCTGACGAACCGCGTGGACGCCGCGAACGCGCGCATCGAATTTTCGACCGGCGCGGTCGCGAACATCACGGCCTCGCGCGTCGGCACGGAGAAGATTCGCAAGATGCGCTTCTTCCAGCCGCACGACTACATCGCCGTTGACTACGCTACGCGACGCGCATCGATCAGCAGCCTCGCGCCGCCGAGCGCGACGGGTTCGTGGCCCGGCGTGCAGGTCAGGAATCTCGACATCGTTGACGTTGAGCCGCTGCGCTCCGAGATCGAACTCTTCCTCGAAGCCGCGCGCGAAGGCCGACACGCGCCCGTCACCGGCGAAGACGGTCGCCGCGCGCTCGCGCTCGCCGGTCGCCTGCTCGCGCGCATACACGAGCATCCCATCATCTCAGGTCTGAAGATGCAGTTCTGACTTCCCGCTCCGTTTCAAACTTTCCGCATCACTCGATTAAACTTCCCAACCGAACATGAGCGAACGAGCAGAGGGCGCGACCGAACCGAACATCAACGCATTGCTTGAGGAGCGAATCGCCGCGGGCGACTTCCCTTCCGCCGTCTATCTCGTCGCCGAGCGCGGCCAGATTCGTTTCGCCAGCGCGCTCGGCGACGCCGTCCGCGAACCCGAACGACGCGCGGCGACGCTTGAGACGATCTACGACCTCGCGTCGCTCACGAAGCCGCTCGTCACCGGACTGCTCGCCGCGATTCACGTCGAGCGCGGCGCGGTCGGTCTCGACTCCGAAGTTTCAAACTATCTTCCGGAGTTCGCGACCGGCGAGAAGCGCGCCGTCACAGTCCGCCAACTCCTGACGCACACTTCGGGTCTTCCCGCGTGGCGACCGCTCTACCTGCTCGCGGACGGCGACCCGGCGCGCGTGCTCGAAGTCATCGCCGCGCAGCCGCTCGAACGCACGCCAGGCTCGCGCGTCGTCTATTCGGATTTAGGCTTCATCACGCTCGGACTGCTCCTGCAAAAAGTTTCGGGCGTCGCGCTCGCGGAACTCGCGCGCCGCGAAATCTTCCGCCCGCTCGAACTCAAGCGAACCTTCTTCAACCCCGAAAAATCTTTGCAGACCGCCGTCGCCGCCTGCGAGTCCGGCGGCAACGCATACGAGCGCGAGACGTGCGGGGCCGAGCAAGGCGCGCGGCAATTCCAGAACTGGCGGACGAGTTTGATCTGGGGCGAAGTCCACGACGGCAACGCGTACTTCCTCGGCGGCGCGGCGGGTCACGCCGGACTCTTCTCGACCGCGCGCGAGACGCTTCGCATCGCGGAACAGTTCCTCGCCGGAAGCACCGCGCTGCTCAAGCCGGAGACGTGCGTGCTCTTCCGCGAGAACATGACGGGAGGCTTGAACGAGGCGCGCTCGTTCGCGTGGCAACTCGCCGCGACGCCCGACTCGACCGCGGGCGCGCTGCTCCCGCCCGACTCGTTCGGCCACCTCGGTTTCACCGGCACGAGTTGCTGGATTGACCCGGCGCGCGAACGCGTCCTCATCCTCCTCACGAACCGCACGCACGCGCGCCCGCTCCCCTTCGTCAACATAAACTCCGTCCGCCGTCGCTTCAACACGCTCGCCGTCGAGGCCCTTGAGCGCGAAGCGTCGCAGAGTTCAAGCTGAAACCGCGGACGCGTTTCTTCGCGCAATCGCTCGCCGAAATGTTGTAAACTAACTCCGGCGCGAAACTCCCTGCCGCGCGCCGCGCCGAAAGCAATCGAGAGAGTCCGATGCGTTCCTCCGCCGAGAGATTTTTCATCGCGACCTTTGTCGCGTGCACGCTGCTGCTTTCGCACCTCGCGCTCCGCGCGCAGGACGCCGGGCAGAGCGTGACGAGGCCGCGCCGCGCGACGGGCGAGACGTGGCCCACGACTCCGCCCGACCAGTTCCCGAATCCCGATGTCGAGACCACGACGGCGCGCATCACGAGCGAGCCGATGATTCGCGTCGGCCTTGCCGTCAATGCCCGCAGCGTCACGGTCTCGACCAACGGCCATCTGCTGAACGCGACAGACCCCGGCCAGCCCGTGCCGCTCGAAGTCGCGCGCGTCCGCATCGAGCCGCGCACGCTCCCGCCGTTGACAGCGCCGACGCCGGACGCTGCCGACGGCGCGGGTGTCGAAACGGCTTCGTCCTCAAACGACGTTTATGAAAACGACACTTCAGACGGGGCCGCACGGAATTCACCGACGCCGAGGTCGTCAGCGCCGACCACGGCCTCGACTCACGCCGCGACCGCAAGCCCCGTCATCACGCGGGCGTCTTCAAAACTTCCGGCATCGTCTTCGACACAGACGAACAATCGCGGTGGCGTGCGCCTCACGTCTCGCACGGTCGCGCCGACGCGCGGCGAGGTTCTTTACGCCGCCGGCTCCACGCGCCCGCTGCTCGACGAGCGCGCGCCCGTAGTCTTCGCCTCGGACGACGAGGAGCGAAGCCCCGTCAACTTCAACGAGAAGCCCTACCGCGGTCGCATCGAGGTCTTCGCGAACACGCGCGGGACGCTGACGGTCGTCAACGTCCTGCCGCTCGAAGACTACGTGCGCGGCGTCGTGCCGAACGAGCTTTCGCCGGGCGGCTGGCCGCAGCTCGAAGCGCTGAAGGCGCAGGCCGTCGCCGCTCGCACTTACGCGGTCAGCAACCTCGGACGCTTCTCCGCGGACGGCTTCGACCTCACGCCCGACACGCGCTCGCAGGTTTACGGCGGTCGCTCGACCGAGCACCCGCTGACCGACCGCGCCGTGCTTGAGACGCGCGGGCGCGTCGCGACCTACAAGGGCGTGCCCATCAACGCGCTCTACACCTCGACGTGCGGCGGTCGAACCGAGGACGCCGAGAACATCTTCGGCGGCTCGCCGGTTCCGTACCTTCGCGGTCGCGAGTGCGCCATCGAAGAGGGCGAACACTTCCAGCCCTTCAACGTCCGAACCACACGCGAGCTTCCCTCGATTAAATCAGCCGAGCACGCGACGAGCGCGCGCGACGCGGCGCTCCTTTCGACGCACGGGTTCGTAATTCCTTCGCGCCTCGGCGACGAGTGGCTCGCGTCAAACGTCGCGGGTGAAGAGTTGCGCGACCTGCTCGGCAGAGTCGCCTTGCTCACGCGACAGCCTGCGCCGCTCGTCAACTCGGATTCGTTGCGGCCCGGCGGATTCGCGACCGCGCTCGCAACCGCTCTTGACGGCGAGAGCCGCGGGGCAGTGCTCCTCAACAGCGCGGATGTCGAATACCTGCTCTCGTTCCGCGACGCGGACGAAGTCGCGCAGCAGAACCGCGCCGACGTTGCCGCGATGCTCCGCGAAGGCGACCTCTCGCTCTTCCCCGACGGCACGCTCCGCCCGCGGCAGCCGATTTCAAGAGCGCGAGTCCTCCACTCGATTGCGCACGCTCTCGAATCGCGCGGCCTGCTCCGGCTTCAAAAAGCGACGGCGCGACCAAGCGCGGGCGGCGCGCTCACGCTTCGCGCCTCTTCGGGCAGGTCTTCCGACCTGAACGTCAAAGTCTCTTCGGACGCATTCCTCTTCACAGCGTTCGGCGAAGGGCTATTCCCTGTGCGCGAGATAAACTTCGTCGGCGGCGAGGCCGTCACATACCACACAGGCGCGGGCGGCGAGGTTGACTACATCGAGGCGCGGCCTTCGGCGAGCGGCGCGGCCTCCGACCACCAGTCGCCTTTCACGAACTGGGCCGAGACGCTGACGCCCGCGGAAGTTCTCTCGCGCCTTTCGCGCTCCGCGCCGAACGTCGGCACGCTTCTGGACCTTCGCGTGCGGCGGCGCGGCGTCTCTGGCCGCGTGCTCGACCTCGAAGTCGTCGGCACGAACGCGACGGCGCACGTCCGCGGCGGTCGCATACGCTCGGCGCTCGGCCTTCGCGAACAGCTCTTCGTCATTGACCGCACGCTCGACGAGTCGGGCCGCGTCACGCGTTTCACTTTCACGGGGCGCGGCTGGGGCCACGGCGTCGGGCTGTGCCAGGTCGGCGCGTATGGCATGGCCCGCGCCGGCTATTCTTACGACAGGATTTTGAAGGCTTACTACACCGGCATCAACGTGACGAAACTTTACTGAGCGGGCGGTGCGATGCGCTTCTCACGCAAACAACTCGTCGGCGCGCTCGCGCTCCTGGGCGTAATCTGGCTCGTGATTCTCTTCCGCCTCGCCTTCCCTTCGCAGTGAGCGCCGAGTCTCAAACAGCGAAGCCCGTCATCGCCGTCGTCGGCCCGACGGCTTCGGGCAAGAGCGAACTCGGCATCGCGCTCGCGCTCCGTTTGAACGGCGAGATAATCAACTGCGACTCCGTGCAGGTCTATCGCGAGATTGAAGTCGCGACGGCGAAAGTTCCTTTTGAAGAACGTCGCGGCGTGCCGCACCACCTGATTGATTTCGTCCCGCCCGAAGTGAATTACACGGCGGCGGACTGGGCGCGCGACGCGCTCGCGAAGATCGAAGAGATCGAGGCGCGCGGGCGCACGGCCCTGCTCGTCGGCGGCACGGGCTTCTATCTGCGCGCGCTGCGCCAGCCGTTCTTTGAAGCGCCGCCGACCGACGAATCTTTGCGCCGCCGCCTCGTCGAACTCCGTGAACGGCGAGGCGCGGAGCACCTTCACAAAATTCTTCGACGGCTCGACCCCGAAACCGCCGCCCGGCTCAAGCCGCGCGACTGGTCGCGAGTGCAGCGCGCAATCGAAGTGCGCCTGCAAACCGGAGTCAGCCTGTCGGCGCAAACGGGCGCGCGGCCAGAGCCGCCTCCGCAGACGGCAAGGTTACGCATCTTTGCGCTCAACCCTCCGCGCGATGAACTCTACCGGCGCATCAACGAGAGGACGGAAGCGCACTTCCGCGCGGGACTCGTCGAGGAAGTCCGCCGCCTGCTCGAACGCGGAGTACCGGCGTCTTCCAGCGCACTCGGCGCGCACGGCTACCGCCGCGTCGTCGAACACCTGCGCGGCGAGCGCACGATTGAGAGCGCGGTCGAGCAGACGAAACTCGACGTTCGGCACTACGCCAAACGACAGATGACCTGGTTCCGTCGCGAGCCGGGAGTCGTGTGGGTCGAAGGCTTCGGCGAAGACCCACGCGCGCAGGGACAGGTCGCCTCGCGGCTCGGTCTCTGAACGGTTCGAGTGTCCGCGAGTGAACAGTTCACTCGCGGGAGTTTAAAGTCTATCTTTTTTGTAAACTCTTATCGAAAACTTTGAACTTTGAACTCGTTGGGTGTAATCTTGCTCAACTTGATACCAGTTAAATTTCAGTCAGGGGCCCGGCAGTGGACAGCAAATCTACTCCCCAGAACATACAGGACGCGTTCTTGAACACGGTGCGCCGCGAGAAAGACGTGGTGACGATCTACCTCATGAACGGCGCGAAGCTTTCGGGCCGCATCCGCAGCTTCGACAAGTTCTCGGTGCTGCTCGAATCCGGCGCGCAGGAGCAGCTAATTTTCAAGCACGCGATCTCGACGATTCAGCACGCGCGCCGCCCCGCGGGCGAGCACCGCGCGCCGCACTCGGCTGAGCACCAGAGCCAGGAGTCCGGCACGGAGGCGGCGAACCGCGGCGAGCCGGCGGGCTGACCACAAACCCCACTCCGATAGACACCGGGAACAGAAAAGTTTTGACCTCCGCCTTTATCACCTTCGAGGGCATTGACGGGTGCGGCAAGTCAACGCAGATGCGTATGCTCGCGAGCCACCTGCGACTTCAGGGCCGCGAAGTCGTCACGACGCGCGAGCCGGGCGGCACGCAACTCGGCACGCGCATCCGCAAAGTCCTGCTCGACGCCGACGAGATTGTTGACCCGCTCGCGGAGCTTCTGCTCTACGCCGCCGACCGCGCGCACCACGTCCGCACGCTCGTCCGGCCCGCGCTCGACTCCGGCCACGTCGTCCTCTCCGACCGCTACGCCGACGCGACCGTCGCGTACCAGGGCGCCGGACGCGGCTTCCCTTCCGAGTTGATCTCCGAGATCGTCGCGCTCGCCACGGGCGGGCTGATGCCCGACCTGACCCTCATCTTCGACCTCACCGTTGACGAGAGCCAGCGCCGCGCCGCGCGCCGACCGCGCAAGGGCAGCAAGCAGCACGACCGCCTCGACGCCGAGGACGCGGCCTTCCACACGCGCGTCCGCGATGCTTATTTAAAGATCGCCGCCGCCGAGCCTTCACGCGTCCACGTCATTGACGCCAGCGGCTCCGTGCAGGAGACGCACGCGCAGGTCTTGCGACTCGTCATGCCGTTCATCGAGCAGAGGTCAGAGGCCAGAGGTTAGAGGTCAGTTCACCTGCTTCACGCCGCTCGTCTTTTCATCCGACGCTGTCGCTCGCGCGTTAGCGAGTTGACTTCACTGACCTCTGACCTCTAACCTCTGACCTCTCATCTTATGTTCGACACACTCATCGGGAACGAGCGCGCGAAGGAAATTCTGCGGCGGATGCTGCGCGAGGGGCGCGTGCCCGGCGCGCTGCTGTTCGCGGGCGAGGAAGGCTTAGGTAAGCATCTCTTCGCCGTCGAACTCGCGCGCGCGCTCAACTGCCGCTCGCGCCGCGGCGTCGAGGCTTGCGGCGTCTGCTCCGCCTGCACGCGCGCGGGCAAGTTCCAACTGCCGCCCGCGGACGAGCGCGACGAGCATCAGAAAGTGATCTGGAGTGAGCACCCCGACGTGGGACTCATCCGGCCCTACAAACGCAACATTCTCGTCGCCGCCGTCCGCGACCTCGAACGCGAGTGCAACTTCCGCCCCGTCGAAGGCAGCGCGCGGGTCTTCATCGTCGAAGACGCGGACAGCCTCAACGAAGCGGCCTCCAACGCTCTGCTGAAAACTCTGGAAGAAGCGCCGCCGACCTCGCATCTGATTCTCGTCTCGTCGCGACCGGCGAGTCTTCTGCCGACGATACGCTCGCGCTGCCAGACGATTCGCTTCGCGCCGCTCGCGGTCGAAGAGCTTGAGAGCCACCTCGTCAAGACGCGTAAGCGCGCGGGCGAGGAGGCGCGACTCGCCGCGCACCTCGCGGGCGGGAGGCCCGGCGTCGCGCTCGGCCTGAACCTCGACACTTACCGCGCGCGCCGCGACTCGATGCTCGTCGTCGTCGAATCGCTCGCCGCGAACGTGACCGACCGCGCACGGCTCCTGCGCGCCGCCGAAGAGTTGGGCGACGCGAAGAACAAGGACGAGTACGAGCCGCGCCTCGACGTGCTGGAGATTTTGATCCGCGACCTCTGGGTACTCGCGCTCGGCGGCGCGGACGTGCGCGTGGTCAACCAGGACATACGCGACCGACTCGCACGCCTCGCGCGCGATCTACGCCCCGCGAGCGCGCGCCGCTGGCTCTCCGCAATCGAAGAACTCCGAACGCAGCTCGCCGTCAACGTCAACCGCCGCGTGGCGACCGACGCGCTATTCCTCGGCATGGCCGCTCACTGAATGACAATAAATGAGAGCGAATTTGGAAATCCGTGCCGCGTGAAGTCTGTAGGGGCGAGGCTTGTCCCTGCCCGCAGGATTCGTCAACACTCAAGTCGCGCGTTCAAAGTACAACGGGCCGCGGGCTTGCCCCGCCCCTACAGTTATGAACTGTCTGCGTGCTGGTTGAGTGAGGTCTTTCTGAAGGTGCTTACTTGATCTGCACAAGCTCTGGCAACTCTCCCGCCTGAGCCTTCGGCCCTTCGGCGACCAGCCTCTCGGTCTCCGCGACGAACGCCTCGACGATGTCCGCGCCCGCGACTTTCCGAAGCGGCCTGCCGTCCTTGAAGATCATCCCGACGCCCTTGCCGAACGTGACGCCGAGTTGCGAGTCGTGGGCCTCGCCCGGCCCGTTGACCTCGCAGCCCATGATGGAAAGGTGCAGCGGCTCCTCGATGTGCGCGAGCCGGCGCTCGATCTCCGTGACGATCTCGACGAAGTTCTCAACGTCGAGACGACCGCACGTCGGGCAGGCGACGACCGTCACGCCGCGCTTGCGGAGTTCGAGCGACTTGAGAATCTCCCACGCGACGCGCACCTCCTCCCAAGGCTCGGCGGCGAGCGAGACGCGAATCGTGTCGCCGATGCCTTCGTGGAGCAGGATGCCGAGTCCGATTGAAGATTTGATAGTACCGCCGAAGGGCGTGCCCGCTTCCGTCACGCCGAGGTGGAGCGGATACTCGACGCGCTCGGCGAGCAAACGATAAGCGGCGACGGTGCGGTGAACGTCCGAGGCTTTGAGCGAGACGATGATGTCGCGGAAGTCGAGGTCTTCGAGGATCGAGATGTGGCGCATGGCCGACTCGACCATCGCTTCGGGCGTGGCCGTGCCGTACTTCTTGAGCAAATCTTTTTCGAGCGAGCCGCCGTTGACGCCGATGCGAATCGGGATGCCGCGCTCCCTGGTCGCACGCACGACCTCGCGCACGCGCTCGATTGATCCGATGTTTCCGGGATTCAATCGCAACTTGTCAATGCCCGCTTCGAGCGCCATCAGCGCGAGCTTGTAGTGGAAGTGTATGTCGGCGACGAGCGGCACGTCGGGCACGCGGCGGCGAATCTCTTTGAGCGCGACCGCGGCCTCGACGTTCGGCACGGCGACGCGGACGATCTCGCAGCCGGCGCGCATCATCTCCTGAATCTGCGCGACCGTCCCCTCAACGTCCGCCGTGTCCGTCTTCGTCATTGACTGGACGGAGACGGGCGCGCCGCCGCCGATCTGAACGTCCTTGACCTTGACCGCTCTCGTCTGTCTCATGTCAATCTTTACGTTAACTCAAAGCTCAGGTTTCAAAAGCAGTGACGAGTGACAAGCCGAAACTGTTTACGCTCGTCACTCGTCACCGCCTTCGTCACTTCTGCTGCGTGGCCGCGGGCTTGTCGCTCGAACGGAACCAGCCGGGCGCGAACTTCGTCACGTCGTTGACGATGACGAAGCCCATCAGGAGGAGCAGGAAGACGAAGCCGACCTGCTGGATGCGCTCGCGCATGCGGAGCGAGAGCTTCATGCCGACGACCGCGAGCAGGCCCTCGATGATGACCATGAAGATCATGCCGCCGTCGAGCACCGGGATGGGCAGCAGGTTGAAGATGCCGAGGTTCAGACTTAAAAACTGAAGCATCTCGAAGACGCCGCCCCAGCCGTAATTCTCCGCCGCCTCGTATGAAGCCTGCGCAATCGCGATGGGGCCGCCGACGGCCTCGCCGATGGCGAGTTTGCCGGTGAAGACCTGTCCGAGCGCGAGTCCGGTCAGGCGGATGATCTCGACGTTCTTGTTGAAGGCGTCAACGATGGCCTCGCCCGGCCCGACGCGTTCGAGCGGCGGCTCCGCGAAGTAGAAGCCGAGCGCGTTACCCTGAAGCCTGCGCTCCGGCGTCGTCAACTCGACTTGCTGACCCTGGCGTTCGACGGTGAGGTGAATCTGTCCGCCGTGCTTGCCGATGTAATCTCGAACCTGCGCGCGATTGCGCACGGGCTGTCCGTCGAGCGCGACGAATTTGTCCCCCGCCTTCAGGCCGGTTTCGGCGGCGGGCGAATCCGCGCTGACCTTGTCAACGATTGCAGGCTCGACTCCGAAGTCGGGGTCGAAGCCGAGGTCGCCGATCTCGTGTCCGTCCTCGGTCACGACCGCCGGCTTGATCGAGAGCGAAACGCGCTGGCCTTCGCGCTCGACGACGACGGGCAGCGTCTGCGTCCGCTTCACCGTCGCGACGACGTTCATCCAGCGCCACGTCGGATTCTGCTCGTTGTCGAAGGTGACGATGCGGTCGCCGGCCTTGAGTCCCGCGGCCTCGGCGGCTCCGCCCTGCTGCACCTGGCTGACGACGGGCGTGAGCGCGGGCACGCCGACCGTCATCGCGCCGACGAAGGGAATCGCGAGCGCCGTCAGGACGTTCATCACGGGGCCGGCCACGCCGACCAGAAACTTCTGCCAGCGCGGGCGCAGGTCGAAGCGCTCGCCTTCGGGAATCTCCTCGCCCGTGCCGTCCTCGATCCCGGCGTTCGACTCGTCGCCGCCGAGTTTGACGTAGCCGCCGAGCGGGATGAGCGAAAGCCGATAGTCGGTCGTCCCCCACTTGCGCCCCCACAGGCGCTTGCCGAAGCCGACCGAGAAGGTCTCGACGCGGATGCCGAGCATCTTGGCGACGATGAAGTGCCCGAACTCGTGCAGGATGACGGCGGAGCCGAGGATGAAGACGAAGGCGAGCAGGTAGAGCAGGTTCATAAGTCAGCGTCTCTGTCGAAAGCCGTGGAGCAAAACCGTTTAGAGGCGCTGCACGCGCGCGCCGTTGCATTGGAAGTTTACGCGGCGCTGGCGACGCGCGTCAAACAACTTGGCATCAAGCCGCACCTTTCGTCTCGTTACGCGACGATGCGCGCTGCGTCCGGGACGTGCTCGATTTCACTCGCCGCCGCGAGTCTTGAATGGCGGTCAACGTCGAGCACAACGTCGAGGCTCGCGACCTCGCGCGTCTCGTGCGCGTCCATCACGCGCTCGATGACGTGCGGAATGTCGGTGAGCCGGATTCGCCCGGCGAGGAAGGCTTTGACCGCCTCCTCGTTCGCGGCGTTCATCGCGGCGGGGAGCGTGCCGCCCTCGCGCAGCGCGCGGTAGGCGAGGCGGAGGCAGGGGAAGCGCTCGGCGTCGGGAGATTCAAAGTGGAGCGTCGCGAGTTTCGTCAGGTCGAGCGGCGGGAGCGCGGTGCAGGCGTGGCGTTCGGGGTACGTGAGCGCGTACTGGATGGCGTGCCTCATGTCGGTGACGCCCAACTGCGCGATGATCGAGCCGTCAACGAGTTCGATCATCGAGTGGACGACCGACTCCGGGTGGACGACGATGTCGATCTCTTCGTGGCCGAAGCCGAAGAGCCAGCGCGCCTCGATGACCTCAAGCCCCTTGTTCATCAGCGTGGCCGAGTCAATCGTGATCTTCGCGCCCATGTTCCAAGTCGGATGACGCATCGCCTCGGCGACCGTCGCCTCGGCCATCGCGCCCTGGCTCTTATTCCGAAACGGGCCGCCCGACGCCGTGAGAATCAGCCGCCGCACTTCCTCGCGCCGTTCGCCGCGAAGGCACTGGTGAAGCGCGTTGTGCTCGGAATCAACCGGCAGCAACTCCGCGCCCGACTTCTCCGCAGCGCGCGTCATCAACTCGCCCGCGATGACCAGCGTCTCCTTGTTCGCGAGCGCGACCCGCTTGCCAGCTTCGAGCGCGCGCAGCGTCGGCACGAATCCGACCGCGCCGACCGTCGCGCTCACGACCGTTCGCGCCCCCGCGTGCGTCGCAACCTCGACCATCCCGGCCTCACCCGTCACGATCCGCGGCGCACGAACCTCGCGGCGCGCGAGTTCATTCTTCAACTTCTCGGCGCATTCCTCGTTCTCGACGGCAACAAGTTCGGGGCTGTGGCGCTCGACCTGTTCGGCGAGGCGCGCGGCGTTGCGGCCCGCGGCGAGCGCGACGACGCGGAAACGCTCGCCGCCGAACGACTCGACCACCTTCAAGGTGTTACAGCCGATTGAGCCGGTCGAGCCGAGGATTGCGATGCCCTGAGTGTTCATAAAAAAGTCAGCGCCAGTAGTAGAGAGCGAAATAGTAGATGAGCGGCGCGTTGAAGAGCAAGCTATCGAGCCTGTCGAGGAGTCCGCCGTGGCCGGGTATGATTTGGGACGCGTCCTTCGCGTTCGCGCCGCGCTTGAGCGCGCTCTCCGTCAGGTCGCCGACGACGCCCAGCACGTTCATCACCGCCGCGAGCGCGAGCGCCGCGGTCAGCGAAATTTCGGGGAAGAACCAGAAGTGTGACAGCGCCGCGACCAGAAGGCTCGCGGCCATCCCGCCGAACGCGCCCTCCCAGGTCTTGCCCGGACTGACCTTCGGCGTGAGCTTGTGTCTGCCGAGCGCGCGGCCAGTGTAGTACGCGCCCGTGTCGGAACCCATCAGCACGAGGAAGAAGTACGAGAGCAGGTGCGTCGAGATCGAAAAGCTGTTCGGGTGATCGAGCGCGGGCAGCGGGAAGCTGAGCCGCAGCGAAATCAGGTGGCCGCCGAGCAGCACGACGTACAGGACGCCGAGCACGGTCGAGCCGACCGACACGATCATCTTGTCGAACGGCGCGCCCCTCAACATCTCCGCGACGAGCGCGCCCGCCGTCAGCAAAACTACACAGAGGACGAGCCAGAGCGGCTCGCTGTACGGCGCGTCGAAGATGAATCCGACGAGCAGCGCGGCGGTCGCGGCATAGCCGACGACGATGTCCGGCTTCGCGCCCACGCGCTTCGCCAAAAACCAGAACTCGTAAAGCGCGATGACGATTGCGGCGGCGGCCAGCGCGACGAAGACCAGCTTGAGCGGCGGATAAAGGATGCAGGCGATGAGGACGGGCAGCGCGACCGCGGCGGTGATGATTCGGTTCATTGGGAGCTGTTGGCTATTAGCTGTTAGGCTATTGGCTTTTAGCAGTTGGCCGTTGGCCCTTGATATTTATTGTCGCCGGTTATCGGATTGCAAGTGCGACCCGTCTCTGTAAAAACGATGTGCTTCAAAAGTAAGGGCAAAGCTAAAAGCTAACAGCTAACAGCCAACAGCTACTTCGCATTCGCGACCAACTGCAAGCCGCCGAAGCGACGGTCGCGGCGCTGGTAGTCAACGACGGCTTCGAGCAGGTGCGCGCGGCGGAAGTCGGGCCAGAGCGTCTCGGTGACGTAAATCTCGCTGTACGCGGCCTGCCACAACAGAAAATTTGAGATGCGTAGCTCGCCGCTCGTCCGCACGAGCAGGTCGAGTTCGGGCAGCCCGCGCGTGTAGAGATGACGATTGAGGTCTTCCTCGGTCATCTCTTCCGCCGCGCGCCCTTCCGCGGCGAGCGCCCGCGCGGCGGCGCGGACGGCATCAACGATCTCCGCGCGCCCGCCGTAGTTGAGCGCGACGCTCAGAGTCATGCCTGTGTTTCGCGCTGTCCTCTCGACCGCCTTCTGAAGCTCGCGGCGGACGCTTTCGCGCAGCGCGTCGGTGCGGCCTATCGGCTGGAAGCGAATGTTCTGGCGGTCAATCTCGTCGAGTTCGAGGCGGAGATAGCGCTTGAGCATCCGCATCAGCGCGTCAACTTCGAGTCGCGGACGCTTCCAGTTCTCGGTCGAGAAGGCGTACAGAGTCAGCGCTTCGAGTCCGAGCCGAGCGCCCGTGTCAACCGAGGCTCGGACGGCCTCGACCCCGGCGCGGTGGCCGGCGATGCGCGGCTGCCCGCGGCGCGCGGCCCAACGCCCGTTGCCGTCCATGATGATGGCGACGTGGCGCGGCAGCCGCGTCCAATCAACCTGCGCCAGCAGCGACTCGTCGCGCGAGCCTCTTTGAACTACGTCGGTAAAGTTGGCGAGCATCCGTGGTCTGTTCACGAAACCGTCGGCGAGTGTCCCAGCCGCTTCCGCCGCATCTTAATCGCAAACCACTTCAAAGTGCAAAGTAATAAGTTCAAAGTTTAAAGTTCAAGCTTCAAAGCTCAATCTTCGGCCCGTGCGCTGTCAAAGTTGCAGGCTCAAGCCTGAACTTTGAATATCCAAACTTTGAACCTCGAATTTTAAACTTTGAACTTGGAACTTTGAACCCTCAATATCTAACCTCGACGAGCGTGAGTCCGTGCGCGGGCGCTGTCGCGATGACGTTTGCGCGCTCGCCTTTCTCAATCGCGCGTCGAATCGTCTCGGCGTCCGTCTCGCCGCGACCGACGGCGAGCAGCGCGCCCGCAATCGAGCGCGCCATGTAGCGGAGGAAGCCTTCCGCGCCGACCGTCACCTCGATCAAACGACCGCGACCGCGCGTGCTGTGCCGCTCCGAAACTTCGAGCGAGGTGACGTTCCGAACGCGGCTCTTCACGTCCGCCTGCGCCGAAGAGAACGCAGTCCAGTCGTGCTCGCCGACGAAGAGCGCGGCCACGTCCTGCATCGCGCGAACGTCAACCGGGCGCGCCTCGTGCAGCGCGTACCGCGACCAGAAGGGCGATTGAAATTGCTCGTTGAAAACTCGGTAGCGGTACGCCTTCCCCTTCGACGAATAGCGCGCGTGAAAATCATCCGGCGCGACTTCGACAGCCGTGACGCGCAGGTCGCGACCGACGTTGCCGTTGACCGCCGCGCGCAACCTGTCCGGCTCGAACTCGCGGCGCAGGGGAACGCTCGCGACCTGAGCCTCGGCGTGCACGCCCGCGTCGGTGCGCCCCGCGCCGTGAACGACCACGCCGTCGCCCTCAATCAAAGACAGCGCGCGCGTCAACTCGCCCTGCACCGTCCGCGCGCCCTCCTGAACCTGCCAGCCGCTGAACTCCGTTCCGTCGTACTGAAGTGTCAGGCGATAGTTCATTTCAAAGTGATGAGTGACGGGTGATGAGTGATGAGTAGGAGGCTTTCACTCGTTACTCATCACTCATCACTTCTTTCTACTCCCCGGCTTGACCGCCGGAACGCCCGCGGCGCACTGCGGGCAGTTGGCGGGCGCGAGCGCGGGAACGTCGAGGGTGGCGAGCGCGACGCGGGGGACGCCTACGTCGGAGCGCCCGCCGGAGCGGTCAATGATCGAGGCCGCGCCGACGACGAGCGCGCCCGCCGCGCGCATTGCCTCGATGGTCTCGCGCGTCGAGCCGCCGGTCGTGATCACGTCCTCGACGACGAGAACCTTCTCGCCGGGCCGGACGGTGAAGCCTCGCCGCAAAGTCATGCGCCCTTCTTCGCGCTCAGTCCAGATCGAGCTGACGCCGAGCGCCCGCGCGACCTCCCAGCCGATGATGATGCCGCCGATTGCCGGCGCGACGACCGTCTCGACGTTCTGGCCGCGGAAGCGCTCAGCGATGGCGCGACCGAACGACTCGGCCTCCGACGGGTGTTGCAGCACGAGCGCGCACTGGAGGTACTGCGTGCTGTGCAGGCCGCTCGTCAAAACGAAGTGGCCTTCGAGCAGCGCGCCCGTCCGCCTGAACCGTTCGATGACCTCTTCCTGCCTCACGCCTCGGCCTTCCCTTTCCCGCGCGACGCCGCTACAATGCGCCCCGATGCAGACCTTCCGCAACCTCGTGCCCGACTCGGCCCTCGTCGAAGAGACGATCCTGATGCTTCGCACGAGCGGCGGGCGCGCGCCGGCGACCGAAGTCGCCGAAACAGTCCTCGAACTCCCCGGCCTCGATGACACGCTCGCCGCGACGCTCGTCGGCGAACTCATCAAAGACGACTGGCGGCTGCGCGTCGCCGAAGCCTCGCGCGAGGTCGAGCTTCTGTGCGAGGACGACGAGACGCGCTCGCTTTCGGAGACCGAGTTCGTCGTCTTCGACATCGAGACGACGGGGCCGAAGATGCCGCCCTCGCGCGTCATGGAGATCGGCGCGGCCAAGGTGCGCGCGGGCCGAATCGTCGCCGAGTTTCAGACGCTCGTCAACCCGCACACGGCGATCCCGCCGTTCATCTCCGGCCTCACGGGCATACGCGACCAGATGGTCGCCGACGCGCCCGCGTTCGAGGATGTCGCCGCCGACTGGCTCCTCTTCGCCGACACCGCCGTCCTCGTCGCGCACAACGCCGTCTTCGACGTTCGCTTCATCAACCACGAGGTCGCCAACGTCTTCCCCGGAATGCGGATGATGAACTCGCACCTCTGCACGGTCGCGCTCGCGCGGCAACTGATGCCCGACCTCAAGAGCTTCCGGCTCGGCGCGCTCGCGCATCACTTCTCGATCACGCACGGGACGCGCCACCGCGCCGGCGACGACGCGCTCGCCACCGCGCGCGTCTTCATACGCCTGCTCGAACAACTCGACGAGAACGGAGTGCAAGACCTCGGCGGCGCGCGGCGTTTCAAAAAACAGAAGACGGAAACCAGGAGTCCGGCTTCCGCCGCGGGCAACGGCCAGAAGGCCGCGGCGACAGAGCTTTAAAACTTTCGCGCCGCTTCATCCGACCTCACGGACTTTTGGCCCCGCGCGCTTCATCAACCTAAACTCTCGGCCACGCGACACTCATTTTTTTAACTCTCCGCCGCCGCGCTCCTCTTCTTCAGAAGGCCGCGCAGGACGAAGGCGATCACCACCAGGACAGCGAGGCCGATGCCCACCGCAGGGTAATTCTGCGCGAGCAGGTCTTTCGCGCGCTCGCCGTACTCGACCGCGAAGAAGCCTTCGAGGAAGAAGCGGAACGCGCGACCGACGGCAATCGCGACGGCGAAGCGCAGGGCGTTCACGCGGAACACGCCCGCCGACACGCAGAAGAGTTTGAACGGGAACGGCGGCGGGAGTAAACACGCGACCAGCACCGAAAGCACGTCGTATTTTTCGAGCAGACCTTTGACGCGCGCCCGCTTCGACTCGGAAAACTTTTCGAGCGCGCTCCGGCCCGCGCGCCGCGAGACGTAATACAGAACCATGCAGCCGATGACCGAACCGACCGTCGCGCCGAGCGCGTAGAGCGGCATCCACGCGTGATTCTCAGGCGGCGTCGAGAGCAGAATCATCACCGCGTCCGGCCCGCCCGGCAGCGGCACGAACGCCGAGTCGAGCAGCGCGATGGCGAATAGCCCCGCGGGGCCGAACGACTGAAGGTATTTGGCGAACGTGTCGAGCTTGTCCCCGATTTTATGAAGCCACTTCACGGCCTGTCTCTTTCCTCTCGTTTAGTCCTTCGCGGCCCGCGCCGCCTCGTTCTCCGACTTCAAACTTTCACCGCCGGCCTCGGCCTCGCGCTTCTCTTCCGCGACCTGCTCCATCATGCTCTTGCGCGGCGAACGGATGTGGTTGGCGAAGACGTAAACGGCGATGCCGACGAGAACAGCCGAGACGACGATCCTCATGAAGGCGATGCCGTTCACGCGTATGAAGACCAGCACCTGCTCGCCGTAATAGACCGCGAGCGCGCCCTCGACGATGTAGCGGAAGGTGCGCGCGACCATGACCGTCAGCATGAAACGCCAGCGCGGGTATTCGAGCGTGCCCGCGGTCGCGACGAAAATCTTGAACGGCATCGGCGGCGGCGTCAGCGCCGGGATCGCCAGCGCGAGAAAGCCGTAGCGCGCGTATGCCCGCTCGACCCGCGCGATTGACTCCGGCTTGAAGCGGCGGCGGATGACGGCCTGACCGCCGCGCCGCATGATCGTGTAGAGCAGAAGGCAGCCGAGCACCGAACCCGCGGCGGCGAAGACGGGAAAGTAGAAGACCGACTTCGGGTCGCTGTAACAACGCGTGATGACGAGGTAGTCGTTGATCTCCGGCAGGCTTAGCAAAGAAGAGTCGAGCGCGCCGACCACGATCATCGCGGGGGCCGCGACGTAGATCGGCACAGTCCTGATGAAGTCGTGCAGCCAGTGTACGAGTTCGCCGAGCCAGTCGAACATGGGTTCAAGAGTTTAAGGTTCAAAGCCCAAACTTCAAAACGACGGAGGCGACCCGGCAGACACACCGCCGCAAACACTGAGCCTTAAACTTTGGCCTTTGAACTTTTCTACTTTACCGGCGCGAAGACGGGCGGCGTGTCGTAGGTGATGCCGAAGGTGATGCCCGTGTTGGGGCTGAAGCGCGTGAGTCCCTTGATGCCCGCGGCGTCGAAGCGGATGCCGGCGGCCTTGACCTGAACGCCCATGCGGAACTGTCCCTGCGACTCCGTGCCGAGCGGCGCGCCGCCGCCGCGCGTGTTCGCCCGACCGTTGACTTCGGTCGCGAGGTTGACGGACTTGTTGATTCGGAAGATGCCCGCGAGTCCGTAGAGCAGCATGTCGTTCTGCGTGAAGAGCTGCGTCGGCGCGGTGATGATGCCGAGGCCGAGGTTGCCGAACGTGTTGAGGCGCCCGTCTTGACCGAACTTCTTGCCGACCAGAATCATGCCGTAGGCGTTCGTGTTGTTGAGTCCGACGCCGCGCGCTTGGTTCGAGTTCGGCAGCTCGACGCCGAAGCGGAAGCCGAGCGAGGGCGCGTTGCGCGTCTCGTTGTGCAGCTTGATTTTTGTCGAGAGCCTGAAGTCGCCCGTGTCGTTCGTCGAGGTCGCGCCGGGCGCAATCGAGAGCGGGAAGGCGGAAGCGCCGCGCGTGTTGATGCTCAGGAAATTCTGCGCCACGCCCTCGACCGAGAACTCGACGTTCGACGAAAGCCCGACGTGCACGCCGACGACGCCGACGCGCGTCTCGTCGCCGGTCAGCCCCGACGCCGGGAACTTCACGCCCTGCAAAAAGTCTATCCCCGCCTCGACGCGGATCGAGCCGGGTTGCAGCACGTCCACGTCCTCGGTGATGAGCGGTCGCTGCTGCGCGCGCGCGCAGACGCCGAGCGCCAGCGCGAAAGCCAGCGCGAACAACGTGCGTGCGGTTTGCGTGCTGCGTTTCTGCATGAAGGTCGAAAGCCTTTGCCGTCGAATTTCTGCGAGCGTGCGGATTGTAATGTCGCTTTGCCGCGAGCGTCAACCTTGTTCTAACATTGGCCCGCACGAATCCTTTTCGACAATCGGACGATTCAAAGCCATGACGACGAGACCTCTGCTCATCGGCGGCGAGTGGCGCACGACGGCACGAACGCAGGAAGTGCGCT
Organism: Pyrinomonadaceae bacterium; assembly: GCA_035652995.1. Taxonomy (GTDB): domain Bacteria; phylum Acidobacteriota; class Blastocatellia; order Pyrinomonadales; family Pyrinomonadaceae; genus QHXN01. The sequence continues at coordinate 27,815 of DASRCS010000065.1, forward strand.
CGCCCTTCAACTCGGAACTGCTCGCGAACTTCTGCGTCGCGTCCGAGGCGGAAGTCGAAGAGGCGATAGCCGCCGCGGCGCGTGCCGCGACCGAGTTGCGAGAATTGCCGCGCCACAGCATCGCCGAAGCGCTCCGTCTCATCGCCGACGGAACAAACGCGCGCGCCGAGGAGTTCGCGCGAACCATGGCGCTCGAAGCCGGGAAGCCGATTAAGACCGCGCGCGCGGAGGTCGAGCGCGCGGTGATGACGTTCACCTACGCGTCCGAAGAAGCCCGCCGCTTCGCGGGCGAGGTCGTCCCGCTCGACGGGCAGTCAACGGGCGCGGGACGCACGGGCTGGACGGAGCGCGTGCCGCGCGGCGTCGTCTTCGGCATCACGCCTTTCAACTTCCCTCTCAACCTCGTCGCGCACAAGGTCGCGCCCGCGCTCGCCTCGCGAAACGCAATCATCGTCAAGCCGAGTCCGCGCACGCCGCTCACTTCGCTTCTGCTCGGCGAAGTCTTCCTCGCTTCGGGCCTGCCTTCTTCCGCGCTTCAGGTCGTGCCGATGGAGATCGAGACGATTGACTCGGTTTTGAAAGACGACCGCGTCGCGATGATCTCCTTCACCGGCAGCGCAGAGGTCGGCTGGAAGCTTCGCGAGCGCGCGGCGCGCAAGCAGGTCGCGCTCGAACTCGGCGGCAACGCGCCCGTCATCGTTGACGAGACGGCTGACCTCAACTACTCGGTCGAGCGCACGGCTGCCTCGGCCTTCGCCTACGCCGGGCAGGTCTGCATCTCGGCGCAGCGCGTCCTCGTTCACGAAAGCATCGCCGAAGAGTTCACGGAGAGGTTCGTCGAGAAGGCGAAGGCTCTGCGCGCGGGCGACCCTCTGGACGAGGCGACGGAAATCTCGAACATGATTGACGAGGCCGCGGCCCGGCGCGCGCAACAGTGGATTGACGAGGCCGTCGCCGCCGGCGCGCGGCTGCTTTGCGGTGGCAAGCGCGAAGGCTCTCTGCTCGAAGCGACCGTGCTCGCGGACGTTCACAGCGAAATGCGCGTCTGCTCCGAAGAGGTCTTCGCGCCGGTCGCGACGCTCCAAACCTTCGCCGATTTCGAGGAGGCTCTGGCGGAGGCGAACAATACGCGCTACGGACTTCAGGCCGGAGTCTTCACGCGCGAGATGAGCCGCGCGCTGCGTGCCTTCCGCGCGCTCGACTTCGGCGGCGTCATCATCAACGACTCGCCCGCCTTCCGCGTTGATAACATGCCTTATGGCGGCGTCAAACTCTCAGGCGCTGGCCGCGAGGGGCTGCGCTTCGCGATGGAGGAGATGACCGAGCAGCGCCTCATCGTCATTGACCCTCAACGCTGAGATTTCAAACGCCTTCGCATGACGACCGGCGACAAAACACACTGGCGTCTCTTCTTCGCCGTCGAACTGCCGCGTGATTTGAAGGCGCGCGTCGGCGAGCATCTCAAACGCCTGCGTGAATCTTTCCCGCACGTCCGCGCCTCTTGGGAGAAGCCGGAGAAGATTCACATCACGCTGAAGTTCATCGGCGAGGTCGAAGCCTCCCGCGTCGAAGAACTCGCGCGCGCAGCCGAGCGCGCCGCGGCGACCGTCGAACCTTTCGAGTTGACGATAAACGCACCCGGCGCGTTCCCTCCCCACGGCCCGCCGCGCGTCCTCTGGCTCGGCGTCGAAGACCCTTCCGCCCGACTCTCAAAACTCCAACGCGCTCTCGAAGACGAGGCATCGCGCGCAGGCTTCCCCCGCGAGCAGCGCCCCTTCAAACCGCACCTCACCCTCGCACGCATCCGCGCCCCGCAAGGCGCGCGCGAACTCGCCGCCGCTCACCGCGAGACTCCGTTCGGGCCGCAGAGCTTCGACGTTTCAGAGCTTGTCTTGATGAGAAGTGAGTTGGGGCCGGGCGGCTCGCGCTACGACGCGGTGTCGTGCAGTCCGCTTTCAGGCGGGGCGACGTAGATCATCGCGTCGAATTTGAAAGTCTCGACGGTGCCCGTCCGCCGTTGCTCCGTCGAAGCGGCCCGGCCAACTCGCGCGGACACGACGTGGGGCGGAGGCGCGCGCAAGTCCCACACGACTCCTAACCACGAAAGCGCACGGAGCGTGTAATGCGCGACATCGAACTCCCACCAGAAGAAGCCCTGGCGCTCAGACGAAGGATAATGATGATGATTGTTGTGCCAACCCTCGCCGAGCGTGATGAGCGCGACGAAAGGATTGTTCCGGCTGTTGTCGCTCGTCTCGAACCGCCGGCTCCCGAAGATGTGCGCCAGCGAGTTGACCGTGAACGTGCCGTGATAAAGAAGCACGGTACTGACGAAGAAGCCCCAGACCAGCATCTGCCAGCCGCCCGTGCCGAGTCCCGGCGCATACCGTCCGAGCACTGAGCCGAGCAGAAACATCGAGGCGGCCAAAAGAATCGGCGGCAGCGCGAAGTAGCGATCAAGAAACCGCAATTCGCGGAACTTGAGCAGATTCGATATCAGCTTTCGGTCGGTCGCGCTGCTGTCGCGCATCAGAAACCAGCCGACGTGCGAGCGCCAGATCGTGTGCGCGAGCGGCGAGTGCGTGTCGTTCTCCGTGTCGGAGTGCAAGTGGTGGCGGCGGTGGTGTGCAGACCACCAAAGCGGGCCTTTCTGATAGGCCGCCGTCCCCGTGAACGCGATCAGGAACTGAAATACTCGCCCGGTCTTGTACGCGCGGTGCGACAGAAGGCGGTGAAATCCCGCCGTGATCGCGAACATCCGCACGACGTAGAGCGCGAGACAGGTCGAGACAGCGACGGCGCTCGCCCCCGTCCAGACGGCGAGCAAACAAGCCAGATGCATGAAGAGGAATTGTATGCAGACTGAGTAATCGAGTTTTTCCCGTTCGGGCCGGGGCGGGTTCACACAGAGAGATTCAGACATTAACCATCCTTATAAACTCCGAAGTAGCTTCCACTATAAAGTTTATTCCGCCGAAAGCAAAACCAGCACCGCGTTCAAGGCGGGCGACTCGTCAGCGGGTGTATAAATTCCGCAGTTCGGAACGGCGCGAGGCGCGGATGAACGCGTCCATAGCTGTACTAATTCTGACCCTTCGGCTCGCCAAGCTCACCGTAGAAGGCGAAGTTTGCCTTCTTGCCTGTGATCTCCAAACGCCAGTGCTTAAAATCTTCGGCGTTGTTGCAAGCGTTGCCGCGGCCCTGAAGAACCAGAAAATATTTTGTCGGTGGGACAATGCCGGCCTGGAAAATGCCCGTCCCGTTAGCTTCACCTTCGAAACGCCATTCTTTATAAAGAAGCGGGCCTCCGCCGCCGCTCGTCTGTCCGTCGTGAATGTCTGCGGCGAAGCTCAACACCTTCGACGGCAGAGGCAGATTGAGCGTGCCGGATTTGTCGCCGTCGCGGAACACGAGCCGCCACACGTTACCGTCGAGCGAACCGTTCAGCGCATATTTTTCCGAGTGGAGTGCGAAGCCCGCGGCGCCCTCATCATCGCCCCCTTCGGTTTGAAACAGGTTCGCCGTTAGGCCAAAGCGCATCCTCTTCAATTGGCCGAGAGTGTATTCGTCGGGCTTGCTGAAGCCGATACGATAGTCGCCTTCGTTTGAGCAACAGGCGCACGCCAAGGCGCGGCCCGGTGACAATAGCAGAATCGCCAACACCGCAGCCGTTGATAGTAGCACTATGCGAGCTTTCATTTCCCTCACCTTTCGAACCAGGAAGAGTTGAGACCTGACTCCCTGTGCGCCGAGCCTCAACTATTCGGCAACTGCCGCGGGCGGGCGGGCGGCTGTTGCTGCTGGCCGCCGTCGGGTCTCTTCTCGCCGGTCTCGGCGAACATCTCTTTGATCGCGCCGACGCTGGAGAGCATCGTCGCGGTCTCGACGGGCATGAAGATGACTTTGGCGTTTTGGCCGCGCGACATCTCTTTGAGGCTTTCGATGTAGCGCTGCGTGATGAGGTACTGCGCCGGGTTGCCGTGGTCGAGCATGGCGCGGGCGACCTGCGTGATGGCTTCGGCCTCGGCCTCGGCGGTTCTGAGGCGAGCCTGCGCCGCGCCCTCGGCGGCGAGGATGGCCGCCTGCTTCTCGCCCTCGGCGCGCGTCACGGCGGCCTGCTTCTCGCCCTCGGCGCGGGTGATGGCCGCCTGCCGGTCGCCCTCGGCCTGGAGGACGAGCGCGCGGCGCGTGCGCTCGGCGGTCATCTGCTTTTCCATCGTGACGCGCACGTCGTCGGGCGGCGCGATGTTCTTCACGTCAACGCGCGTCACCTTCACGCCCCACTTGTCGGTCGCCTCGTCAAGTCCGATGCGGAGCTTCGCGTTGATCTGGTCGCGCTGCGAGAGCGTGTGATCCAAATCCATGTCGCCGATGACGGCGCGCATCCCCGTGATCGTCAACTGCACGATGGCGCCGATGAGGTCGGCGACTTCATAGACGGCCTTGATCGGGTCGGTGATCTGCCAATAGACGACCGAGTCAACGTGTATCGTCACGTTGTCGCGCGTAATCACCGGCTGCGGCGGGAGGTCAATGTACTGCTCGCGGAGGTCAATCGAAGAGAGGCCGGGCCGGACGTTCGTCCAATAGACTCCGCGCGGCTTGTCGAGGAAAGGGACGATGACGTTCAGGCCGCTGCCCGCGACGCGGCTGAAGCGGCCCAATCGCTCGATGAGCATGACGGTCGCCTGCGGCACGATCTTGATCGTCTTCGCGGCGACGACGAGCGCGGCAATCGCGATGAACATGAAGAAGAAGAGGATTCCGATTTCCATTTTGCCCTCCGCAGTTACGCGCCCTTGCGGGGCGCAGGATTCAATGACGAGTCTGACTGTTTAAGACGAGAAGGCTTTTCGGATTCAGTCGGTTATCGAGCGCCGACGCGGCGAGACTTTTAAACTGCCGGCGAGACTATAACGGATTCCGTCAGACATTTGAAAGAGCAAGATGCGGCGATTGCCATCCGCCCGTCGCGGCCTCGACGACGCGCGCTGCGGCGAGGACTCGGCGCTCGTCGAATGACCGACCGATGATCTGAACGCCGACGGGCAAGCCTTCGCGAGTCTGACCCGCAGGCACGCTGGCGGCGGGAAGGTCGAAGACGTTGCATCCTTGCGCGTGGCCGAACGCGCGGAAGAGTCCGAATCTTTTATCGCCGACGACGAACGAGCGCGGCGCTTCGTGCTCGAAAGCGCTGACCGCGCCGACCGGCGTCAGGACGAGCGGCGTCCGCTCCATCCATTCGAGCAGCGCGGCGCGCAGTCGGTCGCGCTCGCACCAGGTGTCGAGGAAATTTTCCAGAGTCGGGCGCGTCGCGCACGCCGCGCTGTCGAGGATGAGCCGCGCCGCGCGCCCCGCTTCGTCTTCGTGATCTTTGTAGGCCGCGCAGACGATGCGCTGTGTCTCGCGCGAGAAGAGCGAGAGCCAGAGGTCTGTCGCCGCGTCGAGTCCCGGCGGATGCTCTTCGGCGACGGCGAGTCCCGCGTCCCTCAAAGCCTCTGCCGCGCGCGCGACCGCCGCCCTCGTCTCGTCCGTGACCGGAGCTTTGCTGTCGTCAATGAAGACCGCGACGCGCTGGCCGCGCAGTTCTTCAACCTTCATCGCGTTTGCGTCGGCGGAACGTCCGGCGAGGACGTTGTAAAGCAGCTCGGCGTCTGCGACCGTGCGCGCGAGCGGGCCGAGGCTCGCGCCGAGCGAGTAAGGGCCGACGACCTGCGGGCAGTGACCAGCCGCGGGCACGCGCCCCGCGGTCGGCCTCAAGCCGACGACTCCGCAGAAGTGCGCGGGCACGCGCACCGAGCCGGTCAGGTCGCTTCCCAAACTTCCCGCCGTCAGGCACGCGGCGACCGCCGCGGCGCAACCTCCGCTCGAACCGCCCGGCGTGCGCGCGAGGTCGTGAGGGTTGTTCGTGCGACCGAAGACGGGGTTGTCGGCGCAATATTCGAGCGCCATCTCGGACGTGTTCGTCTTGCCGAAGACCACAGCGCCAGCCGCGCGCAGCCTCGCGACCGACGGCGCGTCTTCGCGCGGGATGTGACGCGCGCGCACTTTCGAGCCTGCGGTCGAGCGCATCCCGCGAGTCTCAATCGTGTCCTTGACCGTCAGCGGCACGCCGAGCAGCGCGCCAACGGCTTCGCCCCGCGCGATTGCCGACTCGGCCTCGCGCGCCTGTTCGAGCGCCTGCTCGGCTGCGTGCGTGACGAGTGCGTTGAGCTTCGGATTCAGTCTCTCGACGCGACGCAGGTAAGCCTCGACCGCCTCGACGGGCGAGACCGCGCGCGCGCGTATGCGCGCGGCCAGCTCGGTCGCGGTGAGACTCGTTAACTCTTCAGACAAACCGGAACACCTCCTGCTTCACGCACGGCGCGGAGTCCGCCGAAAAACTTTTCGACCTCCGCGTCCGAGCAAAGCCTCACAATTTTTTTCACCGGCGAATGCTTCTCAAGCGATTCAAGTACCTTCGGCCTCGTCCTCGAAGGGTAATTCCAAATCCACAGCAGGAATTCGAGGTTGAGCTTTTCGCGGCAGCCTTCGGCCATGTCGGGCCTGCTCCCGTCTCTGTACTTCAACGCGCGCTTGAGCACGCGCCAGACGCAGACCGCTCGCGGAAGGTCGAGGAAGACGACCGCGTCGCAGGCCGCGAGCCTCACTTCGAGCGTGCCCGAATAGTTGCCGTCAATCACCCACGCGTCGCCCTCGACGAGTCGTTCGACTTTGCGCTTCCACTCGTCTTTCGGCGTCTCGACCCATCCGGGCCGCCAGTAGCTCGCGTCCAAATGTATGACCGGAAGGCCGAGCCGCGCGCCGAGCCTGCGCGCGAAGGTTGACTTTCCCGCGCCGCCAGAGCCGATGACCAACACACGTCTCATCTTTGATGAACACCCGCGCGCAAAAGAGGCACGGCCCGCGCGATTCTCGACGCCCGGCGTTGAAACATGACTCGCGGCGCTCAGCCCGCGCGGTGCGTCCTGGCCTTCGCGGCTGCGCGTCTATTTTGCACGACGTTGCGCGCGCCGTCGTGCCTTTGCAGCAGTTCGACGAACTTGCGCGCCGCCGTGCCGAGCGTGCGGTCGCTGCGGAAGACGACGCCGACCTCGCGTTGCCATTCGTCTTCGGCGAGCGGGACGACGGCGAGTTGGCCGCTGCTTTGTTCATCCAACACCGAAGGCCGCGGCACGATGGCGACGCCGAGTCCGACCTCGACGGCGCGCTTGATCGTCTCGATGTTGTCGAACTCCGCCGCGCGCTGAACCGTCACGCCGTGCGCGCGGAGTATCCTGTCGGTCGCGCGTCGCGTCGGCACGTCGCGCTCGAAGTGGATGAAGCTCTGGCCCTGAAGGTCTGTCGCGTGCAGCTTCTTCTTTTTCGCGAGCGGGTGTTCGGGGCGGCAGATGAAGACGAGCCGGTCGCCGCCGATGGTCACGACTTCGAGGCCGCGACGCTTCTCCGGGTAGGCGACGACGCCCACTTCAACCGCGCCGCTCAGAACGTCGCGCACGACGCGCGTCGTGCGGCTGTACTCAAGATCAATCTTCGCGTTCGGGTACCGCGCCATGAACTCGCGCACCACGGGCGGCAGCTCGTGCAGGCCGACGCTGTAAACGGTCGCGACGCGAACCGTCCCGCCCACCGTGCCCGTCAGCCCGCGCATACTCTCTTCCAGTTGCGCGTAAGCCTGAAGCACGCCGCGGCTCGCCTGGTAGAAAGCCTCGCCCGCCTGCGTCAGGCTCAGGTCGCGGCGACCGCGCACGCGTTCGAGCAGACGTTTCTTAAACTTCGCTTCGAGGCCGCGCACCTGCTGGCTGACCGCCGATTGCGTGACGAAGTTGCGCTCGGCGGCCTGCGAGAAGCTGCGCGTCTCGACGAGGTCGCAGAAGATTTTTAAAGTCTCGATCTGCACCGCTGCTATTAGAACCTTTCAGAATTCAAACCTATATTTTTCATTTTACCTTATATTCCGCGCGGGCTAAAATCCGCTTCTGGAAAATGTTCGATCAAGACCGCGGCGCAGCATCCCCGCGCGCCGGTGCGAGACGCGACCTGCGCGTGCGCGCGGGTCGAATTGCTTTTCCGTCCCCCGTCGTTATAATCGTGTGCGTTCAAAACAGTCAAAGCAGTCACCGCCGCTCGCCTGAGCTAGACAGCCGCCACTTCAGCGCCTCAGCGCGCACACGCGGCGAAGGAGAGGCACATCCGACATGGCCGTCCGTCTGAGCAGAACATTCGTCCTGAGGAAGCTCCACCAGTTGACCGGCATCGTCCCGCTCGGCATCTTCCTGCTCGAACATTTTTACACGAACTCGAAGGCGATGACCGGGGCCGCGGACTTCGACAACGCGGTCAAAGACCTTCAGTCAATCCCTTACATCCTGTTCGTCGAGATTGGCGGCATCTTCATCCCGCTCATCTACCACGCCCTCTACGGGATGTTCATGATGCGTGAGATGCGCCCGAACCTCGCGCACTATCCGTACCCGCGCAACTGGTTCTACACGATCCAGCGCGTCACGGGAATCATCCTCTTCTTCTTCATCACGTTTCACGTGCTCAACTTTCGCTTCGGCCTGATTCCGGGACTCAACGACCTCTCAGTTGCCGACAACCCGATGCGCGCCTTCGACATCGTGAGCCGCGAGTTCAGCAGCGTCGTCATCTTCGTCGTCTATCTCGTCGGCATCACGGCGACGGTCTGGCATTTGGCGAAC
>DASRCS010000066.1:0-4296 GCA_035652995.1 Pyrinomonadaceae bacterium
CAACGCGCTGGCCCGAAAGGTTGTCAATGCCCACGTTCTGCCGCGCGAGGTCGTTGACCGGGCGGCGGTAGGTCGTCGCCCACATCCTCTTGACAGAGGCGAGCGAGGCGAGCGCGGGCAGGCGGCTCGCGTCGGTCAGGACGGTCGCGATGTCGCCGACGACCGAGCCGACGCCGAAGCCCTCGGCCTTCAACTCCTCCGCGCCGCCCGCGCCCAACTGCACGAGCAGCCGGACGCTGACGCCGCCCTCGGCGTTGCGGCTCAGTCCCGTCAGGCGCGAGAGGCTGTCAACGTCGCGCGCCGCCGCGACGCGCGTCTGACCGGCGGCGCTCCCGAAGCGAGTCGCCGCGTGGTAGGCGCGCTTGAGCAGCTTGTCGGCCTTCGCGTCGAATGCCTGCTGGCCCGTCAGTGCCTGTTCGGTCGGAGTCTGCGCGTCCTCCTGCGCCTGCGCCGAAGCGACGCGCGAGACGGGGGCGGCGAAGACGAGAAGGAAAGCGAGGAGGCTTGCGAGAACTTCGTTTCTGGTTTTCACGCTCGAATCCTAATTTTGTTGACGGGCGCAACGGGGTCAGCGCCGGGGTTTTCAGGCAAAGGCACGCGCGCGGGGCGGGCCGGATAAAAATTGCGACGAAAAGTGTGAATCGCAGGCGGCACGGGCGGGGCGCGACCGTGTCCGCACGCCTTCGGTCAGGCCAACGCCCCACGGACGGGAGCGGTTCGGGATGGCCTTGCCGGCGAGAAAAAACGCCCGCATTTTGACGCGGGGCGGGCGTTTCGAGTTGCACTGAAAAGGCTTCGACGCGACGAAGCGCCGGAGCCTCCCGGCGCTTCGTTCGCGTTGCGGCGGACGTGCTGCTTCGGCACGAAGGAGGGCGAGTCGCTGGGCGCGGGGGGACTTGCGACGTTTCATCGGCGGCCTCGGTCGCGCGGGGAGGCGCGAAAAATTATTACCTTCGGACTTTCGCAGGCGGGACGAATCTCCGGCGAAGCGTCGAAAATTTTATCACACGCGAAAATAGAACCGCGAGCGGACAAAGGATTTTCGATTTTGGATTGGGCGCGTGGCGTGGGTCGAGCTTTCCGAATCTTCGTCGAGTTTCGGCGGCGCACCAATCCAAAATCCAAAATCTAAAATCCGAAATCAGAGGTGCTGGCCGATCTGCTCGGTGCCGAACGTGCCGATGCCGTTGAGGCGGAAGCTGAAGACGAAGCGGTTCTCGTGGCGCAGCCCGACATTGAAGGTGAAGTACTGGAGGTTGACGGCGCAGCAGTCCCAAGCGCGCCCGATGGTCGCGACGGAGCTGACGAGCGAAGAGCCTTTGTTGGGTCGGTTCTGGAAGTCGAAGAAGAGCGACGCGCCGCCGTACCAGCCGCGGCTGCGGTCGCCGATGAAGAACGAAGGACTCCACTGCGAGCCTTGCAGCGTGCCCGCCTCCTTGCCCGCGCTGTTGCTGAACTGCACGAGTCCCGGCGCGAGCGAGATGGCGCGCGTGTAGTAGAAAGTCTGGAACGCCTCAATCGCGCGCAGCGCGGCGACGCGGCGGCGCAGGCCGAAACTGACGGCGAGGTCGCGCAGGCCGCTCCCGCCCGCCTCGCCGAACATGTCAATGTCTGTGCGAACGTCGGCGAACAACTCGCTGTCGGCGACCGTCGGCGTGCGTATGCGCGACTCGATGTTGAGCGGCGAGAAGCGGCGCGGCACGCCGCCGTAGGTGAAGCCCGAAAAAGTGTTGATGGGGTAGAACTGGTTCCGCTCGCCGGGGATGAGCGCGCCGCCGAAGCGCGGGTCGAAGAAATACTTTTGCCTGACCGTGATCGAGAAGAACTCGTAGGGCTGGCGCGAGACGGGCGGCTTCGTGCTCATCACGGTGAGCGCGCCGCTGACGCGCGTGTTCTTCGGAATGGTTGCGCCCGTCTCGTCCGATTTCTTCGCGCCCGCCTCTCCGGGTTTATTTTTCTCCGCGCCCTTCTCGCCCGCGGCGTTCGCCTTCGGGTGCTGCCCGGCTTTGATCCTGTCGGTCGAGCGGCGGAGGAAGAAGCGGTTGGAGACGCCGTACTCGATCTCGTTCGTGTCGGCGACGGCGTCAACCTCGTCGAAGCGGATGACGCGGTCGAAGTCGTTGACGCCGCCGATCCGGCGGTAGGTCACGTAAGGCTCGACGACGTGGCGGAACCAGAAGCTGCCGTCCTTGCGGTGGAAGTTGCGCGCCAGCGCGGGCGGGCGCAAGTCCAACTCGAACTCGCCGTAGCCGCGCATCAGGTTGTTCGGCAAGACGAGGCGCGTCAGCGGGTCGAGCGAGTTCGAGTAGAAGGTGCCGCGCACGCTCGCCGTCGCCGTCAGGCCCCAGCCGTCGAAGCTGAAGGGCACGCTCAGGTGCGGGAACATGTCGAGCCGCTGCACGATGGAGGGCGTGACGATGGGGTTCAGGAGTCCGTCCGCCGCGAAGGCCGCCGCGTCCTGAACCGTCTCCTTGCGGCTCATCCCTGAAAGGCTGCTCTCGAAAGAGAAGTATGCGTCGAGCTTGTCCTTGAGCCACGAGATGAGCGCCGGGCGCTTGTCCACCGAGACGCTCGGCATCTGGCGCGTGCGGATGTTCGCCGAGGGGATCGTGATGACCTGCGTGCGCGCGATGAAGTCGAACGAGTACGCGCCGAAGTTTTTGTTGACGAAGACCTGCGAGCGCTCTTCGGGCGAGATGGCGAGTTGGATCGAGTCGGAGAAGACCTGCCGGAACGCGAGGTTCGAGGTGATGTTGATGTCGGCGGCGGCGAGGAAGCCGTTGGGGAAGTAGTGGACGCCGTCAACGTAGAAGCTCGACCCGCCCTGATCCGGGTGCTGCGCGTCGGCCTTCGGCCCCAGCACGCGATCCTTGACGGCGTAGAAGCCCATGTTGAGGTACGAGCGCGAGTTGGCGCGCGTGCGCAAGTCCGCGCCGAAGCCGAAGCCGCGCTGCGTGTAAACGTCGCCGCGGAAGGTCACGTCCGCCGAGCGCCCCAAGGTCTGAAAGTAGGCGTCGCTGAAACGGAAGCCCTTCTGCCCTGAGCCTGAGAAGGTCGGCGTCAGAAACCCGGAGGCGCGGTCGCGCGGCTTGATGGAGACGGACGCGTAGGGCATGAGGAAGACGGGCACGCCGCGGACGAGAAAGCGCGGCTTGTGGATGCGCACGCGGTCGGCGAGCGTGATGTCTGCGCGCGCCGCCTTGAAGCTCCACTTCGGCACCTCGTCGTCTCCGCACGCGGTCAGCTCGGCGTTCGTGACGACGATCTTCGTGCCGCTCACCTTCTCGACCCGATCCGCCGTGAAGTAGATGATCGTGCCGTCCTGCGTCTGGTTCGTGAAGCCCGTCGAGTTCTCGAAGAAGCCGGTCTTGTTGCCGTAGTTCCACTCGGCGCGCGAGCCGGTGATGCGCTGGAACTCGCCCTGGTCGAAGACGACGTTGCCCTCGGCGACGACGAGGTTCTTCGCCTCATAGACAGTCACCTTGTCGGCCTGAAGCCGGTAGATGCCGATGCGCGCGTCAACGTCGCCCTGATAGACGATGACGCGCGCGTTTTCGGGGCCGCTGACCTCCTGGCGGGCGGCGTGAACGTCGAGCAGGTCTGTGGGCTGCTCGCCCGCGGTGCCGACGGGGCGGCGCGTGCGGGTGCGTATGGGCGGCTGATCCTGCGAGAGCGGGCTGACGCTAGGCGTGTCGGTGATGGGGTTCTCGACCTTGCGGTCAACGGGGTTCGTCTGCTGCTGCTGCGCGCGCGCCGGGGCGGCGAGCGCGAGCACGGCGACGCAGGCGGCGAGCGCGAGCGTCAGCGCACGGGCATTCGTGTGTCGAGGAAAGTCAGCGCGCAAGTGTCGAGCCGAGAGCCTCCGTCGGAGACGACGAGGGCCGCGCGCTGCATTCGTGGAGCCTGCGTACTTTCAGGCGAGCGTCGCGCGGCCTGTCTGAGAAACGCGCCGATGCTATCACGCACGTCTGAGACGCGACAAGCAAAGAGAAATGACGAGTGCGGAATGACGAGTGATGAATTGTAAAGACGCGAGATGCTTCACATTCATCACTGGTCATTCCGCACTCGTCATTTACCGTGACGCCAGCTCAGGCGGTAGCGCGCGGTGAGCGCGAGTCCGAGGCTGACGACGACGAGCGCGACGACGAGGAAGGGCCAGACGTAGGGCAGCGCGAGCACGACGGCCCAGAAGGCCGCGCCGAGCAGGAGCGCGACCGACTCCGAGCGCCGCTCCTCGCGGAGCAGCACGCGCTGGAGCCAGCGCCCCGTCGCCGCGTTCACGACGACGCGCCC
>DASRCS010000067.1:0-17411 GCA_035652995.1 Pyrinomonadaceae bacterium
TTGCGTCTTGCCGGGGTAGAGTGCGCGCTGGAGAACGTCAAATTCGTTGGCGACTTGCAGATGGAATTTCCCTTTGTCGGTCACGTCCGCGTCGTCTGTGTAGAAGGGCTGCTGCGCGCGCGCCGCCGCGGGCGCGGCGAAGAGCAAGAGCAGGAGGAGCGCCGCTCGCCTGGCCGGAAAATTCGTCATGCGCTGTCCCTCTGTTCGGATGTGTCGCATCGTCTCGCAGGGGGAACACGGGAACGCTTTTGAAGATAGATACCACAAACTTCCGCGCCGCCGCACGAAAAGTTTTTTGCGCGCGGCGGTCAGAGCAGCGTCCCGCGCAGGATGACCATCGCCACGCTGAAGTAGATGATGAGTCCCGTCACGTCAACGAGCGTGGCGACGAACGGAGCCGAACTTGTGGCCGGGTCGAGTCCGACGCGGCGCAGCAGGAGCGGCAGCATCGAGCCGGAGAGCGTGCCCCACAGGACGATGCCGACGAGCGAAATCCCAATCGTCAACGCGACGAGGAGCCAGTGCGGCCCGTAGATGTTCGTGAAGGTTGACCAGATCGTGATCCGCAGGAACCCGATGCAGCCGAGTATCGAGCCGAGCGCCAGTCCCGAAAAGACCTCGCGCCGCATCACGCGCCACCAGTCGCGCAGGCGCACCTCGCCGAGCGCCATCGCGCGGATGACGAGCGTCGCGGCCTGCGAGCCTGAGTTGCCGCCCGAAGAGATGATCAGCGGCACGAAGAGCGCGAGGACGACGGCCTTCGCGATCTCGTCCTCGAAGAAGCCCATCGCCGTCGCCGTCAGCATCTCGCTCAGGAAAAGAATGATCAGCCAGCCGGCGCGCTTCCTGACCATGCGCGCCAGAGTGATCTCCATGTACGGCTCGTCGAGTGCTTCCGAGCCGCCGATCTTCTGTATGTCGCGCGTCGCCTCCGCCTCGGCGACTTCCAGCACGTCGTCAATCGTCACGATGCCGATGAGCACGCCGTCCGTGTCCGTGACGGGGAGCGCGAAGAGTCCCGTGCGGCGGAAGAGGTTGACGGCGGTCTGCCGGTCTTCGCTCGCCTTGAGCGCGTCGAAGCGGTTGTCCATCAACTCCGAGACGTGCGCGGTCGGTTGGGCGAGCAGGAACGCGCGCATCCGTATGTCGTCAACGAGCAGGCCGTCCTCGTCAACGACATAAACCATGTTCAGCGTCTCGCTGTCCTGCCCGTGCTCGCGCACGTAGTCGAGAACTTCCTGCACCGTCCATGCGGGGCGCACGGCGATGTAGTGCGGGGTCATCAGGCGACCGACGCTCTCTTCCGGGTAGCCGAGGAGCTTGACGGCGCTCGCGCGCTCGTCTTCGCTGAGGAGTTCGAGCAGTTGCTTCGTGACCGCGCCCGGCAGCTCTTCGAGGAGCGTCGTGCGGTCGTCGTCGGCCATCGAGTTGAGGATGGACGAGACCTCGTCGTGCCCCATCGACTTGATGAGTTCCTCCTGCTCGGGGCGCGGCAGGTACTCGAAGGTCTTGGAGGCGAGGTCGCGCGGCAGCACGCGGAACATGAGCGCCTGCTCGTCGGTGTGGATGCGGCAGATGAGGTTGGCGATCTCCGACGGCGGGAGTTTCTGGAACGACTCGCGCAGACCCGTGAAGTCGCGCGCGCGCACGGCGGCCTGAAGTTCGGTTTCGAGTTGCGACATGGATGACTTACTCTCCGCAGAAAGATTTATGCAGGCCGCGATGATAACACTAAGCGCGCCGCGCGCGCGCGGGTTTGTTGGAGAACGTCGGACTTAACCGCCCAGTCAATCGCTCAGGCTTTTTCGGCGCGCTGCGCGAGCAGCTTTTCGAGGTGCGAGAAGCGGCGCAGCATCTCCTCGTGGATGTGGTCGGCCTTCTCGTGCAGGTGCGCGACTTCGAGTTCGGCCTTGATGTTCACGTCGTACTCGATGTCGCCGCGCACCTTGTCCTTCTCGACCTGACGGTTCTGGCTGATGAGGACGAAGGTCGAGAGGAAGATGGCTTCGAGCGAGACGATCATCGTCAGCAGCCCGAACGGGAAGGGGTCGAAGCCGCTCACGCGGGGGATGTTGACGACGCCGACGTTGAGCACGATCCAGACGGCGAACCAGATGGTGTGGAGGAAGAGGAAGGGCATGCTCCCCGAAAACCACGCGAGCCAGTCGGCGATGCGCTGGACGGTCGTCAGCTTCTCCTCGACCTCCTCGTTGACGTTGCGCGAGACGCGCTTCTGCAAAAGCTCGTCGGCCTTGCGCGTCATCCGCCCCATCGCCGCCAGCATGCTCAAGGCCGACTCCGGCCTCTTCTGAAAAAGGAGCATGAGGTCGTCGCGGTCAAGCTCGATCAACTCCGAGGGCACGAGCGCCGTCGCCGTCGCCGAGCGCGCGCCCGCGTCGAGCAGGGCGATCTCGCCGAAGAAGTCGCCCGCGTGCGCGTTGTCGAGCGTGATCTTCTGCCCGGCGGTGTCCTTGATGAACAGCTCGATCTCGCCGGAGCGGACGAGAAAAAGACTCTCTCCCGGTTCGCCCGCCCGGAAGAGAGTCTGGTTTTCTTCAAGCTGGACGAGGTCAACGACCTCGGAGAGCGCGCGGCGGTCTTCTTCGCCGAGCATGTCGAAAAACTCGATGCCTTCGAGCGCCGACGGGTCAACGGCCATTCACTGCCTCCTGACGGTTGGCGGAGATTGCGCGGCTGGCGGCTGCGGGCCGCCCTTCGCCGTGTAGCCGGAGCGCGTGACGGCGATCCGCTTCTCGCGTCCGGGCGCGTCGGCCACGGCCACGCGGACGGGGCGGTACTCGCCGGGCCGCGCCGGGTTCGTAGGCTTGTAGCTTATGACGTACTGCGTGCGCAAGTCTTTTGTGATCTCGTCGGCGATCTGCGGCAGCTCGGAGAGCGAGTTCGGGTAGAAGGCGCGCCCGCCCGTCTCCTTCGCCATCCGGTCGAGCAGGTCAACGGCCTTGTCGCGCTTCGACTTCGAGATGAAGCCGCGATCCTTGTCGAGTTCGTTGACGAAGCCGATGACGAAAATCTGCACGTCCTCTTCCTTCAAAGACTCGAAGAGCTGCTCCTGCTTGTAGAAGCTCTCGCGGTCTTCGCCGTCGGTGACGAGAATGAGCGCGCGGCGGCGCTTGTCCTCGACGGGGTCGTTCTTGCGCCGCTCCGCCGCGTGCTCCGCCGAGAGATAGACGGCGTCGATGACGGCGGTCTGGCCGCCCTCGACGAACATGTCGTCGAGCGCGTCGTCGAGCGACTGCTTGTCGGCGGTGAAGTCCTGCTTCATCTCAATCTGATCCCTGCCGATGAAGCGGACGACGAAGGTCTCGTCGCCGGGCTTGTTGCTGTTGACGATGGTCTTGGCGGCGTCAATGATCTGGTTGATCTGCGAGCGGATCGAGCCGCTGTTGTCCACGACGAGGCCGTAGGTGATCGGCACCTCCTCGCGCGTCACGAATTCAACCTTCTGCGGCACGCCATTCTCGAAGACTTTGAACTCGTCGTCACGCACGTCGTTGATGGGCTTGTTATTCCGGTCAATGACTCGGACATGAAGGTTGACGAGGTTCGTCTCGACGCGGACGACTTCGTCAGGGTCAACTTCCTGCCCGGCCTCGTTCTTCTGCTGCGGGTCGTCGGGCGCGGCGGAGGGCGAAGACTTGAGCGCGGGCCTGCCGTCGTTGCCCTGCTGCGGCGTCGCGGTCGGCGCGGGCGTCGGCGTCTGCCTCTGCTGCGCCGGGGCTTGCGCGGGACTCTTCTGCTGGCTGGTCTGCGCCGCCTGCTGCGCCTGCGTCGCGGCTGCGCGCCGCGGGCGGATATCCTGCTGGCGGGCGTGTGTCGTCGGAATCAGCGCCGCGCACACGGCCAACATCGCGAACAGCGCCGCGGCGGGCCGCGCGCCCGTCTTCGCTCGAACGGAAAACTCTCGTCGTCTCATCTCGTCCCTCGAAAAGCTAGGGTCTTGTGGCTAGAGGCTAGTTGAGACTGTTTAAATTAACAAGTCTCTAGTCCCTAACCTCAAGTCTCTCGAAACATCGCCCCGCGCGTGTCCGGCGTGCCGGAGGCGCGGGGCGCTCGGTCGGTCGAAGCCCGTCTTGAATGAAGTCGGGTTGTGGGCTTCCGCGTGGCCGGGGCATGAAACATTATGGACTGAAAACGGTTCGCGCGCCACGCGGACGCGCGCCGTTTTAGAGATGCCAGGAGGCAGGCTGGCGTTGGCCTATTGCGGAATGCGGATTGCGGATTGCGGATTTGAAAAACGCGCTTGTCACAGTCGCCGCTCGAACTCATGCGCCGAAGTGATCATTGATGAAGCTCTGCTCTCATTGAGCGCCAATCCGCAATCCGCATTCCGCAATCGTTTAGTTCTTCGGCGTGTCGCTTGAGAAGTAGCCCTCGCGCCCGCGGACGAACAGGCGAGGGAAGCCGCGCGGCGGCTGAACCTTGACCTTCAGCTTGTGCCACTTGCCGTCGTTGGCGAAGTTCTTCGGGCGGAAGCCGATGGAGTACTGCGTGCGCAGCTCGAGCGCGATGCGCTCGAAGGTGTCGTTCATCTCGGCGGAGGTCGAGGGGAAGAAGGCCTTGCCGCCGGAAACGCCCGCGAGTTCTTCGAGGATGGCGCGCCCGCCGTAGCCGAGGTCGGAGTTGTCGTTCGAGTCAACGATGCCGATGGCGTAGATGATCACGTCCGACTCTTTGAGCTGCCGGCGCAGCTCCGAGAAGGTGTAGCGCGAGCTGTTGTCCTGCCCGTCCGAGATGAGGAGGATCGCCTTCTTCGGGTGCGTGCCGCGCGTCACCTTGTTGACGCCCAAGTAAACCGCGTCGTAGAGCGCCGTCTGCCCGTGCGTCTGCACGAAGGTGAGCTTCTGCATCAGTGCGTCGCTGTCGCGCGTGTGGTCGAGCAGGAGTTGCGCGCGGTTGTTGAAGCCGATGAGGAAGTATTCGTCGCGCGCGTGGCTCGTCTCGATGAACTTCGAGAGCGCCTCGCGCGCCTTGTTGATCTTGTCGCCGCCCATCGAGCCGGACACGTCGAAGACGATTCCGAGGGAGACGGGCGCGTCCTCGTCCGAGAAGAAGGTTATCTCCTGCGGGACTTTGTCGTCCGTCACGGTGAAGGCGTTCTGGCCGAGTCCCGTGACGAAGCGCCCGTAGGTGTCGGTGACGGTCACGGTGAACGTGACGAGGTCTGTGTGGGTGATGACGGGCTTGCGCTCGTCGTCGTCGTTGACCTGCACGACGGGGCCGTCCTGCTGCGCGGCGGGCGCGGAAGAACTCGCGCGACCGTTCGCCGCCGGGACGGAGCTTTTCTGCGCGGGCTTGTCCGTCTGGTCGGCCTGCTGCGCCGCCGCGGGCTTCTGCTGTTCCGTTTTCTGCTGGTCGGTTTTCTGCTGGCCCGACTGCGACTGCGCCTGCTCGGCTTGGGCCGAGGCGGCGCGCGGCGCGGCGAGGGCGAGCGACAGAGCGAAGAGGCAGGAGGCGAGCGCGACTTTG
The DNA here is from genome assembly GCA_035652995.1 of Pyrinomonadaceae bacterium. Lineage (GTDB taxonomy): Bacteria > Acidobacteriota > Blastocatellia > Pyrinomonadales > Pyrinomonadaceae > QHXN01. Next base: position 5,488 of record DASRCS010000067.1, read on the forward strand.
TTGAAGCTGTGGAAGCGCCGTGTCCTCATTGAACCCTCCCGAAAGATGTGTCTTCGACGAATGGAGAAATGAAACTCCGGCGCGTGCGCTCCCGCCTGCGAGGACGGCGCTTGCCCGCGTCGAAAAAACTGCGCGATGCCCCTTTGACGGCGGCGCGCGCCCATTCGGTTGTTCGCGGTTGCGGGGAAGACGGGGAGACTTCCTCTTTCCTTCCGCTGCATTGTATTGCACGGCGCGCGCGCCGCGCAACAAACATATGCGTTTCGACTTTATGACGATTTTATCTCCGCGCATCTATCTCGGCGCAACTTCGTGCCCGCAGCGGCGTGTAAGCGGGCGGGCGCGGTGTGAGGCGCTGGGGCTTGCGTGCTATAATTCGGGCCGTCTGAGTTCGGGCGTTCGGACTCACGCTGAACGAAACGCCTCCCCTCCGGGAAGTAAAAGAAAAGAAGCATGGCCGAATTCATCTGTCGTTTGGGGACGCCCGCGGGCGAGGTCGTGACGCGAACGGTCGAGGCCGTCGGCGCGGCTGAGGCGCGCGTCCGCCTCGAAGCCGAGGGCTTCCGCGTCTTCTCGGTCGCGCCGCCTCGCGCCGCCGGACTCGCCGCCGTCACGCGCGGCGGCAAGGGCGGGACGAGCGCGCGCGTCAAGCCCGGCGACTTCCTCCTCTTCAACCAGCAACTCTCCGCCATCATCCGCGCCGGCATCCCCATCCTTCAGGCCGTCGCGATGCTCAGGCGTCGCGCGGCCTCTTCGCGGCTGCGGAACGTGCTCGCCAACGTCGAGGAGAAGATCAGGAGCGGCATGGCGCTCTCCGAGGCGTTCGCCGCGCAGGGGCCGATCTTCCCGCGCATCTACACGGCCTCGATCCTCGCGGGCGAGCGCTCCGGCGCTTTGGACGACGTGCTGGCGCGCTACGTCGCGTACATGAGGCGCGGCGTCGAGATTCGACGCAAGATTCGCGGCGCGCTCGCCTACCCGTTATTTTTGTTCGCGGCGTCGCTCGGCATGGTCATGTTCCTGACCGTCTATGTCGTGCCGAAGATGTCGGCGCTCTTCGAGGGCTTCAACCGCGAGTTGCCAGCCGTGACGCGGCTCGTCATCGGCGTCTCGCACTTCACTTCGAGCAACATCTATTGGCTCGCGCCCGCGGTCATCGGCCTCGGCGTCGGCCTCTACCTCTGGACGCGGACGCCTTCGGGCGCGCTCGCGCTCGACAAATTCCTTCTGAAGCTCCCCATCGTCAACTCGCTCATCAAACAGCTCGCCGTCTCGCAGATGACGCGCAGTCTGGCGACGCTTCTGGCGGGCGGCATCACGCTCGTCGAGTCGTGGGAGATCGCCGCCGAGTCGGTCACGAACAGAGACCTGCGCGCGCGCAGCTCGGCGACGCTGCCGATGATCCGCGAGGGGCGGTCGTTCACGGAGAGTCTGGAGTCCGCCGGGTGGATTCCGCCGCTCGCCATTGACATGATCGGGGTGGGCGAGCGCTCCGGCAGTTTACGCGAGATGCTCGAAGAGGTCGCCGACTTCTTCGACCGCGAGTCCGAGGTCAGGCTCGAACAGTTGACGACCGTGCTTGAGCCTGCCATCCTGCTCGTGATGGGCGGCATCGTCGTGACGATCCTGCTGTCCATCTACCTTCCCATCATCCAGTCGATCTCGAACCTGAGCGTTCGGGGCTGACGGCATCCCCCGCCCGACTAAAAGCATCAGAAGAGACTCATGAGCGAAATCGAAAACAAGGTCACGGACAGTGCCGCCGCGGGCGTCGTCCACAACGGCAACGGCGGCAGCGGCGCACACGCGCCCGACGGCGACGGGCACACGCCGCCCGAAGTCCGCGCCGCGCTCGCGCTCGCGCGCCGCTACCGCCTCCCTTACGTTGACCTGCTCCCGCCCGTCGGCGAGTCGCCGATTGACTACGCGCTCCTCGGCGAGATTCCGGTTGACCTGATGCTGCGCCACCTCTTCGTGCCCCTGCGGCGCGAGGGCCGACGACTGCACATCGCGATGGCCGACCCGACCGACCTCGAACGCCTCGACGAGATCGCGTCGGCGCTGCACGCGCGCGTCGTCCCGCACGTCTCGACGGCGGGCGCAATCGAAGTCGTTTTGAGAAAAGGCGACGCGACGCAGCGCGTTCTTCAGGAGGCGGCTTCGGGCTTCCGCATCTCGCTCGTCAAGGAGACCGAGCAGGGCGAAGAAGTTTTAGACCTCGACCGGCTGGCGACCGACAGCGACATGTCGCCCATCATCAAGCTGGTTGACACGATCATCTACAACGCGATGGAGTCGCGCGCCTCCGACATCCACATCGAGACCGCCGACACCGCCGTCCACGTCAAGTACCGCATCGACGGCGCGCTCTACGAGAAGGTCGAGCCGATTGACATCACGTATCACCAGACCCTCATCTCGCGCATCAAGGTCATGTCGGAACTCGACATCGCCGAGCGCCGCATACCGCAGGACGGTCGCTTCCGCGTCCGCTACAAGGGGCGCAACGTTGACTTCCGCGTCTCGATCATGCCGACCATCCACGGCGAAGATTCGGTCATCCGTATCCTCGACAAGGAGCAGATCAACGAGCAGTTCCGCAACCTGACCCTCGACGTGGTCGGCTTCCTCCCGCAGGACATACGCGACTTCCGCCGCTACATCGCCGAGCCTTACGGCATGGTTCTCGTCACCGGCCCGACGGGTTCCGGCAAGACGACGACTCTGTACGCGGCCCTCAACGAGATTCGCAACGAGGAAGACAAGATCATCACCATCGAAGACCCCGTCGAGTATCAGCTCCACGGCATCACGCAGATTCCGGTCAACGAGAAGAAGGGTTTGACCTTCGCGCGCGGCCTGCGCTCCATCCTGCGCCACGACCCCGACAAGATCATGGTCGGCGAAATCCGCGACAACGAGACGGCGCAGATCGCCATCCAGTCGGCCTTGACCGGCCACTTGGTTTTCACGACCGTCCACGCGAACAACGTCATCGACGTGATCGGGCGCTTCCTGAACATGGGCGTCGAGCCGTACAACTTCGTCTCGTCGTTGAACTGCGTGCTCGCGCAGCGCCTCACGCGCGTGCTGTGCGCGGTCTGCAAGCGCCCGTACAAGCCTTCGGACGCGGAGCTGATCGAGTCGGGGCTGAAGCCCTCGGAGCACGCGCACCGCACTTTCTACATGAGCGTCGGGTGCGACGCCTGCAACCACACGGGCTACCGCGGGCGGACGGCGATTCACGAACTGCTGAACATGTCGGACAACATCCGCGAGATGATCATCGAGCGGCGGCCCGGCTCGGAGGTGCGCCGCGCGGCGCAGGCCGAGGGGCTTCGCAGCCTGCGCGAGGCGGCGCTCGAAAAGGTCTTCACCGGACTCTCGACGCTGCACGAGATCAACCGCGTGACCTTCGTCGAAGAGATCAAGGTGAACGGCGACGGGGTCGTGTCGGCGGGTAAGTGAGCAGTGAGCCGTGAGCAGTAAGCAGTGTCTGGGTGCCGGCGGGCCTCTCGCGTCTTTTCTTAAACTGCTTACGGCTCACGGCTCAAAGTTTACTTGTTAGTTTGCCTTTCAGGAACTATTATTTACGCCCCGGCGTGTAAGTTGACCATGCGGGGCGGGCGGCGCAGAAAGAAAGCGCCGCGGCGCGCGTGGCGACGCCAGGCTTTTCGAGAGCAGAGTCCTCGCAAAGACTTTCGTACTCCCCGGCACGACTACTTAAAAAAGGCCGCGACCGTGCGCGCGTCGGACGCGCGGGGAGCCGCGACCGAAGAGACAGCAGCAATCCAAGTGAGGTTCTAGATGAAGTCTTTCACCCTTGCCCGTCCCCTCGCGGCTTCGCTCCTCGTCGCCGCTATTCTGCTCGCGCCGCTGCCGGCGCTGGCGAAGAAGGGCGACAAGAATTACGACCGCGGCATGGAGTACGAGAAGGCGCAGCAGTGGGAGAAGGCCGCGCAGGAGTTCGCGCTCGCCGTCGCCGCCGACCCGTCGAACACGCAGTACCAGCTCCACTACCGCCGCTCCGTCTTCAACGCCTCGCAGGACTTGATGACGAAGGGCAGGTCGCTGGCGGATCAGGGCGACTACGTCGGCGCGTACAACGCCTACCGGCAGGCATACGGACTCGACCCGGTCAACAACCTCGCCGCGCAGGAGATGGACAGGATGCTCAACCTCCAGCGCGAGAAGGAAGGCGCGAGCAGCCCCGCGGGAGCGCCGACCGCCCCGGCTGTCTATCGCGACGGGCAGCGCGTCGGCGCGGCCCCGGCCCGCGGCGCGCAGCCGGACGGTCAGGCCGACGGCGTCGGCGCGCGCGAGCAGTTGCAGGACATCCAGTGGAACGGCGACCTCGAAGGACTCATCCGCAAGCTCGCCGACGAACTCGACCTCAACGTCGTCTTCGACCAGAACTTTTCGCAGGTCAAGCGCAACGTCAACATCCGTTGGAAGAACATGACTCCGGCGCGCGCGCTCGACTACGTCTTCCTCTCGAACGGGCTGTTCTTCCAGAAGCTCGACCGCCGCACCATCCTCGTCGCCGACCAGTCGAAGCGGCCCATGTACCAGCAGTTGGTGCTGCGAACCTTTTACCTCTACAACATCAAGCCGGAGGACGCGCAGCGGCTCCTCTCGGCCTCGCTCCCGGCGAACGCCGGACGGCAGCCGCAGTTCGTCACGAACCCGCAGACCAACTCGATCACGGTGCGCGACACGCCCGAAAACATACGCATCGTCGAGCAGCTCCTGAAGACGGTTGACAAGGATCGCTCCGAGGTCGTGATGGAGGTCGCCATCTACGAGATTTCCCGCAACGACCTGATGCAGCTCGGCAACCAGGTCGGCACGCAGTCAATGCTTCAGGGCGGACTCGGCGGCCTCTCCCCGGGCTCGCTCCTCTACCGCGGGACGCCCGCGGTCGCGCTCGGCACGGGCACCGTGGGCCTGGGTTCGGGCGTCGGCCTCCTCATCCCTTCCTCAGCGATCTCGATGTTCCAGAGCAAGACGAACACGCGCCTCCTGTTCTCGACCGCCGTCCACGCCTTCGACGACGAGAAGTCTTCGACGCGCGTCGGCTCGAAAGTCCCCGTCCAGACCGCCTCGGTTTATAACGGCCTCCTCCCGACATCTGGGACGGGCACGACGACGGGCACGGGCGCGACGGCCAACAACATCTTCGGCAGCGGCGGCTACCCCGTCATCCAGTACGAGGACGTGGGCCTCAACCTCGACTTCAAGCCGAAGGTCTATCCGAACCAGGACGTGCAGGTCTCGATGAGCATCGAGTCGAAGGACGAGGCCTCCGGCCCCGACCCGCTCACGCCCATCTTCACGCAGCGCAAGATCGAGGGCGTCGCGCGCATCCCGAACGGCAGGACGATGATGATCGCCTCCATCGCGCAGGACAGGCAGACCAACGGGCGGCAGGGCCTCCCGCTCGTCGGCCTCATCCCGATCCTCGGTCGGCTCTTCACCGCGCCCAACAAGAACGACCAGCAGAGCGACATCGTCATCACGATGACGCCGCGCGTCCTGCGCGCGCCCGAGATCACGCCCGAAGACCTGAAGCCGACCGACACGGGCACGATGCAGACGCCGCAGTCGCCCTCGCTCGAAGCGATGGTGAAAGAGGCCGACAAGGAGGATCAGTACGCGCGCCTCCGCTCGCTGCCGACCAACCAGAACGTCCAACTCCCGGCTCAGGCGGGCGAGGAGTACAGCTTCGCCCCCGCGCCGAAGGCGCTCGCCGGCGACGCCGCGAACGCGCCGACGAATAACGCGACCGCGGCCAACGCGACCGTCGCTTCGTCGCCGGGCGCGAGTAACGCCGCGAACGTGACGGCGAACGGCGCGAATACGGGGACACCAATCGTCGTCAACGCCAACCTGACTACGGCGACGGTCGCGCGTCCCGCAGTCCTCGACAACTCGAACGCGCCCGCGCCGTCGAACGCCGTCGCGACCGACGCGCAGACGAAACTCGCGCCCGCGAACGCCGTCGCGACGGGCGCGGCGTCGAGCACGACAGCACAACCGAAGCCCGCGGACTCGCCAGCGCCGAAGCCGGCGACGGACGCCGCGCCCGCGACGAACAACGCCGCGGCAAGCCCGAACGTGACAAGCCCCGCGGGCGGTGCGACGAGCACGCCGAACGCGCAGCCCGCTCCGGCGAACGCGCAGCCCGCCGCTTCGAGCGTCCCGGCGGAGAGCGCGGCTGAGCTTATGCTTCTGACCGAACAACAGGAGATGAAGGTCGGCGAGCGCAGGCGCTTGATGCTCTTTTTGAAGACCGACGCGCCGCTCGGACTCGCGACCGCGACGCTGCGCTTCGACCCGAAGTCGCTCGCCGTCCGCTCCGTCTCGCAGGGAGTCTTCGCCGCCGACAAGTCGCTCGCGCCGGTGCTCACACAGTCGGTTGACCCTTCGGGCGTGCTGCTCGTCTCGGTCTCGCCCGCGGCGGGCGCGCAGCCTTTGAGGGGCGAGGGCCTGCTCGTCGTCGTCGAGGTCGAGGCGCTCGCGCCGGGCGACGCCGGACTTCAGTTCGACGCCGACAAGGTTCACCTCATCGCGACCGACGGGCGCACCGTCCGCGCGCAAGTCTCCGGCGGCAAGTTCAAGGTCACGCAGTAGCGGAGGCGCGTGATAGAGGTGTTCAAGATGAAAGGGCGACGGGGCGACGCGGAGATGGGGAGAAAGAACTTGCTTCTTCCGTCACCCCGTCACGCCGTCTCCCCGTCTCCCCGTCTTCCGTTCCCACTGTCTCCGTCGTCCGGCGGCTGGACGCTCATCGAACTCGTCATCACGATGACGGTGATGACGATCCTCACGCTCGCGGTCATCCCGCTGGTCAAGACTTCGGTGCGGCGGCAGAAGGAGCAGCGGCTGCGCGAGGCTCTGCGCGAGATGCGGCTCGCGATTGACGAGTTCCACCGCGACACGGTCGGGATGCAGTGCGCCGCGGGCGGCATCAGCGGCCTCGGCGGCGACGCCAGCGCCAACGCCGCGGCGAACGTCGCGGTCCAGAACCAGAACGTCCAGAACCAGCAGCAGGGCCAGGTCTTCGTTGACCCGCGCAGCCGCGTCGTCATCTCCGACTGCTCGATCTTCGGCGTTGACAACCCCGACCGCTACCCGCCAGACCTTCAGACGCTGGTTGACGGGGTTGACGTGGTGCCGCGTTCGTCACTCAACGGCGCGCTGGCGCAGGCCGGGCGCGGACTCGACAGCGTGGGCGGGCAGGCGACCGACAACGCCGCGACCACGCCGAAGAAGAAGCACTACCTCCGCGAGATTCCGGTTGACCCGATCACGGGCAAGGCCGACTGGTGCGTGCTCTCGAACTACGACTCGCCTGACGAGGGCTGCTCGGCGAACCCCGCCAACCTCTTCGACGTGCGCTCGAAGGCCGAGGGCGAGTCGCTCAACGGGGAGAAGTACAGTGACTGGTAGATTAATTGCGGATTGCGGATTGCGGATTGCGGATTGGCGGCAGCGCGTCTCTCGTCTTTCATCTCGCGCGCAACGCGGCGGAGACAAGAGCGGCGCACGACCGTCGCCCAATCCGCAATCCGCAATCCGCAATCCGCAATCGAAAGGTTTTACGCTGCTCGAACTGATGATCGTCATCTCGATCATCGTCATCCTCGCCATGATCGCGATGGCGCAGTACGGCAAGACCGTGCAGGCCGCGAAGGAGGCGACGCTGCGCGAAGACCTCTACACGATGCGGAAGCTGATTGACCAGTACACCGCCGACAAGGGCAAGCCGCCGCAGTCGCTCGACGACTTGCAGAGCGCCGGCTACATCCGCGAAATCCCCGTTGACCCGATGACGAACGACCGCGACTGGCAGACCGAGCCGGTTGACGACCCCGGCTCGACCGACGGCGGGCAGGGCGTCGGCAACGTCCACAGCAACTCAAGCGACCTGTCCTCCGACGGCTCGACGCGATACAACGAATGGTGATGGGATTTTGGATTTTGGATCGGCGGCGGCACGCCGCCCGTCATTCAATCCGCGTCAGCCTGTGCGAAGAAGGGGGCGTGTGCTGCGCCTTTCATCGAATCCAAAATCCAAAATCTAAAATCCGATGAACCCACTCAGCAGACTCGTCTCGCCGCGCTACCCTTCGGCGGCTGTCGGACTCGCGGGCGACGGCGCGAGCGTCGTGCAGTTGGAGCGGCGCGGCGGCGCGCTCGCCGTCCGCAGCGCCGGATACTTGCCGCTGCCCGCCGGACTCGTCCGCCCCGGCTTCGACGAGCCGAACATCGCGGACGCGGGCGAGCTTGCCGCCTCGCTCAACGAACTCGTCGCGAGCGCCGGACTCCTGAAGCGCAGGCGCTGGTCGGTCGCGCTGCCCGAAGCCTCGACGCGCACCTCGATCCTGACGATGGAGACCGCGCCCGCCTCGCGCGCCGAGGCCGAGGACATGCTCAAGTGGAAGACCGAGCGCACGCTCGGCGCGCCGCTCGACGAACTGCGCGTCGCGCGCGAGCGCTTGCCGGCGGACGCGCAAGGGCACGCGCGCTACCTCGTCACGGCTGTCCGCCTCTCGATACTCGACGAGTACGAGCGCGTCTTCGAGAGTCTCGGCTGGCACGCGGGGCTGATCCTGCCGCGCCACGCGGGCGAGGCCTGGTGGCTCATGCGCGACGGAGCGGCGGCGCGCGCCGACTCGCTCCTCGTCAGCTCGCACGCGGAAGGCTTCACCGCCGTCATCCTGCGCGCGGGCCAGCCGCTCTACGTCCGCGCCGTCTCGTGCGAAACGGAAGACCGCGCCGACGAGCTTTACCGCTTCCTTCTCTTCTACCGCGACCGCGGCGCGCCGCCGGCTGAAGGCGAGACGGCTGCGCCTCCCGTCATCACCGAACGGATCGAGCGCCTGCTCGTCGCGGGCACTGGACTCGACGAGCGACAGGCGAGCGAGATCGTCGAGGAGACGCTCGCCTCGCCGCCCTACGCCGTCCACGCCCAAGACCTGCGCCTCGCCTTCCCTTCGAGCGAGATTGACTTCCGGCAGATCGCCGCGCCCGCCGGCCTCGCCGCGCTCGCGTTCGGGTGAAAGAGAACGATGAACCGAGACAAGGTGTTGGGTGCTGGGTGCCGGGGAGGACTAACTAAAACCCAAAACCTGGCACCCAACACCCTGTTTCAGCATCCATACTTCCGCGCTATGAAAAAAGCATTTCCCCTGCTCCTCCTTGTCATCATCACCGCGCACGCCGCGGCGCAGTCCGGCAGAAGAGCCGCGCCTCCGCCTCAGACCGTGACCCCGGCGGAAGCGCCGTCGGTCACTCCGTCCGAACCCGCGCCGCGCGCCGCGCCGGAAGAGTTCAAGAGCCTGCCGGAGAGCGTGCTCAACCGCCGGATTCAGTCGCTCGACAAAGACAGCTTCCGGCTCGCGGACTTCGGCGGCAAGGTGATCGTCGTGAACCTCTGGGCGACGTGGTGCGGCCCGTGCCGGATGGAGATACCCGAGTACGAGCGCGTGCGCCGGGACTACGCCGCGCGCGGCGTCGAGTTCATCGGCCTGACGCCCGAAGACCCGCGCACCGAATCCGACCGCGTGCGTCAGTTCGCGCGCGAACTCAAGTTCGGCTTCCGCTTGGGGTGGGCCGACCGCGAGACGGCGCTCGCCTTGATGAACGGCAGGGACGTGATCCCGCAGACCTACGTCATCGCCGCCGACGGCCAGGTCGTCCGACACTGGCGCGGCTACGCGTCAAACGGTCACAGCAGCGCCGTGCTGCGCGAAGCGATAGACCGCGCGCTCGCCGCCGGCGGGGCGAGCGGTACACGTTGAAACACGACGCGCTCCGGCGTCCCGCGACACGAAATATTTGTCGCCCGCGGGCTTGAAACTTTGCCCGCGGCGCGCGCGTAAAACTTTGGCGTCATGATCGCAGCAGAAGCAGTCGCACTTAAAAAGTTGGCCGCCTCCGCCGACCCGGAATTGGTCGTGCGCGCGCTCGCCGGGCGCGAGGACGGTTTCGAGGAGCTGGTGCGAAGGTATCAGCGCCCCATCGCCGCATACGTCTATCGCATGGTCGGCGACTACGACGCCGCGCTCGACCTGACGCAGGAAGTCTTCATCAAGGTTTACGGGTCGCTCGTGCGCTACCGACCGGAGTTCAAGTTCTCGACGTGGATTTACCGCATCGCGCACAACGCCGCGGTTGACCACCTGCGCCGCGTGGGCAGCGCGCGCGAGGGCGAGTTGGAAGTCGAGTGCGAGGACGGGCACACGTTCGAGAAGCCTCTGGCGAGCACGTCGCCCACGCCGGAGCAGGAGACCGAGCGCGGCGAGCGCCGGGCCGAGATCGAGGAGGTCGTCGCGCAACTTCCCCACGCGTACCGCGAGCTGATCGTGCTCCGGCATTCGCACGACCTCTCCTACGACGAGATCGCCGAAGTGACCGGGCTGCCGCTCGGCACGGTCAAGAACAGAATCTTCCGCGCGCGCGAGGCGATGCGCGAACTTCTCGTGGCGCGCGGCATCACGGGTGTTTGAGGCTCGGATGTCGGAAGTCTCGAAGTTGGGGCCGCGGTGCCCGCAGACGACTCTGACTGCCGCCTACCTCGACGGCGAGTTGGACGCGCGCGCCTCCTTTGATTTTGAAGCCCACGCCCGCGCGTGCCCTCCCTGCTCCGAAGCCCTGCGCGAACAGCGCCGCCTGCTCTGCCTGCTCGACAACGCGTTCGACCGGACCTTTGAAAAGCGCGTCGCGCTGCCCCGCGACTTCACGCGCGAGCTGACGGCGCGCGCGCAGAACGACATGAGCGGCGTGCGCGCCCGCGGCGAGCGGCGGCGGGCCGTGAAAATCTGCGCCGCGCTCGGCGTGGCCGCGTTCGCTCTCCTCGGATTCACCGCGCTCGACGCCGCGGTCGCGCCCGCCCTCGGCGCGGCGCGTGCGGCGGGCGGGGCGCTCGCCGTCGCGGGCCGCGCAGCCGCGGGCGCGAGCGCGGGCGCGGGGCTTGTGCTACGTGCGGTCGGCGGGAAGCTGGCCGCCGAGTCCGTGCCGCCCGCGCTGCTGCTTCTGGTCGCGCCCGCCGCGGCGCTCGTCGTGCTGCTGCTACTCATCAGCGCGTACCACCGCGAGGGCGCGCGCGACTGAGTAACGGAAAGTTTGATGGCCGTGCTGCCCGGCCAGCCCCGTCGGAAGTGTCACGAGAGACGGGCGCTGGCCGTTCGTTGCATCATGAATGTTTCTGTCGCATGTCGCCGCGTCGAACCCGTCTCCGCCGTCTCCGAGACGAGACGGGCGGCGCGCGCCTCATCGCTTCTCGCCTGCGCCGCGGTGACAATCCTACTGTTGCTGCCCGCGTCGCTCGCGGCGAACGCGCAGGAAACGGCGGCATCGAAGGCGGGCGACGAGCTGGTCGTCGAGGGCGGGAGCGACGTGTTCGGGATGGGGCGCGACGTGCGCGTGCGCGGCGAAGTGAAGAACGGCGTCATCGCGTTCGGCGGCGACGTGATCGTCGAGGGCCGCGTCGGCGGCGACACCGCGGCCATCGGCGGCTCGGTCATCCAGCTCGACGGCTCATACGTCGGCGGCGACGTGATGGTGATCGGCGGCGAGTACCGCCACGCGGAAAAGGCGGGGCGCAACCCGGCGAGCTGGACGATGATGATCGCGGGCTACGAGCAGGAGTTGAGAGACCTGGCGCGCGACCCGGCGACTTTGCTCACGCCGCAGCTCACGGTCTCCTTTGTCGGCTGGCGCTTGCTCGCCGTGCTCTTCTGGTTCGTCGTCTCGATAGCGATGACGGCGGTCACGCCGGGCGCGATCAGTCGCGCGGCGGCGCGGCTGCAACTGACGTTCGCGCGCGTCGCCCTCATCGGGCTGGTCGGCGCGCTCGTCGTCGGCCCCGGCGTCGGCGCGGCGCTCCACTACCTGCCGCCCGCGCTCGGCGCGCTCGT
>DASRCS010000068.1:0-19864 GCA_035652995.1 Pyrinomonadaceae bacterium
TCGTCCGCGCGCTCGAATCGTGGCGTCCCTCAAGCGCGGTTCTGCACAGCGGGCACTGCGCCAGCGCGTCCGCCGAGAGGAACAGCGTCGCCGCGACCGGCGCGACCGCCGAAAGGATGCTTCTGTAAATTCCGCCGCTCGCTTTCATTTCCCTTTCCTCATTCGGACGGCCTCGCAGGGGCTTCAGCCGAAGGGTGTGTCGCGCGAAGATGGAGCGTGCGCGAACTGTCGGGGAAGACGACAAAGAGCAGGCAGATGCAGACGACGAGCGTCGGGACGAGCGTCAGCACGAGGCTCAGGCGCTCGAACTTGAGATGCATGAAGTAGGCGACGATGAGCGCGGCCTTGACGAGCGACAGACCCATCAGGATCGTCAGGAAGATACGCAGGTCGTGAATCTGTATGTAGGCCAGAAAGACCTCGACTACGGTGAGCGCGAGCAGGCCGAAGAGAACGTTCGCGAAGAGGCGCGTGCCGCCCTCGAAGTGGACGTGCTCGGCGGCGCGCGCGGGACTCACTTCTTCGCCGACGGCGAACGGATTGATGCCCCGCTCGCGCAGCGTGAACGCCGGGATGGAGATGAAGGTGAGCGCGAGCAGCAGGCAGACCGCCGTGAAGAAGAGGTTGTCAATCGTCAGGAAACTTCCGGCGGACGCGGCGCTCTTGCCCGCGAGCACGAGGAAGCCCGCCGCGAGCAGGACGCACGCGCCCATCAGAATCATGTCCGACTTCTTCAACAAATCCCTGATCGAAGCTTCCGCCATGCTTTTGCCGCCTCCTTCTTTTCCAGAGGTCAGGGGTCGGAGGTCAGAGGTCAGTTGTCGGTTTCAAGTCAGCGAAGCTCATGAAAGGCTTTCACTGACCTCCGACCTCCGACCTCTATTCTCTATTTCCCCATGTCAACCGACATCAAGTAAATCAGCGGGAAGACGAACATCCAGACGAGGTCAACGAAGTGCCAGTAGAGTCCGCTGATCTCAACGTCCTCGTGGCGCGTCTTGCCGATGCGGAGCGCGATGACGCCGAGGTAGAGCACGCCGGTGAAGACGTGGAACATGTGCAGGCCGGTGATCGCGAAGAAGCTCGCGCCGAAGAGCGGCGGGGCCTGCGGCCAGCGCTCGGCCCACTCCGCCGCGAACTTGCTGCCCGCGCGCACGCCGAAAGGTCGCAGCCCCTCGGTGATGAGGTGATTCCACTCGATGCTGTGAAGGACGAGGAAGGCAAGACCGCCGAGCATCGTCGCCCCGATCCAGCGCCGCGCGGCTTTGAGTCTATTCGCGGCGGACGCGCGCACGGCCATCACCATCGTGAAACTCGACGCCAGAAGGAAGAGCGTCATCGTCGTCGAGAAGATAATGCTTGGGTAAAACGGGAACGGCGTCGGCCACTGGTCGCTCGCGGCGCGCGCGTAGGAGTAGCCGATGAGGAGCGCCGTGAACGTCATCGCGTCCGACACGATGAAGAGCCACATCCCCAGCTTGCGGTGTCCGACACGGTAGGGAAGCGCGCCGCCGTCCCAATCCGTCGGCGCGAGCCGCCCGACCTGAGCTTCTGTGCTCAAAGGTTCACCTCCACAGGAAGAGTAGAAGGAAGAGAAAGACCCAAAGGCCGTCCATGAAGTGCCAGTAAATCCCGACCGCGTCGGTCAGCGCGCGCTTCTTCAAATCCCTTTGCGGCCCCGCTGCGCGGCGCGCGTAAACGAAGAGAAAGCCGAGCGCCAGAATCCCGCCGAGTAGGTGAAGCCCGTGCAGCCCCGTCAGCACGTAGAAGAAAGAGCTGTGCGGGTTCGACGCAAGGTAAAGCCCCTGCCCGACGAGCTGACGCCACGCGAGCAGTTGCGACGAAAGGAATCCCAGTCCGAGCAGCAGCGTCACGCCGAGCCAGAGTTTGTACCCGCCCTCCTCGTCGTGCAGTTGCGCGGCCTTCGCGCGCGTGAACGTCAGACTGCTCGCGATGATGAGCGCCGTGCTCAAATAGACGAACGACGGCATCGTGCCGCCGTGCCAGTCAACCGAGGTCGGCATCCCCGAACGGACGACGTAGGCGCTTGCGAGCGCCGTGAACATCATCAGTATCGAGGCGATGCCGACGAGCATCGCCAGCCGGTAGCGGTCGGGCGAGAACCCGCGTTGGTCGCCGCCGCCGCCCGGCCCGCCGGGGCCTCCGCCGTTCGGCCCCTTGCCGTTGCCGCCGCCGCGCGGGCCGCGCCCGCCGCGACGACGCGACGACGCGATGTCGAGTACGCTCTCGGTCTTCGTCACAGTCTCTCTGTTACCCGTGACTGTCGTTGCCATTACCGTGTCCATGCCCGTTACCTTGATCTTGTAATTCCCTCGCCGCGCCCGCTCCGACGTTCGCCGCCGTCTCGTCCGGCGTCGTCTGCATGACGTAATCTTCGGGCGCGTCGGGGACGCCGAACTCGTATGCGCCGCGATAGACCACGGGGACGCGCCCGCCGAAGTTGTCGTGCGGCGGCGGCGTCGCCGTCGTCCACTCCAACGTCGTCGCCTCCCAAGGGTTGTCGCTCGCCTTCTTGCCTTTGAACATGCTCCAGAAGAAGTTGAAGATGAAGATTGACTGCGCCGCGACGGTGATGATCGCCGCCCACGTGGCGAAGTGGATGAGCGGGTGCGCCGGCTCGTTGAAGTGGTAGATGTACTCAAGCTTCCCGTTGACGACTTCGTAGAACTGCGAGTAGCGGCGATCCATCCCGACAAGGCCCATCGCGTGGAACGGGATGAAGATGGCGAAGACGCCGACGAAGGTCGGCCAGAAGTGAATCTGGCCGAGCGTCTCGTTCATCATCCGCCCGAACATCTTCGGGAACCAGAAGTACATCCCCGCGAACATTCCGAAGATGGCGGCGACGCCCATCACGAGGTGGAAGTGTCCCAGCACGAAGTAGGTGTCGTGCATCGAGAGGTCGAGCGACGATTGGCCGAGGACGAGTCCCGTGATGCCGCCCGCGACGAAGAGCGAGACGAAGCCGATGGCGAACAGCATCGGCACGGCGAACCTGATGCGCGCGCCCCAGAGCGTGCCGAGCCAGTTGAACGTCTTGATCGCCGAGGGCACGCCGATGGAGAGCGTCAGCACCGAGAAGGTCGCCGCCGTCAGCGGGGCCATGCCGCTCACGAACATGTGGTGACCCCAGACGAAGAACCCGAGCAGCCCGATGGCGAACATGGCGAAGACCATCGCGCGGTAGCCGAAGATCGGCTTGCGCGCGAACGTCGAGAGGATGTGCGAAGTCGCGCCCATGCCCGGAAGGATGGCGATATAGACTTCCGGGTGTCCGAAGAACCAGAACAGGTGCTGCCACAGAATCGGCGAGCCGCCCGCGTGGTCAATGACGGTCGTGCCGTTCGACAGCCCGCTGGGCACGAAGAAGCTCGTCCCTAAATTGTGGTCGAGGAAAAGCAGGATGCCCGCCGCGAGCAGCACGGGGAACGAGAGCAGCGCGAGGATGGCGGTCGTGAACCAACCCCAGCACGTCAGCGGGAGCCTCATCAGCGACATCCCCCTCGTGCGGAGGTTGAGCATCGTCACGATGAAGTTGAGCGCGCCGAGCAGCGACGCGACGCAGAAGAGGGCGATGCTGATGATCCAGAGGTTCACGCCCATCCCCTGCCCCGGCACGTTCAACTGGTCGCCGATTGCCGAGAGCGGCGCGTAGCCAGTCCACCCGCCCGTCGGGCCGATGACCGACCCGCCGGAGGCGAAGATCGCGCTCACGAGCACAACTAGTCCGCAGAAAGTCACCCAGAACGAGAGCATGTTCAGGGTCGGGAACGCCATGTCGTCCGCGCCGATCTGGATGGGCAGGAAGTAGTTTCCGAACCCGCCCTGCGGCGCGGTCGTCAGCACGAAGAAGACCATCATCGTCCCGTGCATCGTCACGAGCGAGAGGTAGAACTCCTGCGTCATCACGCCGCCCGGCGCGCCCAGCGGGAACAGCCAGCCGAGCAGGGGCCAGGCGTGCTGCGGCCACGTCATGTTCATCCGCATCAGGATGGACATGAGCATTCCGAGCACGACCGAGAAGAGCGCGAGCAGGAGGTACTGAATGCCGATGACCTTGTGGTCAATGCTGAAGATGTACTTGCGTATGAAGCTCGTCGGCGGCCCGTGGTGGTGCGCGCCCGCCGCGTGAACGCCCGCGTGCTCTTCGTGCGAATGGCCTTCGTTGGGGGTGTCGGCTTCTGCCATCTGCGCAATCCTCCCGCCCGAAAGAGTCGGGCGCTTGCGGTTCGAGGTTCAGTAAGTCACGGGGTATTTTTTGACAAGCTCGCTCACGCGCTTCTGAAAGTCGGCCTGCGGGAGCGTGATGACCGAGTTGAATTCGTCGTCGGGCAGGACGAGCATGTAGGCGCGCATCTTGTAGTGCTGCTGCCCGCAGAGTTGGGCGCAAGCGATCTCGTACTGCCCGGTCTTCGACGGCGTGAAGTGGACTTTGATGTCTATGCCCGGCACCGCGTCCTGCTTGAAGCGGAGCGGCGGAACCCAGAAGCTGTGAATCACGTCGCGCGAGGTGATCGTCAGCTCGACGGGGCGGTTGACCTGCGTGACGAGCGTCTGAAGAACCGTGTCGTCTTTTGACGCCGGGTCTGCGTCGTCGAGTCCGATGTAGTTCAAAGATTCGTCGCTGATCTTCTTCGGGTCGGTGCGCCCGAACTTGCCGTCGGCCCCCGCATAATGAAAGTTCCATTGAAACTGTTGCGCCACGACGTGCACCTGCGCGGCGTCCTTCGGCGCGTCGGCCAGGTGCAGGTTCCACCAGACGCGCTGGCCGAGTATTCCGAGCGTGATGAAGACGACGGCGGTGACGACCGTCCAGACCATCTCAAGCCGGTTGCTGCCGTGCGTGTAAACGGCGCGCTCGCCGCCGCCCGTGTCGCGGAAACGCCAGACCGCGTAGCCGAGCGCGACCTGCGCCGCGGCGAACGCGACTCCCACCACGACTATCGTCAGCATGAACTGCCGGTCGTATGCGGGGCCGTGCTCGGAGATGGCCGCGGGGAACCACCAGCGCCCGCTCACGAACATCCACACCGACAGAATGGTCATCACCCAGAGGAACGCCGCAATCGCACGACCCATAGAGCCTCCAAAGTGAGCAGTAAGCAGTGAGCAGTGAGCAGCACGAAGCCTTCGTTCGCCGGACTTCTTGAGCGGAAATGACAGCGCCTGCGGGAAGAGTCTCCCTGCTCACTGCCTACCGCTCACTGCTCACTTATTAAAGACCATCAGCCCGAATAGCACGGGCAGGTAAAGCACCGACGCGAGCAGGAGCCTGCGCGCGCCTTTCCGCGTGTTCGAGAGGGCGGCGTGAACGCTCGCCGCGAGGAACAGGAGTCCGAGCAGGAACGCTCCGTAGAAATAGATTGCGCCCGTCGTGCCGAGCGCAGCCGGGAAGAGGCTGACGGGCACGAGCAGAAGCGTCCAGATGACGATCTGCTGCGCCGTCAGTCGTCCCGCAGGCTCGACGACGGGCAGCATCTTTATCCCGGCGCGCGCGTAGTCTTCGCGGTACATCCACGCAATCGCGAGGAAGTGCGGGAACTGCCACGCGAACAGGATCGCAAAGAGCGCCCACGCCTCCATCCCGACGCGCCCGGTCGCCGCCGTCCAGCCCATCAGCGGCGGCATCGCGCCGGGGAAAGCTCCGACCACGGTCGAGAGCGAGCTGCGCGTCTTCAGAGGCGTGTAGCAGAAAAGATACCCGGCGATGACCGTCAGGCCGAACGCCGCCGTCAACACGTTGACGAACGCGGCGAGATAGACTTCCGCGCCGAGCGTGAGCGCGACGCCGAACCAGAACGCCGCCGACGGAGACAGCTTGCCCGTCGGCAGCGGTCGCGTGAGCGTGCGCCGCATGCGTCCGTCGAGATCACGCTCCATGAACTGATTTAAAGTCGCGATGCCCGACGAGAGGAGCGCGATGCCGAGGAGCGCGTTCGCGAGCGCGAGGTAGTCAACCTGCGACTTCGAGCCGAGGCAGAAGCCCGCGGCTGATGTCAGGACGATGAGAAAGGTGATGCGCGGCTTCGTCAACTCGACGAAGGCCGCGAGCTTTTCGCGGAGCGCGAGCGGCGCGTCTTCGACCGCGACCGGCAGCTCCGAGTTCGTTTCTAAAACTAACTCCTTCATGAATGCGTGCCGCTTTCTCCCCCTGGTCTGATTCAAAGTCACTGCTGGCCCATGCCGGGCATCTGACCCATGCCGGGCATCGGAATCTCAAGCGCCGGCAGGGCGCGGAGCGAGCCGCCCTCGATTGTCTCTGCCGACATCTGCTGTCCCGTGAAGCTGAAGTTCTGCTCCTTCTTCTCGCTCGGCCCGACGGTGACGGTCTGCGTCAACCCTTGCGGATACTTCTCGTGCCACGCGACGACGGTGTAGGTTCCGGGCGGCACGCCCTTGATCTCGAAGTGGCCGTCCTTGTCCGTGACCGCGAAGAACGGGTGCGAGAGGACGCCGACGTACGCGCGCATCCACGGGTGCTGGTTGCACTTGACGGGGATGACCGTCTCGGCGCGCTTGAACTGCTTGGTGATGGGCGCGGAGCCGTTCGGCTGGCTCTGGTTGAACTTGTCGTTGAGCTTGGCGTCAACGTTGACGTTGTGCGTCGTGGCGTCGGAGTTGACGACTTGAAAATTCTGGTTGACCTGCACGCCCATGACGTGCGGCACGTAGTGGCAGCCGTGCTGGTCGAGTTCGGCGGCCTGCGCGGGCGGGTCGAACTTGTAACCCGCGAGCGTCTTGTCGCCAACCTTGCCGTCCTTGATGTAAACAAAAACGTTCTGCAACTTGTCGCCGTTGACGACGATGTCCTCGGTCTGCGCGTCAGGGTTCGCGGCGGAGCATACGGGGTCAGCAGTCATGCTGATGGGCTTCGGCGAGGGCGCGGTGCCGGTGATGTTGATCGTGCCGGCGATTGAGCCTTCCTGGCCCGTCGGCTTGTAAGGCGTCAGGTTCGCAACGTCGGCGGAGTCGTCACCGCCGCCAGCCGCGTCTTCTTCGTCGTCCGCGCTCTTCGAGCATGACACGGCGAAGGCGAGCAGGCAGAGCGCGGCGAGCAGCGCGATAAGGAACCGCGCGCGGTTCGAGTGCATCAGGGAAAACCTCCTCAAAGGGAACTTGACCGTATGATAGCGCGAATCATTCACGGCGAGAAATCACGCGCGCGCCGCTGCGCCGAAGCGGACTGACGCCAACGCTCCCGCGCACGCCGCCTTGTCGGCGCGCGGGCCGAGACCTGCACCTTGCGCCCGCGTTTCGGCGCCGTCGCCGTCGCGCTCTGCTTCGGTGCGGGCGGCGAGTGCGAGGCGACGGGCGCGTTCGGAGTCGTCGGCCTCGTGCCGCTCGCGGCGGGCGTGTTCTGTACCGCGCGCGCCCGCGCCTGTTCTTCGGGCGTCAGCGAAAGCAGGTAGCGCACGAGCAGACGCGCGTGGTCGCCCTGGTAATCCTGGAATTCTTTTTCCATGCCGTGCGGCGGCTGGCTGTTGAAGACCCAGCGTTCGCCGTCGCGGTTGAAAAGTCCCGAAGGCATCGCCGTGCCGGGCATGATGCGCTGCGGGTCGAGCAGCCAGCGGAACGTCCAGTCCTGTTTCAGACGCGAGCCGGCTTGCAGGAAGTTCGGCGCGGTCGCCGTCGCGTCGTGCGTCGGGTCGCCGGTCATGTGACACTTCAGACACGGCGCGGCCTGCGACGTGAAGAGAGCGCGGGCGAGGTTGCGCTCGCTGTCGGTCAAAGGCTCAAGGTCTTGTTTGATGTACGGCTCCTGCTGCGCCGAGACGGCGAGAAAGAAGCGAACGAGCGTGCGAAGCTCGTTCGGCGAGAAGCTGAACGTCGGCATACGCACGCGCAGGTACGTGCGGACTCCGTTCCGATTCTCGCCCGGCTGCGCGTGCAGCGCGCCCTGAACGTTCGACGCTTGGGCCTGCGGAGCGCCGGACGAAGCTTGCCCGCCGCCCGGCCCCGACTGCTTGTTGGCCGCGCTGCCCTTCCCCGCCCCCGTGTCGGTCGCGCCCGTCGAGGGCATCCCTGCGCCGAGTTGAATCCCGATGTTCTTACACTGCTCGGCCCCGTTGCTGAGCGACGGGTCGCACAGGAATCGAAGCAGCCAGTTCGGGTCAACGCGCGCGCCCTCGGTCATCAGGCCCGGCGGGAGTTGTTCGCGTCCGAGTTGAATCGCGCCGAGCGTGCCGCCCTCCTGATACTGCGGCAGACCTGAGAGCACAGACTTCTGTCCGACCTGCACGTTGTGACAGCCCATGCAGTTGTACTTCTTGATGACCCACCAGCCGTCCTGAATCGCCTTCTGCTGATCGTTCGGGTTGTAGAAGAGCGACGTGGGGACGTTCGCGCCGTCGTCGCCGACGCTGCCGAGAAGGAAAGTCGTGAGCGCCGTCCGCCACTCGTCTTTCAGGTACGGCTTCGGCATCCGCAGGTGCTCGCGCGGGTCTTTCTCTTTCTCCTTGTCATAGACGGACGGGTCTGCGAGCTTGTGCTCGAAGAATCCCTTGTGGTCGTACCACGGCACGGGCTGCTTCGTGCGCGGGTCAACGACGGGCTTGCCCGTGGCCGGGTCAATGCCCTCTTCGGCGGGCTGCGTCATGCGCGCGAAGTCGAGACGTTCGAGCGGCGTCGCGCCCTCGGCGGTCAACTCCTTGCCGATGCGCTGCTCCTCCTCGAAGCCGCGTATCTCGTGGCAGCCGGCGCAACCGTACTGCTTGATGAGCGACTTGCCCTTGTCGGCGAGCTTCGGGTCGTCCATGAAGGACGCGTCCGCGTACTGCTGCGGCTGCGAGAGCGAGAAGAGATAGGTCGCGATGTCGCGCGAGTCCTGCTCCGATAGACGGAAGTTCGGCATGACCGTCATGTTCTGCACCTGAAGCTCCGCGCCGTCGTTCGGGCAGCGCGAGTGCTTGTCGGTGTCGAAGACGAAGTCCTGCCCGTGCTTCTTGTAGTCGTCGGGCGTCAGGTCGCGATGTTCCTTCGGGCAGTAGGGTGCCCAGCGCTCGCGCGGGTTGTGAATCCAGCGGACGGTGTAGTCGAAGTTCTCCTTCTCGCCGACGCGCGTCAGGTTCGCCGCGAAATCGCCGCCGACCTTCTGGTCGCCCTCGCCTATCGAGTGGCACGCGAGACAGCCGCGCGTCTTGAACATCTCTTCGCCGTGCGCCGCGTCGCCGCGCTGCTGCTGTTGCACCTGTCCGTCGAATCCAGCCTGCCAGATGTAGGCCGCAATCGCTTTGCGCTCGTCGTCCTGTTGCGAGGCGGGGACGATGTTGCCTTTCGCAAGGTCTCCCTTGTCGTCGCCGGAGATGTACCAGAAGGTCGGCATCTTCGTCCCTTCGCGGAACGCCTGCGGGTTCTGGAGCCAGACGGGTATCCACTCCTTTCGGAGTTTGAGTCGAACGTCTTTCAGGTTCGGCCCGACCTTCTTCTGATCCTGCATCAGGTAACGCGCCTGCGTGTTGAGCTGGTCGAGACGCGCCTCGATCTGGCTGTTCGTGACGATCAGGCTCTCGGCCTGCGCGAGCAACTGCTGTGCGCGCTCGTCGGAGACGCCGGGCGCGCTCGAATCGGCCTTGTCAACTTTGGCCTCGTGCTCGTTGGCCGTGATCTCGTCTTCCAGTTGCTGGCTCAACTGCCGCGTGTTCGTCAGCGCGTCTGCCTCGCGGTCGAAGCCCTCGTAGCGGTGACAGCCGACGCAGCCGCGCTGGTAGAAGAGGTCTTTTCCTTCCGTCAGGACGGGCGCGCCTTGCAGCACGCGGTCTGCCGAATGGCACTGGTTGCAGCCCGCCTCCATGTTCTCTTTCGCGAAGAGCGGGTGCAGCCAGAACTTATTTTCGCCGTGCGCCTTCTCGACCGAAGTGGTCGCGCGACCGTTGCCCCAGTGGCAGCTCGAACAGCCGAACTTGTCGGGGTCGTGAACTTTGAGCAGGTCGGGGTCGGGGTGGCTGACGAAGGCGCGCGCGAGCGCGTCGGGGCGGCTCAGTCGCCCGCGACCGACGGGCATCATGTCGGCGGGTCGGATGGGGATGGACGAGCGGATGCCGAGGTGGCACGACTCGCAACGGTCAACGATCATGTCACCGTTGAAGTTGATCTGCTTCATGCCGAAGTCGAAACTCTCGACCTCGTTCTCCTTACCCCGTACTTGCGCCTCGGTCGCCTCGGTGACGTTGTTCTTCAGGTAGTCGTCGCGCTCCTTCGTGAGGTCGCTCGAAGGCTTGAGCAATTCGCCCTTCTTCGCGAGCAGTTGCCCTTTCTGGTCTTTCAGCGAGACGTACATGTCCTGAAGCTGATCGAAGTTGAACTCGCGCGCGGACGCCCTGTTGCTGCCGTCGTCGGCGGGGATGGCGATTGAGTCCTTCTTGCTCTTGAGCGCGTCAACCTCGCGGCGGCGGGCGGCCTTGTCCTTGTCGTCTGCGGTCTCGACGCGGTAGCTCGCGACGGCGAGGCGACCGCGTCGGTCCTGGAACGTGTCGGAGATCGCGGCGAGCTTCGAGTCGATGACCGCGACCTGTCGGTCAATGTCGTCAATCTGCGACTTGACCGCGTCCTTCGCCGCCGCCGCCGCGGCGTCGAGCCGCTTGTACTCGTCGCTCGCCTTGACTTCGTCCTGCGAGTGGAAGCCGCGCTTCTCCAGACGCTTGAGGTAGCGGTCGAAGCGCTTGACGTATGACTGCTGGTAAGACTTCCAGGGCCGCATCCCGTAAACTTCGTCGTAGAGCGACCAGACCGTCACGCCCGTCAGCAGCAGCGCGCAGACGAGCATGATGCCGCTCGTCGAGACGCTCGTGATCGGGTCGGGCGCGGGCGCGTCGCCCGCTTCCCTTTTGACCATCTTGCCGGTGTCAGGAGTCTCAGCCACGGACTTTTCCTCCGCTCGCGTGCCCTTTCAGACGTTGAACCAGGGAGTGACCCAGATGTACTTGATCGTGAACAGAAGCCTGAGCAGCAGCTTTATCGGGAACAGGAACAGAACCGAGATGGCGAAGAACTGGAACGTCATGTACTGAAGCAGGCTCGTGCGCGCCAGGAGCTTCGACTGGAATTCGCCCGGCGTCTTTACCCACGCCTTGAAACGCCGGAACGAAGTCAGGTCGGAAAGCTTCGGCGCGTTCCTCGTCATCAGCAGGTGGAAGAAGATTCCGCCGACGACGAAGATCGTGCCCACGACCAGCGCGCCGAAGACGGACTTCCACGGATACGTGTTGAGAAAACCTAAGTAATGGCTCCAGCCGGCGACGATCTCGTGGAGGTCGCGGTTGCGGTCGAAGACGACCGCGTTGTGATCCCACGTCTGCCCCGGCCAGAACCAAATCCAGCCCGGCCCGCGGATGAACGTCCCGATGAGAATCAGGATCACCCACATGAAGAAGCCCCACAGGAACATCGAGATCGCGAACTTCCTCTGCCTCCAAGTGTAGTAGCCATTCCCCAAAGGGTTCGAGTCAACGTACGGGAAGACCATCAGGCCGACGATGAGGAGTCCGGGCATCACGACGCCCGCGATCCAAGGGTCGAAATAGACGAGCATCTCCTGAAGGCCGAGGAAGTACCACGGCGCTTTCGACGGGTTCATCGTCAGGTTCGGGTTCGCCGGCTCTTCGAGCGGCGCGTTGATGAGGATTGACCAGACGAAAAGAATCACGGTGACGATGACCGCGGCGAGGAATTCGACGCGCACGAGGTAAGGCCACACGTGAAGCTCGCGCGCCCAACCCGGTCGCCACGGCAGAGTCTTGCGGTAGTGCGTCTTCGCGAGTTGCGGGTCGGCTTCGAGCTGCTCGATGAGTTCGTCGTTCCTGCGCGACTGCCGCAGGCCGAGCCACGTGAAGAACGCGACGAGCGGGATGAGCGCGACGATGGGGATGTTGTCCGGCGCGGACGTGATCGTCCAGAGCTGATGCCAGTCGCTCACGTTGATCGCCCAGACGACAATGACGGCAACGAGCAGCAAGAGCAGTATAATCTTGCTCAGACTAAACCTGCTGCGGCCTTGCCCCTCGAACCTCGCAACGTTTTCCATCTTCCGAATCCTCCGCGATAAAACCGAAGGTCAGAACAGCCGAAGAATCACCATCAAGAATTTAACTCGTTCTCACTTCTTGACCGACTTCATCTCCGATTCGAGCATCACGGGCGCGGGGCCGCTGATGCCGCCGTCCTTTCGTATGCGCCAGAAGTGGACGGCCATGAAGATCGAGGCGACGAGCGGGATGCCGATGCAGTGCCAGATGTAGGAACGCAGCAAGGCGTTCGCGTCCACAATCGAGCCGCCGAGCAGTCCGAAGCGCACGTCGTTGAAAGGCGTCATGCCGAGTTGCGGGCCGAACGGGCCTTCGTGGCCGAGCATCGGCGTGGCGCGCGCCATGTTCGTGCCGACCGTGACCGCCCAGAATCCGAGCTGGTCGTCCGGCAGAAGATAGCCCGTGAACGAGAGCAGCATCGTCAGCACGAGCAGCACGACGCCGACGCACCAGTTGAACTCGCGCGGTCGCTTATACGAACCCGTCAGCACGACGCGGAACATGTGCAGCCACGTCGTGATGATCATCAGGTGCGCGGCCCAGCGGTGCATGTTCCGCAGGAGCTTGCCGAACGGAACGTCGTGTTCGAGATAAAGGATGTCGCGGAACGCCTGAACCTTCGTCGGGTGGTAGTAGAACATCAGCAGGACGCCGGTGAACGTGAGGACGATGAAGAGGTAGAAGGTGATTCCGCCCATGCCCCACGTGAAGCCATAGCGCGTGGCGTCGCGGTTGACCTTCGCGGGGTGGAGGTGAAGGAAGACGTTTGAGAGGATTGCTAAACTTCGGTTGCGCGGGTCGGAGCGGTCGTGCGAGACGCGGAATATTGACTTCCACAGTTGCGTCTGCTGCGGGTCTTTGTAGTTCTTCGCCTCGGCCTCGGCCCTCTCTTTCAGAGCCACGGCCTGCGCGCGCGCCTTGCCGACCAGGCCGACGCCGCTCTCTTCGGCGACCTCCAAGTCCTTCCCTGCGCTGCCGTTCCCACCGGGTCGCTCAGGCTCCATACGATCCTCCCCACAAGCCCAAAACGTTACGGAAAAGCAGACCCGCCTTGTTCAGTTGTCAGTCTTGTTAGCTCTGTCTCTGTCGCTGCCTTATCTGTCCAATCGCAATCCTTGTCCCTGCCCTGTCGTCCATCCTTGCTCAAACTCGGATGAACGCGCCGTCGTCGTTGAAGCGGTTCGTGCCGCCCTTCGGCCAGTCGTAGAGGTGGCCCGTGTTGACGACGATCTGCCCCTCGGCGTCGAGGTGAACGTCGGCGCGATCCATCGGGCGCGGCGCGGGGCCTTCGAAGTTGATGCCCTCGCTGTCGTAGCCGCTGCCGTGGCAGGGGCATTTGAACTTGTTCTCGCTCGCCTTCCAGTCGGGCGTGCAGCCGAGGTGCGTGCACTTGGCGAAGATGACGAACAGGCGCTCGGTGTTCTTCACGACCCAGATGCGGTGCTGCTGCTGGAACTTCGTGTCCACGCCGAGCGCGTAGTCGCCGGGGAATCCGATGCGGAAGGTGCTGGGCGGCTCGGTCAGCGTGCGCGGCAGGAAGAAGCGCAGGAACATCAGGAAGTCAATCGCGAGGAACGAGAAGACGCTCGCCCAGACGATTCTTCTCCGCAGCTTGTTGACGGGCGGGTCGGGCGCGCTCTGAACCAGAGGCCCCGCCGGGGGCTTCGCGGCGACGGCCTTCGTCACGCCTTTGCTGACCGCCTGAGTCGGAGTAGAGGCCGTCTTCGATGCGCCCGAAGCGGGCACGGCTCGCGTCGTGGCCGGAGTCGCCGCCGGCACCTCCCTGGCCGTCACGTCGCCCGTCGGCGTAGCGTCCGCGACCGTGCCCGCCGAGGCGAGCCGCGCGGCGGGCGGCACGACCGTCCGCTCTTTTGTAGGGCGAGGCTCACGCGGCGCGGTGTCGCCGCGCGCAGCCGCGAGCAGTTGGCCGACGGACGGCTTCTCGCCGTCGGCCTTGTCGTTCCCCGTCTTGCCCCCTTGTTCTTCTGTCGGAGTGCCGGATGCACTCTCGGCGGGCGGTGTTGGATTGTCTTCGTGATCCACGCCGCGTCCTCCCTTCAGGGTTCAGCTTTGACTTGGAGACTCTGTCAACAAGCCGGCGGATCGGGGTGCAGGTCACGCGCGGACGGCACAGTTCACCGAAGAGCCTGAGGCTCGACACCCGCGCGTTGATTCAAGTGCTTTTGCGTGACAAGAAGTGCGCCGCGCACATAAAAGCATATAAAATGGCGTCGGCTTCGAGGCATTTATACTCTGTTCGGCCCCGCGCGCGCAAGATTTTTTTCTATGGCTGCAAAACCGCACGTCCGTCTCTACACCAAACCCGGCTGCCACCTCTGCGAGGACGCCAAGCGCGAGATCGCGCACGCCGGGCGCGCGGGCGGTTTCACTTTTGAAGAGGTGAATATTCTTTCCGACCCCGAACTCCGACGCCGCTACGCGAACGAGATTCCCGTCGTCACAATCAACGGCGTCCACGCCTTCAAGTACCGTCTGACCGCCGCAGACCTCCTCCGCGCCGTCCAAAGAATTCGCTCAAGCAAAACGCCGTGAGGTCTTACCTGCCCGCGAAGTGCAGTGCTTCGGCGCTCTCTTCAATCGAGGCGAAGATTTGTTCCCGCTCGCGCTCGTCCTGTGCCTGGCGGTAGGCGAGCAGGAGTTCTTTCAACGACGCGAGTTCACGATACAGTCCCGCGTCTTCGACCGGCGGCGTGAGATAAGAGACAAGACCCGCGTAGGCCCTGCGCCGCGCGATGGAACCCTCCGAAGGATTGTTGACGCTGTAAAGATAGACGTGCGGAAGCTCCCCGATCAGGCGGTCGGGCCAGCACTCGCCCGACAAGCCGACCTGCTTGCCCGGCATGAATTCGAGCGCGCCGTGCGTGCCCGTGTGGACGACGGCGTCGGCGCGGAATATTTTTTCGAGGTACGTGTAGAGCGCTGCGAAGCCGTGGTGCGGCGCGCCCCCGTGCGACATCAGAAGCCGCATCGGGTCTCCCTCGTAACCGAACGTCGGCTGCACGGCGACGAAGACGTTGCCGAGCCGCGCGCCCTGAATCAACAGGTCGCGCCCGAATGTGTTTGTGCGACCGGGCGCACTACCCCACTCCTTCTCGATCTCAGAAACGTAAGGGCAGAGCCGCAGGTACTCTTCGACGTTCATCCTGTACGCGACATTCGCGACCGCGCCGAAGCTCTCGGAGTTGCCGCCGAGGACAAGGCCGCGCAACTCGTCCGCGCCCGCCGGCACTTCGACCGCGTAGCCGTCCGCGCGGAGACTCTTCAGGATTTCGTGGAGGCTCGGAAACACGTCGAGGTCTGCCGCCGTGCCGATGTTCCCTTTGTTCGGCGGGAAGCAGAAGAGGACGAGCGCGATCTTGAGTTCGCTTCGCGGCGCGGTCTGCAAACGGTTCCAGCGCCGAAGCCTCCGCGCGACACGCGAGCACCTTTCCTCAATCGCGACCGGCTCGAATCCAGCCGCGGGCATCCCGCCGTAAACGAAAGGCTCCGTCGCGCCGTCAATCTCAGGTATCGCGACCTGCATTCCCGCCTGCACCGGATTCAGCCCCGTCCGGGAATCCTGCCACGCCTCGACCGTCTGCACGTCGAGACTCACGGCGGAGCGAAGCGGCACGTTCAACCCTTTCAGGAACTCGACCGCCGCCTCGCTGTCATTCATCGCAGGCCCGCCGACGAAGCTGAAGCCGGTCAGCGAAACGATCTGGCTCACGCGCGACTCGCGCGGGCCGTCGCCCGAATCCGCGACGAAAAACTTTTCGCACGCCTCGCGGTTGTCCATGAAGGTCGAGATGATCGGCAGCACGGCGAGTCCTTCGCGCTCGACCGCGCGGATCAGGCCGTCGTAGTGCCGGCGCGTCCCACTCACGACGTTCGTTCGCATGAGCAGCAGGCCCACGGTGTTGGACGCGTCGAGCTTCGGGCGATTCGACGCGCGGCGAGAATACCAACGGCGGTACGCCTCGAACGTGCCGAAGATCGAAGGCGCGTCCGGGTGATAGACGCCCACGGACGGGACTGCCTCCGGCATCGCAATCTTCACGCGCGCGAGCCGCGTGTCGCCACCGTAGTGCTTGAGGGCGTGGAGGAGCATCGAGCGGATGTTGTCGGGCGTCGGCTGGAGGAAGTAGCAGAAGAGGTACAGATAGTTCTTCACGTCGCGCAGGCGGCCAGCGCCGGGCACGAAACGGAGCAGCGCGGGCATCCGCTCGACAAGGCGCTGATACTGAGCGTGCCGCGAGCCGCTTCCCTTCCCGCGCGCGCGCGCCTGCTCGCCCATCCACGAGCCGACGCCTTTGACAAGCTTCCGCGCGCGGCTCTCGGACGCGCGTGCGCTCTTCGCGCCGCTGCCGACCGCATCGCTCGCCTCATCTTCGACGCCGCCGAAGCGCAGCTTGCCCATGCGCGTCCGGCGCATCAACTCCGGCATACAGTTGATGACGATGACCGCGCGCTCTTTCGTCTCCGAGCGACTGAGCAGAGGGATGAGCCGGGCGGCGTTCTCGCCGTCGGTGACGTGTATGACGAAGACGACCTCCGACTCCGCGAGGTCGCGCTCGACCGCCGCCCACTCGCCTTCGTCGAGCGGCGCGCCGAAGTTGTGCGCCGCGACCCGCAGGCCGACGCGGTAGAGACGATTGATCTCGTCCTCCGCCGCCTTGAGCGGGCCGAGCAGACTCGAACCGACGAATAGAACGGTCGTCTTCATCTTCGCTTCACGCGACGCCTTCGATGCGGTCTTCGAGGTCGGAGAAGGCGTCGCGCAGTTTTTCGATCACGCCCGCGTCCGCGTCCCAGAACCCGCGCCCCTCGGCTTCGAGCAGGCGCGCGACGAGCGAACGGGCCGAGTGCGGGTTCAGGCGGCTCAGCCGTTCGAGCATTTCGGCGTCGAGGACGAACGTGCGCGCGACCTCGGTGTAAACCCAGTCGTCAACCGCGCCGGTCGTCGCGCTCCACCCGAACGTGTTGGTCACGTGGCTCTCGATCTCGGCCACGCCGCGGAAGCCGTGACTGAGCATCCCCTCGTACCACTTCGGATTCAGCGTCTTCGCGCGCGTTTCGAGCCGAACCATCTCCTCGACCGAGCGCACGCGCGCCTCGCGCGAGAGCGAGTCCGAAAGGTAGATGGCCGGACGCACCCGCGCGTGACTTTCGACCGCGTTCGAGACTCCGCCGAGGTATTCAAAGTAGTGGTCAACGTCCGTGATGCCGATCTCGAACGAGTCAATGTTCTGGTACGTCGCCTCGACGCGCGAGAGCGCACGCGCGAGTGCGCCGCGTGCCTCGCGGCCTTCGAGCGAGCGCCCGTCCGGCCCGCGCCCGTAGGCGAAGCACTTGCGCGTGACGAACAGTTCGCCGAGCGCGCCCGCCTGCTCCCACTGCGAGTCCATCACCATGAAGTTGACGTTCGTGCCGTAGCTGCCCGGCGCGTTCGAGAAGACGCGCACGGCGGCCTCCTCGCGCGAGCACTCGCCCGACCCGGCCTGCGCCTCGATGTTCGCGCGCACTGGATTCAACTCCGCAGGCTCTTCGAGTTCGGCGACGCGGCGCACGGCCTTGTCGAGCAGCAACATCGTCGCGCCGAACAGGTCGCGGAAGATGCCGGAGACGGTCATCACAACGTCAACGCGCGGACGGCCAAGTTGTTCGAGCGGGATCGGCTCGACATCGGTCACGCGGTTCAACGCGTCGCGGACGGGTCGCACGCCGAGGAGCCAGAGCGCCTGCGCGACGCCCTCGCCCTGCGTCTTGATGTTGTCGAGTCCCCAGAGGACGAGCGCCATCGTGCGCGGCGGGCGACCGTGCTCGGCGCGGTGGCGTTCGAGCAGAGTGTTGACGACGCGCTCGGCGCGCGCGTAGGCCGTGTGCGAAGGGACCGAGTAGGGGTTGACGGCGTGCGTGTTCCTCCCCGTCGGAAGCACCGAAGGGTTCTGCACGATGTCCGCGCCCGGCCCCGGCTCGACGTACTCGCCGCGGAGCGCGCGCGCGAGTCCTTCAAGCTCCGCGCTCGTCTTCAGTCGTTCGCGAATCTCCGCGAGCAGTCCGAAGACTTTGGACGACTCGGAAGCTGACACGCGCGACTCTTCTTCGAGCCGGAGGCAGGCGCGCTCGACTCCTTCGCGCATGAAGGTCGCGACCGACGCGCGGACGACTGCGTCAACCCTCTCGCGACGCTTCCAGCCTTCTTCGTCTCTCGACGTGAGAAGTTTTTCGTAACTGCCGAGGCCGAGTCCTTCGGCGACGAGGTCTGTGAGCGCGCGCGCGCCGCGTTCGGGACGGTCGAACGACGCCACCATGCGGAGCAGGTCGGCGCACTCGCGCTCACCTCCCGCGCGACCGAAGACGTGCAGCCCCGTCGGGATCAGCCGCTGCTCGACTTCGACAAGGCGCTCCCAGAGTTCCAGCACGCGCCGGTCTCTCTCGTCGCCGTTCTTCTCTTTTCGCGATTCGCTCATCGGACGAAAGGGCGTCAACACTCGGCTGTGTCGCGGACGGACTTCGCTCGAAGTCTTGAATTGAAGTTAGCCCGCACGGCTGCGGGGCGAACCCGCTTGATTAAGCTTCGGCCTCGGTCAAAGCTTCCGCAAACGCGCGCTCGGAGATCAACTGCGGCAGACGCGAGTAGCGACCGCCGAGCGCGTCGGCGAGGAAGCGGCCTTCGCCGTTTGAAGTGAAGCGACTCCGCGTGTCAACCACGAGCGAGCCGGCGCACGTCTTCCGCAGCCGCGCGCAGAGTTGGCCGACCTCGTCTCTGATTTGAATTTTGAGAGCCGCCGCGTCCGCCGCGCCGTTTTCACAGAGAGGCACGTTCGCGCGTCCGTCGGTGAAGACGACGAGGTTGATTTGTCTTCTCGATTCGGACGAGGCGGCGCGCGCGACTTCGAGCGCGCGGAGCAGACCTGCGGCGAGCGGCGTCGCGCCGCCGACGGGGAGCGCGTCGAGCGCGGCGCGGGCGCGGGCGGCGGAGCCGGTCGGCGCGAGCAGCAGTTCCGCGCCGCGACCGCGGAAGCTGACGAGCGAGACGCGGTCGCGGTTGACGTAAGAGCGCCGGAGCAACTGTGCGAGCGCGCCCTTCGCCTGCTCGATTCGGTTCGCGGCCATGCTGCCCGACGCATCAATCAAAAAAATGTGGAGCGCGCCGGTCTTGCCGCGCAGGCGCTTGAAACGCAAGTCCTCCGCCGTGATGTTCAGTGCGTGAGAGGCCGAGGCCATTTTCAAAGCGGGCGAGACTGCCCCGCTCAACCGGGCGGACGCCGCAGCGCGCAACGTCGCGTCGAGCGCGACGCCGCGGCCAGCGCCTCTCTCGCGCGAAGCGCCTGAGTAACGACCGCGCTCGGCCAGCACGGTTTTGCGCGCGCCCGCACGACGACGCGACGAAGACTTTGTTGACCGTGTTCGTCGCGCGGTGTCGCCCTGCGTCGAAGTCGCCTCGCGTTTGAGGCCGACTTCGATTGCGGGCGGAATCAACTCATTACGATTCAGGTTCTCGCCGCGCCCGTCCATCGCCTCGTCGCGAACGTCGGCAGCGCCTTTGCTTGACTGTCTCTTCGGGCCGACGCTGGCGTCTTGATTGAAGAGTCCGTCTCGCCTTTTTTCTCGCGGCGGCGGCTCCGCGGTCGCCGTGTCGCGAGGCGTTTCGGCGCGTCGCGAATCCGCGCCCGGCGAGTCCGCGCCGGCCTCGCCGAAAATATCCGACACCGCGTTCTGCACGCGCGCGCTTCCGCCGCCCTGTTCGAGCGGGTCGCGGCGCAGGCGGTGGCGAAGAGACATGGCCGCGACGCGGCGCACGTCCTCGACCGCCGCTT
>DASRCS010000069.1:0-13140 GCA_035652995.1 Pyrinomonadaceae bacterium
GGCCGCGCCCGGAGTGGTCGCCGACTCCAACGGCTTCTTCCACCCGCTCGGCGACCACGCGCAGACCTCGTACTCGATTGACAACCAGCCGATCTCCGACCAGCAGAGCAAAGCCTTCTCGACGCAGTTGCCGCCCGACGCCATCCAGTCGTTAGAGATCATCACGGGCGCGACGCCCGCCGAGTACGGCGACAAGACGAGCCTCGTCGTCAACGCCGTCACCAAGTCGGGCCTCGGGCAGAACAAGCCGACCGGCGGCTTCAGCACGATGTTCGGCACGTTCGGCACGACGAGCCAAGCCTTCAATCTCGCCTACGGCGGGGCGCACTACGGCAACTTCGTCACCTTCAACTTCGACCGCTCCGGGCGCTTCCTCGACGCGCCGGAGTTCGAGGTGCTGCACGACCGCGGGACTTCCGGCAACGTCTTCGACCGCTTCGACTACAGCCCGAACTCGAAGGACACTTTCCACCTCAACTTCTTTCTCGCGCGCAACAGCTTCCAGATTCCGAACCAGTTCGACCAGCAGGCGGTCGGACAAGACCAGAGCCAGCTCGTCCGCTCGGTCAACATCGCACCCGGCTACGTCCGAGTCGTCAGCCCGAAGGTCGTGCTGACGATCAACCCGTACTACCGGCTCGACCTCGTCAAATACTTTCCGAGCGCCAACCCGTTCGCCGACCAGCCGCTCACCTTCGGCCAGCAGCGGCGGCTCAACAACACGGGCGTGCGCGCCGACATCGCATACGTCAGCGGCCACCACAACGCGAAGTTCGGCGTGCAGTTGCAGCACACTTTCCTGACCGAGAACTTCCAGTTCGGCGTCACCGACCCGACGTTCAACGACCCGGCAAGCCCCGGCTTCCTGCCCGGCCTCCTCCCGTTCGACCTGACGCGCGGCGGGCGCGAATTCGTCTTCCACGGCCACGCCGACGTAAAGCAGGAGGCGGCCTACGCGCAGGACAACATCACGCTCGGAAATCTGACGCTCAACACGGGCGTGCGCTTCGATAACTACGACGGGCTGACCCGCGGTCACTCCTTCCAGCCGAGGCTCGGAGCTTCATACCACTTGAAGAACACGGCCACGATTCTGCGCGCGTCATATACGCGCAACTTCGAGACGCCTTACAACGAGAACCTCGTGCTTTCGAGCGCGACGGGCGCGGGCGGCCTCGCGTCGTCCGGCGCACTCGGCGACGTGAGCACTCAACCGCTCAAGCCCGGCAACCGCAACCAGTTCAACCTCGGCTTCGAGCAGGCCGTCGGCAAGCACGTCATCGTTGACGCGGACTACTTCAACAAGGTCACGCACAACGCATACGACTTCAACGTGCTGCTGAACACGCCGGTCACGTTCCCGATCTCTTGGGACAAGTCGAAGCTCGACGGCTTCGACCTGCGGGTCAACATGACGGACTACAAAGGCTTGACGGCCTCGTTCACGGCGGGGCACACGCGCGCGCGCTTCTTCCCGCCGGAGACGGGCGGGCTGTTCTTCAACTCCGACCTGCCGACCGGAGTCTTCCGCATTGACCACGACCAGGCGTTCGAGTCGTCGCTGATGGTGCAGTACCAGTTCGAGCGCTTCAAGCGTCTGCTGCCTTACGTCAACCTCAACTGGCGCTACGACAGCGGCGTCGTCTCCGGCGCGGTGACGGACTACGCGACGGCACTCACGTTCACCGCCGACGAGCAGCAGCAGATCGGACTCTTCTGCGGCAACGTCTTCGCGACGCTCGCCAACCCGATAACCACCTGCACGGATGCGAACCGCGGCGCGCTGCGCGTGAGGATTCCGGCGGACGGCACCGAGAACGACGACACGAACCCGCCGCGCGTCGCCCCGCGCAACCTCTTCGACGTGAGCGCCGGCACGGACAACCTCTTCCGCACCGAGCACACGAAGATGACGCTGCGATTCACGGTGCAGAACCTGACGAACGAGAAGGCGCTCTACAACTTTCTCTCGACCTTCAGCGGCACGCACTTCGTCAGCCCGCGCGTCTTTCAGGGGCAGATCGGCGTGACGTTCTGAAATTAGCCGCGGCCTTCGCGTGAAGAAGGCCGCGCCATAAATTTTCAACCGTCGAACAGAGAGAGCCGCGCGACCTTTCTTCGGGCCGTGCGGCTCTCTGTGTGTTCGCTCGCTTGGGAACGTCGGTCGTCGTCTTCGCGTCGGGTCTCTTCAGGCCGCGACCGCCTCGACGATGCTGAAGGGCGAGCGCGTCGGGATGATGCGCGTCAGGCGGAGACCGGCCTGACGGAACAACTCTGCGTACTCCTCAGCCGTGCGCTCGACGCCGCCGGGCGAGGCGAGCATCTCCAAGTCAAGCAGCTTCGAGTAGTGCGGCCCGTCGCCTTCGGGGACGACCGACTCGACCACCAAAACTTTAGCGCCCTGTCTCATCGCCTTTCTGATGTTCGAGAGGATCGCGACCGCGCGTTCGTCGTCCCAGTCGTGGATGATGTGCTTCATGACGTAGGCGTCCGCGCCCGGCACCGACTCGAAGAAGTCGCCCGCGACCTTCTCGACGCGCGCGGCGACGACCTCGCGCTCAAGGAGTTCGCCCGCGCCCTCGATGACCGGCGCAACGTCGAAGAGGATGCCGCCCAGCTTCGGGTTGGCCTTCAGAATCTGCGCGAGCATGTAGCCGTGGCCGCCCGCGATGTCGGCGATGGTGCCCGCGCCGAACTCCGAGAAATCATAGGCTTCGACTATCGCGGGCGAGACGCCGGTGCTCATGTCGGTCATCGCGCCGTTGAAGATGGCGGCGCATTCGGGGTTCGCGGCGAAGTAGTCGAAGACCTCGACGCCGTGCGTGCGCCCCCACGCGGGCTTGCCCGTCCGAACGCTGTGCATCAGGTTGCCCCAGACGTTCCAGTGCCAGTCCTCGCCCATGAAGATCGCGCCGTTGCGCAGCGAACTCGGCGCGTCGGAGCGCAGAGGCTCCGCCGCCGGCGTGAGCGCAAAAACTTTCGGGTCGCACTCGCGGAAGACGCCGACGCTCGCGAGCGAGCGCAGCACGCGGTAGAGCGAGCGCTCGTGCGTCGAGGTCTCGGCGGCGAGTTCGCTGACGGGGCGCGGCCCGCCCGCGAGCAGGTCGGCGATGCCGAGCTTGGCCGCGACGTAGAGCGCCTGCGTGACGAGCGCGCCGAGTGCCAACTGTATCAAGTACGCTTCGGGCGGCACCTGCTGCTGCGCCGCCGCTTCGTTCTGATTGCTCATGTGGAAAGTCCTTTCGTAGAAAAGTTTTTCTCAAATACGTTCGCCGTCGCGAGGCCGGATTTTTACCGCCACGATGAAACGCGGGGGAATATATCGAAAAGGATCAGGGATAGAAAGTCGTGGGGCGGGCGTGACCCTTTTTCGACGCGACTCTCGCGTTAGTGTGTGGAGGTGGAAAAAATCATGGCTGGCTTGAAGCAGGTGCGAGTCATCAAACGCGGGCAGTCAGCGGAAACAGGGGCGGCGGCGCACGGCCAGGCCGAGTCGCGGGGGCGCGACAAAGGCCGCGCGCCGAGGGACGTTGTGTCGGGCTGGGTTCGGGAGCACGTGCGGCGGACGGAGGAGTTCCGGCACAACTACGCGAGGCTCTTGAGGGATTCGGGCTTCGTCTTCCCGCGCACGTGCGGAAAGGAGAGCGTGTGATGTCAGGCATCATTCAAATCACGGCGGCGCTTTTCGCGCTCGGCGTCGTCCTGACGCTCACTTCGGAGAGTTTCGCGATGCCGGTGTCGCGCGTGGTCGAGGCCGCGTTCGACGGGATCGGCTACAGGCTGGCGCTGCGCGCGCGCAGCCGCGCACAGAAGTTGAAGGCGCGCCGTCGCGCCGACCGGAGGCGCGAGTCGCGCGTGCGCGAGGCGGCGTATTCGCACGGCTGATTCAGCCCGCAAGTGCCCGCCTCACGCCCTCTCGGTCATCCCTTGAAGAGTCGCCGGAGCATCTCGTCGAAGCGCGGGTCGTGGCGCAGGCCGTCGAGGCGCGGGTCAACGCGCGCGTAGGTCAGCCCGACGGCGTTCTCGCGCTCGGCGACGGCGAGCCAGTCGAGCGCCTCGTCCGTGTCGCCGAGGAGCGAGTGGATGACCGCGATCTCGTATGCCGTGACCCACTGCCCTTCGCGCTGCTCGGCGAGTCCGCGCAGGATTTCGCGCGCCTCGTCCCGTCTGCCGCACGAGGCGAAGACGTGCGCGCGCTTGGCCCGCGTCGTCGGCGTGTCGCCCGCGAACGCGCGCTCCTGCTCGTAAACCGCGAGCGCCTCGTCGCACATCCCCTTCATCTCGTAACACCAGCGCAGCACAATGTGGGTCGAGATCGAGCCGGGGTCGAGTTCCATCGCGCGGCGGCACTGCGCGATTGCCTCGTCGTAGCGGCGCGCGAGGAAGAGGACGTTGGCGACCGCCGTGGCGACGACGGGCGACGTGGGCGAGAGCGACTGCGCGCGGTTGATCTCGGCGACGGCCTCGTCGTGGCGGCCCATCGCGGCGAGGTTGTAGGCGTGCCAGCGGCGCGCGACGACGATGTCCGGCTTCAGCTCGATTGCGCGCCGGAACTCGGCCTCGGCTTCCGTGAAGTCGCGCTCGTAGTTGAGGCGGACGAAGCCGAGCGACGCGTGCGCCTCGCACAAAGAGTCGTCGGCCTCGACGGCCCTGAGCGCCGCTCTCTTCGCGCTCTCCCAAGCGCCCGCGGGCGGCGGCTCGACGAACCAGTTTAAGAGCGCGTGGCAGTCGGAAAGCTCCGCGTGCGCGAGAGCGAACGCGGGGTCGCGCTCGACGGCGCGCTCGAAGCGCTCGATGGCCTGACGCAGCCCTTCCGCCGTGCGCCGCGTCGCGAAGTAGCGACCGGCGACGTAGAGCTGACGCGCCTCGTCGTCGTCCGTGCCGTGCGGCCCGGTCGTCGGGGCCTTCTCCGCGCGGCGCGAGGCGAGCGGGTTGTTCGTGCGCCGCAGCAGTTCCTCGAAACGCGCGCGACCGCGCAGGGCGTCGAACTGCGGCTCAACGCCGAGCCAGACGAGGCGAGCGTCGCGAATCTCGAAGGCGTGCGCGAGTTCCGTGAGCGCGACCTCCTGCTCGCCGAGCCGGCAGTAGGCGAGCGCGAGCATGTAGGGCGAGACGTAGCGGCCAGCCTCCATCCCGCGAATCTCGTCGAGCACGGCGAGCGCCTCTTCGCGCCGGCCCGCCGCCGCGCAGAGCGAGGCGAGCCACGAGAGCGGATACGGACTCCTGCCGAGAAGCGCGACGGCCCGGCGGCATTCATCAATCGCGTCGTCGTGTCTTTCGGTACAGGAGAGCGCGAGGCTGAGCAGGAGTCGGCCCAGGCCGTACTGCGGCTCGCTCGCGACGAGGATGCGCGCCGAGGCGATTGCGTCTTCGTAGCGGCGCGCGTGGTAGAGCGTCCAGTTCAGAGTGTGGCGCGCGAGCGGCGTCAGCGGCGCGACCCGCAGCGCGTGGCGCGCGTGCGCCAGAGCTTCTTCAAAGCGCCCCTCCATGCCGAGGAAGAACGAGAGCCAGAGGCGGCCCGTCACGTAGTTCGGATTGAGTTCGACGGCGCGGCGCAGGTGGCGCTCGGCCTCGTCCCAGTCGAAGCCGTGAGTCAGCGTCGCGAAGCCGAGCGCCGCGTAGCCCTCGGCGAGCGCCGGGTCGAGCGCGACCGACTTGCGCGCGGCCTCGAGCGCGGCGGCGGAGGTCTCGGAGAAGGGGAGCACGGCGTAGAGGCCGAGCACGTTGTAGTAGTCGGCTATCCCGGCGTGCGGCAGCGCGTAGTCGGGGTCGAGCGCGACGGCGCGGCTGTAGTGGACGAGCGCGCGCGCGAAGCCCTCTTCGTTGCCGGCGCTCCAGTGGTAGCGCCCGCGCATGTACTCCTCGTAAGCCTCGGCGTTGTCGGTGCCTCGGCGCGCGAGACGCAGACGTTCGCCGCCCGTCAGTTGCGGGACGAGCGCCTTGGCGACCTGCTCGGAGATCGAGTCTTCGAGTTGGAGAACGTCCTCGCTCTTCTCGTCGAACTGCCCTGCCCAGACGGTCGCGCCCGCGTGAACGTCGAGCAGTTGCATCGTGACGCGCAAGGTTTGACCGGCGCGGCGGACGCGGCCTTCGAGGACGAACGAGACGCCGAGTTCGCGGCCCGCGGCGAGCGGGTCGGTGT
Source organism: Pyrinomonadaceae bacterium (assembly GCA_035652995.1). Taxonomy (GTDB): domain Bacteria; phylum Acidobacteriota; class Blastocatellia; order Pyrinomonadales; family Pyrinomonadaceae; genus QHXN01. Next base: position 6,143 of record DASRCS010000069.1, read on the forward strand.
CCGCGCCCTTGTAGCGGACGACGCTGCTCGTCGGCCTGAGCGTGAAGCGTCGGAGCGAGCCGAGCCGCGTGATGAGAGCGTCGGCGAGTCCGATGCCGATGTACTCGCCGCCCGCCTCGCTCTCGTGCGTGTCGAGAGTCTTGAGCGGCAGAACGGCGAGCGACGTTTCGCCGGCTTCCGCCTCGGCGGGCGGCGCGGACCTGTGAACGTCGGCGGAGAAGAAGGGCGGCGCGCTGACGGGGCGGCCTTCGAGATAGCGCGTGATGTCGTCGCGCATCTCCTGCACGGTCTGGTAACGCTCGCCCGGCTCTTTTCGCAAAGCCTTCATCACGACGTTGTCGAGGTCGCCGGCGAGTTCGCGCCGGAGCGTCTCGACCGTCGCGCCGCGACACCAGTAGAGATAGCTCAGGGTCTCCGTGTCCGGGTTCGTGGTCTGCGCGGGCAGGAGGTCTTCGGGACTCGTGATGCGGACCGACGGGTGCGGCGGCTCCTCCTCGCAGATGACGCGCGCCATCTCGTGCGGCGCGCGGTTGCGGAGTCGGTAAGGCCGGTGGCCGGTCAGCAGCTCGTAGAGCAGGACGCCGAGCGAGTAAACGTCGGTCGCGGGCGTGACGGGCTGCCCCTGCGCCTGTTCGGGGCTGGCGTACTCCGGCGTCATCAGGCGCATGGCGGTCGCCGTCGGGTCGAGCGTGATCTCGCCCGCGATCTGCGGGTCTAGCAGCTTGGCGATGCCGAAGTCCAAAAGCTTCGGCACGCCCTGCGGCGTGACGAGAATGTTCGAGGGCTTGATGTCGCGGTGGATGACCTGCTTCTGGTGCGCGTAGTGGACGGCGTCGCAGACGTGGCGGAAGAGTCTCAAACGCTCGGCGACCGTCAGCTTGTTCTCGTCGCAGTAGCGATAGACGGGAAGGCCCTCGATGAACTCCATGACGAAGTACGGGAGTCCGTCGTCGGTCGTGCCGCCGTCGAGGAGTCGCGCGATGTAGGGGTGGTCGAGCGTGGCGAGAATCTGGCGCTCGTTGCGGAAGCGCCGGAGGATGAAGTCGGTGTCCATCCCGCGCTTGATGAGCTTGACGGCGACGCGGTGCCGGAACTCGCCGTCGTCGCGCAACGCCTCATAGACCGCGCCCATGCCGCCGCGACCGACCTCGCGCACGAGGCGGTACGCGCCGACGCGCCGGCCTATCGCCGGGTCGAGCTCCGCGGCGGGGAAAGGCTGAAAAGATTCCGTGTCGAAGTGGGTGCTGAGCGCGCCGGCGGCGACCGCGGGCCGCTCGATGAAGTCGCCCGCGGCCTCGTACTGTTCGACGAGCGCGGCGACGTGCTCGCGCAGTTCGGGGTCGTTGCCCGACGCGTCGTCAATGTAGGAGCGCCGCTCGTCTGGGGGAAGGTCGAGCGCCGACTGGAATAAATCCTCGATCTGTTTCCAGCGTTCGGGGGTCATAAAGCAAGTGATGAAGGCAGAGCACGAAGGCGGAAGGCGGCGGACGGGAGGCAGCCCGTTTTTATTTCGTCGCCACGCGCCTCGTACTCATCACTGGTTTTGAAGCTGGCCGTAGAGCCAGGCCTTCGCCATGCGCCACTGGCGCTTGACCGTGGGCGCGCTGACGCCCAGGACTTCGGCGGTCTCCTCGACGGAGAGTCCGCCGAAGAATCGAAGCTCGACGATCTTCGACTTCTGCGGGTCGAGTTCGGCGAGCCGCTCGAGCGCGTCGTCGAGCGCGACGAGGTCGAGGTCGCGCGCCTCGCCCGAAGCGTCAATGTTCTCGTCGAGCGAGAGCTTCTGGAACTCGCCGCCGCGCTTGCCGGCCTCGTGCGCGCGCGCGTGGTCAACCAGAATGCGCCGCATCATCTGCGCGGCGACGCCGAGGAAGTGCGCGCGGTTCTGCCAGCGCACCTGCGTCTGGTCAACGAGCCGCAGGTATGCCTCGTGGACGAGCGCGGTCGGCTGGAGCGTGTGGCCCACGCGCTCGCGCCGCAGGTAGCCCGCGGCGAGCCGCCGCAGTTCGCCGTAGATGAGAGGCAGGAGTTCGTCCAGCACGCCGCGGTCGCCGTCGGTCAACCGCACGAGCAGCCTCGTCACTTCTTGCTGTGAGGGCATCGTCACAGGGGAACTTCCTGACACTCAACCACAGTCCTTCATGCTCGAACAGACGCAAGTATAAACGACCGCGCGCGCCCTTATCAATTTCGCCTTCCGTAAATTTTTCGCCGCGCCGCCGCGGGGATACCTCCTGACCCCGGCGGGCTTGACGGCTGCCGCGCCGCCACGCTACACCATCCGTGACTTTAAAACGCGGATGGCAGACTCGCGCTCCGCGTCGAGGGCCGAGTCAATAGCTTCATGCACATACCCGACGGCTACCTGAGTCCTGAGACGTGCGCCGCGCTCTACGCCGCGGCTGCGCCGTTCTGGTACGTCGCGCTGCGGCGGGTCAGGCGGATGCTGAACACGCGCGTCGTGCCGACGCTCTCGCTGTTCGCGGCGCTCTCGTTCGTCATCATGATGTTCAACCTGCCGCTGCCGGGCGGGACGACGGGGCACGCAATCGGCGTCGGCATCGCGGCGATAATTCTTGGGCCTTGGGCATCGATCATCACGATCTCGGTCGCGCTTCTGATTCAGGCCGTCTTCTTCGGCGACGGCGGCGTCACGGCCTTCGGCGCGAACTCGCTCAACATGGCGGTCGTCGGCTCGCTCGTCGCTTCGGGCGTGTACCGTCTGCTCTCGGCGCGCGCGCCGCTCGGCTCGACGCGCCGGGTCGTCGCAGCCGCAGTCGCCGGCTACGCCGCAATCAACGCGGCGGCGCTCTGCGCCGGAGTCGAGTTCGGCATCCAGCCGAGATTCTTCCACGACGCCGCGGGCGCGCCGCTCTACGCGCCGTATCCTTTGAGCGTCGCGGTTCCGGCGATGCTCATCGGGCATCTGACCCTCGCCGGACTCGCCGAGATGTTCATCACCGCGGGCGTCGTCGCGTATCTCCAGCGCACCGACTCCGCGCTTCTGAGACTGAACACGCGCGCCACCGCGAACAGCGTCGAAGTCGCGCGTCAGAGCATCTGGGGCGCGGCGCGACCGCTGTGGCTCGCGCTCGCGGCGCTCCTGATTTTGACTCCGTTGGGACTGCTCGCGGCGGGCACGGCGTGGGGCGAGTGGGGGCCGCAGGATTTTTCGGACGCTCAGGCGCGCGCGCGGATCGCGTCCGCGTCGGGCAACCAAGCGCCGCCCGCGCAAGCGCCCGCCGGACTCGAACGGCTCTCGCACCTCTGGTCTGCGCCGATGCCCGACTACGCGCCGCCGTTCCTGAAGAGCGCCGCGTTCGGCTACCTGATGTCGGCGCTCTTCGGCGCGGGCCTCGTCATCCTTTTCTTCCTCCTGCTCGGACGCCTCGCCCGCGCCGCGAGAGGTGTCGGGTGAAGGCGATACACAAACGCGACATCGCCGTTGACGAATCGGAGTCTCGCGTCTTGCTTCCGCGAACAAGGCGGCGCAGGCGGCGTCTGAGTTCCGTCGAGCGCACGCTCGCGACGATTGTGTGGCGCACCGAGCGGGCCTTCTACGCCGAAGAGTTGGCGAGGGCCGACGGTCTTCTGCAACATCTCGACCCGCGCGTGAAGGTCTGCGGCCTCCTGCTTCTCCTGCTCGACGCCGCGCTCGCACGCAACCTTCCGACGATCATCTGCGTGTTCGCCGTCGCGCTCGCGCTCGCGCTTCTTTCGCGCGTGCCCCTGCGAACGCTCGCGGCGCGCGCGTGGCTCGGCGCGTTTCTTTTCACGGCGCTCATCGCGCTGCCCGCCCTGTTCATCACGCCGGGCCGCGCCGCCATGCGTCTGCCGCTGCTCGGCTGGCCCCTGACGGAACAGGGGATTCAGAGCGCGCTCTACCTCGTCGCGCGCGTCGAGACAGCCGTGACGCTCTCGCTCCTGCTCGTGCTCTGCACGCCCTGGACGCACGTGCTCAAGGCGTTGTCGTCGCTCGGCGTGCCGGTCGTGTTCGTCGTGATACTCGGAATGACGTATCGCTACGTCTTCCTGCTTCTTCAGACGGCGCGCGAGATGTTCGAGTCGCGTCAGAGCCGCACGGTCGGCGCGCTCGACGGCCCGACGGGCCGGAGGCTCGCGGCGGCGAGCGCGGGCGTGCTGCTCGCGCGGACGTTTCAACTGAGCGGCGAGGTCTATCTCGCGATGCAGTCGCGCGGCTTCCGCGGCGAGGTCTATACGCTCGACGATTTCCAAATGCGCCGCCGGGACTGGCTCGCGCTCGCCGCCTTCCTTCTCGCCGCAGTCGCGCTGTTCTGGCTCGGACGCCGGGGCTTCGCGCCGCCTTCGATTTAACTTCCGTCGCAAGGAGCCGCCGTTGCCCGAAATCGTTTTCGACGTTCGCGATGTCGTTTACCGCTACGAGGACGTGACGGCGCTCGACGGGCTGACGCTCAAGGTCGGTCGCGGCGAGCGCGTCGCGCTGGTAGGCGCGAACGGTTCGGGCAAGTCAACGCTGCTGCGCCTGCTCGACGGACTCTACTTCGCCGAGCGCGGGAGCGTCGCGTTCTGCGGCGAGCAACTGACCGAGGCCGGGTTTCAGGACGACGAGTTCGCGCGCGCGTTCCGCCGCCGCGTCGGACTCGTCTTCCAGAACCCGGACGTTCAACTCTTCAACCCGACGGTCTTCGACGAGGTCGCGTTCGGCCCGCTGCAAATGCGCTGGCCGAAGGACGAGATTCGTCGGCGCGTCGCCGCGTCACTTGAGTTGATGGAGGTCGCGCACCTGAAAGACCGACCGCCGCACAGGCTTTCGGGCGGCGAGAAGAAGCGCGTCGCGCTCGCCTCCGTCCTCGTGCTCGACCCCGAAGTGCTTCTGCTCGACGAGCCGACTGCCGCGCTCGACCCGGCGAGCCGCAGCCGCGTGATTGACCTGCTCGTGGACGCGCGCGGCGGCGCGAAGACCGTCGTCACCGCGACGCACGACCTCGACGTGATCGAAGACATCGCCGACCGCTGTCTCGTCTTCGCCGAGGGCCGCATCGTCGCCGAAGGCACGCCGTCAGATATTTTGCGTGACGAGGCGCTGCTTCGCCGCACGAGCCTGATTCACGCGCACCGGCACGTCCACGGCCCCGGCACCGTCCACGCGCACCCGCACACGCACTCGCACCGAACGCACGAGCATTGAAGTCGTAGTTGAGACCAAGCGCGAAGCAGCTTATGCTTCGCTCGATTGTCGCAGGTAACACTTCTCTCGATTTCGGAGTATCCTTCCAGATATGAGCGCAGCGAGAAGACAGGACGAGCAGGACGACTTTGAAGGCGAGGTCATTGACATCAAACCGGAGCGGTCGGGCGGAGGCCGGAGGCGGCGGCTGTGGCTGCTAATCCTGGCGCTCGTCGTCGCTTTCATATTTCTCTCGCGCGCGGCGGGCGTCTATCTTGAGACGCTGTGGTACGGCTCGCTCGGCTACGAGTCTGTTTACTGGACGGGCTTCTGGTACGAGCTTGCGCTGTTCCCCGTCTTCGCCGTCGCGACGGCTGTGATACTTCGCGGCGCGTTCTGGCTGATGGAGCGCGCCTTCGTCGTCTCGGCGCTCGCGCCGCGCCGCGTCGTCGTCAACAACCAGCCCGTCTTCGTCAAGCCCGCGCGACTTCTGAAGCCCGCCGCGTGGATCGTCGCGGCTCTGTTCGGACTCGGCTACGGCATTTCGATGAGCGAGTCCTGGCAGACCTTCGCGCTGTGGCTGAACGCGCCGAAGACCGGGGACGCAGACCCCGTGTTCGGTCGAAGCCTCGGCTTCTACCTCTTCACGCTGCCGGCGCTCGACGCAGTCACGTCGTGGGCGACGACGCTCGCCTTCATCGTCCTGTGCGGCGCGTGCGCCTACGCGCTGCTCGGACTGATCCCGACGGGCAAAGACGCGCGCGCCAGGCTCACGTCGAAGGGAGCGAGTGACGCGCCCGCTCGTGTCGCGGCGTACAAGGCCGCCTCGACCGCGCTCGCCGTCCTGCTCGTCGCGATAGCAGTTCGCGTCTATCTCGCGCGCTTCTCGTTCATGTTCGACGACCACCAGATTTTCAGCGGCGTCACCTACACCGAAGACCACTACCTTCTGCCCGGACTCTTCATCGTCGCCGTCGCGCTCGTCGTCGCCGCTGTCGTGGCGCTCGTCAACGCGTTCTCGACGCGGCGGCTGCGATTGCTGCTCGCGGCGCTCGCGCTGCCCGTCGTCGTTTACGTCATCGCCGCCCTCATCGTCCCCGGCTACGTGCAGAGCTTCGTCGTCAAGCCGAACGAGCTTGAGCGCGAGACGCCTTACATCGAGCGCAACATCGCCGCCACGCGTCGCGCGTTCAACCTCGAACGCGTCGAGGCGCGCGACTTCCCGGCAGACACGGACGACTCGGCCTACGCGCTCGACGCGAACAAGCCGACGCTCGACAACCTTCGCATCTGGGACTATCACGCGCTTCAGGCGACGCTCCGGCAGGTGCAGGAGATTCGCACCTACTACGACTTCAACGACGTTGACATTGACCGCTATAAGGTCGGCGGCCAGACGACGCAGATGATGCTCGCGGCGCGCGAACTCGACGTGTCGAAGCTGCCCGCGTCGTCGCGCGGCAACTGGATCAACGAGCGTCTGATCTACACGCACGGCTACGGCGTGACGATGAACCCGGCCAACGGCTTCACGCCCGAAGGCCGACCGCAGTTCGTCCTCTCGAACATGCCGACCGAATCCTCCACGCCCGACATCAAGCTGACGCGACCGCAAATCTACTTCGGCGAGAAGACCGACACGACCGTCTATGTCAACACGCGGCAGAAGGAGTTCGACTACCCGCAGGGCGAGGCCAACGCCTCGACGACTTACGAGGGCAAGGGCGGCTTCGAGGTCGGCGGCTTCTTCCGGCGTTGGCTCCTCGCGTGGGAGTTGGGCGACCTGTCGCGCCTGCCCTTCGCCGACGACGTGACGCCGCAGAGCCGCGTGCTCATGCGCCGCCGCATC